>JAMJTW010000029.1 GCA_024281175.1 Candidatus Thiovulum imperiosus
CAAAATCAGTAATAGTAAATACATTAGAGTGTGAAGAAGCATTGAGTTCAACTATTAACCCTGTTCCAGCACTTCTCATAAGAGTAGCTTCATTCATAGCAACCATGTTCCAGCCATCTTCAAGATTTAAAGCAGAATAGTTTGCACTTGTAAGAGTTCCACTTCCAAGAATAAGACCAGCTTCATTTTGAGATGCTGTATTCATACCAGTATATTTAACCCAATACCCTTTTCCAGCTTCTAGTTCTGAAAAGTCTCCAGAAACATCATCTAAAGAGTCACCAGCAGGTTTAATAAATGTTTCCCATCTATTGCTGTTTGCGTTGTAATAGAAGATTGAGAGAGTGTCATCATCATCAATTTCATTATTGAAATCACTATAAGTATAGTCATTCTTATCGGCAGAAGTGTTTACTTCAAATCCAGGGTTATTAGAGAGGTTTCTATCAAAAACATATTCAATAGTTAAATTTTCATCTTTTTTATCAGATGGAGAAGTGCTAATAAGAGTTAAATCTAATGGATTATCTTGAGTAGCACTATCATCAAAAGTACCTTCATAAATTGCTGTACTATCATTTACATCAATATAAAAAGTTTCACCATTGTAATCTTGTTGGAATGCAATTCTTAAATCTGGTTCAGTGCTATCAGGAAGTTTTACATACATCTCAGGTATTTTAGCACTATACTCGAAAGCAGTTCCTGACTCAACATATAGACCAGCACTACCGATGTTTTCATCATCGCTACCACTTGTGTAGTTTAGTAAACTGATTTCTACTGTTGCGTTGTTTCCTTCAGCAGATATAGTAGAGTCAAATCCAAAGACAGTTTCAGAATTATTGTCGTCTGTCTCATCAGAAGCGAAACCATCGAATGTAGATGGAATTAAATCCTCAGCTGAAACATCACCACTAGAAGCCTCAGTAAATCCACCATTTACACCGATAAATTTCCATGCTCCATCATTAAGTCTAATGTCTAATAGATCATTTGCAGAGAGAGAAGCAGTTGTTAAGCCTAAAGCTACTGCTGTTGCTAAACTTAGTCTTGAAGTTTTCATTAGCAAAACCCCTATTTTGATTTATTCTAATGTGATAATCGTCTCTTCCATTTTTTTATTTAACTAATGAAAAAGAGTTTTTAAAATTTATTTGAAACCAGAATAGTAACATGATTGTATAGTAAATATATTAGAATTGTTGAAGACAAAAAGGCTATTGAGTGGGAAAAAGTAGCTAATAAAAGGAAGAGGCAAAATAGCAATAGGATTTTCATAAAAAGCTATGTAGTT
The DNA here is from genome assembly GCA_024281175.1 of Candidatus Thiovulum imperiosus. GTDB lineage: Bacteria > Campylobacterota > Campylobacteria > Campylobacterales > Thiovulaceae > Thiovulum_A > Thiovulum_A imperiosus. The sequence goes on from JAMJTW010000029.1 coordinate 1,298, forward strand.
CTAAAACAGTTACAATTTTAAAAAGGAGATTTGATGTATACCCATTTGCATTTTCATACTGACTATTCACTTCTTGATGGTGCAAACAAAATCAAGAATGTGGCAAAAAAGGTGAAAGAGCTTGGAATGAGTTCCGTAGCGATTACTGACCACGGAAATATGTTTGGAGCTATTGAGTTTTACCAAACCATGAAAAGAGAGGGAATAAAACCAATTATTGGAATTGAGGCTTATGTTACAAACCATGATTTTGGAGTTCGAGAAAAAGGTTCGTTTCACTTGTGTCTTTATGCAAAAGATATAGTTGGGTATAAAAATCTTATGTATCTCTCTTCCAAGGCTTATGAAAATATGTACTATAAACCTAGAATTACAAAAGAGATGTTGAAAGAACGGAGTGATGGACTCATTGCAACTTCTGCCTGTCTTGCTGGAGAGGTAAATTTCCATTTAAATCCAGAAAAGAGCGAATTAGAGATTTGGGGAGGATACGAAAAGGCGGTAGAAGTAGCACTAGAGTATAAAGAGATTTTTGGAGAAGACTTCTATCTTGAAATTATGAGACACGGTATCGGAGTTCAACAGAAGATAGATGACGACATTCTCAAGATTTCCCGTGAAACTGGAATTCCAATTGTAGCAACAAACGATACTCACTACACAAATGAGGACGACTCAGAAGCTCATGAAGTTTATATGGCAATTGGAACTGGAAAAACTTGGAACGACCCAAAGAGAATGAAGCACGATTTTCACGAGTTTTACATAAAGTCTCCAGAAGAGATGGAAAATCTATTTTTAGATATACCAGAAGCAATAGAAAATACAAACCTCATCGCCGAAAAGTGTAATTTGGAACTAAATTTAGGAAACCCAACACCTCCAAACTTCAAATTCACTCTGGAAACTTCAGAAGATTTTGGTGTCTCTCTTCCTGAAACTGAACGGTTCTCTTTTCAAAATGATGCTGTTCTCTTTTCAGAACTCTCTAAAAGAGGATTAGCAGAGCGATTTCCAGATGGAGTTCCTGAAGAGTATGTAAGCAGACTCGATTTTGAAATAGAGATGATAAATAAGCTGAACTTTCCTGGATATATGCTTATTGTTTGGGACTTTGTTCGCTACTCTGGTGAAAACAGCATTCCAATAGGACCTGGAAGGGGGAGTATAGCAGGTTCGCTTGTCGCTTTTGCACTCAAAATTACAGATATTGACCCGATGAGATATGGACTTCTCTTTGAGCGATTTCTAAATCCTGAACGAATTTCCATGCCAGATATCGATATGGATTTTGCTCAAAACAAACGAAAGGAAATCATACACTACGTCCAAGAGAAGTATGGAAAAGAGAATGTTGCTCAAGTTGTTACATTTAACTCTCTTTCAGCAAAAAGTGTAATTCGAGATGTGAGTCGAGTCTTTGAAATTCCTCTACAATATGTTAATGAGATTACAAAACTTATACCTGACAAACCTGGAACAAAACTGGAAGATGCTAAAAAAGATATTCAAAAAAAGTTGGAAGAGAGTCAGGATTTTCAAAAAGTTTGGGATATTTCGGAAAAGTTGGAGGGACTCAAAAGAAATACTGGAATTCACGCTGCGGGAGTTGTAATTTCAAATGAGGAACTCTGGCACAAAAGTCCGCTTTTCTTCTCAAAAGAGGGAGATAGAGTTACTCAATATTCTCTAAACTATTTGGAAGATGTGGATTTAATAAAATTCGACTTTTTGGGTCTTAAAACTCTTGATGTAATTGCTGGAGCGATAGAGCTTATTGGGGAAGTAGATTGGCATAAAATTGGTGTAGATGTTCCAGAAGTTTATGAAATGATGTCAGCTGGAAAGACGATAGGAATGTTCCAAATTGAGTCGGGTGGAATGCAAGATTTGAATAGACGACTCAAACCCTCAAATTTTGAAGATGTCATCGCTCTAATTGCTCTCTATCGTCCTGGACCGATGGACGCTGGAATGTTAGATGATTTTGTTGAGAGAAAGCATGGAAGAAAAGATGTGTTCTACCCTTTTGAAGAGACGCACTTTCCAGAATTGGAAGAGATACTTTCGCCAACTTATGGGGTCATCGTCTATCAAGAACAGGTTATGCAGATAGTTCAAAAGATAGGTGGTTTCTCTCTTGGAAAATCTGATCTTGTTCGGAGAGCGATGGGAAAAAAGAAGTTTGAAGATATGGAAAAATATAAGGGTGAGTTTGTTTCTGGTGCAGTAGAACTTGGACATGAGGAAGAGAAAGCAAAAACTCTTTATGACCTCATCGCCAAATTTGCTGGATACGGTTTTAATAAATCTCACTCCGCAGCTTACGCGATGATTACATTTCAAACTGCTTATCTGAAAACTTTCTATCCTGCTCAATTTATGGCATCTCTTCTCTCTACCGAAAGTCGAAATATGGACAAAATTGCCCTTTATGTTGAAGAAACAAAATCGATGGGAATTGAAGTCCTCTCTCCAGATATAAATCTTTCTCAAAAAGGGTTTTCCGTTCAAAATGGCTCTATCGTCTTTGGTCTTGAGGGAATTAAGGGAGTTGGTGAAAGTGCTGTTGAACATCTTTTGAATGCAAGAAAAGTAGAAGAATTCTCGGAAATAGAAGACTTTCTAAATAAAGTGAAACCGAGTAAAGGAGTAATGGAAGCCTTAGCTAAAGCTGGAGCTTTTGATAATACACGGTATAACAGAAAAACAATTTTAGATGGAATGGAAAAGATAGTAGATTTCTCCAAAGATGTTGGGAAAATTGCAAAACTATCTGATGGTCTTTTTGAAAAAGAGGAGATTGGAGGAAAGACAGATAAACTCTCTCTTGTTCCAACAGAGGAGTTTGCTTTAAGAGAGATGTTGGATTTTGAAAAGGAGGTTTTAAACTTTTATGTTTTCGCCCACCCTCTCGATGAGTTTCGAGAAGATTTGGAAGAGCTATTTGGAAAAGAGTTTTCACCTATTTCTAAAATTTCTGAAAAAGAGGATTTGAATGAGAAAGGTGTCATCTTCTTAGGTCTTCTTGAAATAGTTGAGGATAAAGTTTCCAAGGCTGGAAATAGATATGGTAGAGGGAAGCTCACAGACTTCACAGGGGAACTTGAAACTATACTTTTCTCTTCTGAGTTGGGAAAATTGGAAAATTTAGATTTAAAAAAACCAGTTGGAATTAGAGCATTTGTAACTTTTGAAAATGAGAATTTAAAACTTGAAAAGAGAAAAATTCTCTCTTTCGATGAGGTTCAAGAAGAAGTTGAAAAAGAGATTTCAAAACAGAAAATTTTGGAAGAGTATAAAGAAGAGATAAAAAAACTTAAAAAGGTTTCAAAAATTTCTGAAAAGAGCAAATTTCTACATTCTCAAGAAATTCTTTTAGTTGGACTTTTGGAAATTGGAGAAACGAAAACTTCCAAAGCTGGAAATCCATACGCTATGGGAAAAATTGGAGATAGTAGTGGAGAACTACCTCTAATTTTCTTCTCTTCTGAAATTGAAGCTCTCCAAAAGTTAGATTTACAAAAACCGATTGGAATGAGATGCAAAGTATTGTTGAATGAGGGAAAACAGGAATTCAAATTTAAAAAATTCTTTCCACTCTCTGAAGTTGCTGAAAATAGTAAAAGACTTTCAAAAGGAAAAAAAGTAGAGGAGATTCCAAAAGAAGTTGAAATTCCAAAAAGAGTTTTACTTCAAATTTCAGATTTTATGTCAAAAGAGAAATTAGTGGAAATTAGAGATTTGGCGGAAGCAGAGAATGGTGAGTATAAACTTGTTTTAGTTTTCGAAGAGATGGAATTAGATACAGGTATTTATGTTTTGAGTGATTTCGCAAATAGGGTAGAATCCGCTACATTTTTTTAAGAGAAAATCTATGTTGTATAAAGATATTAAAACTATTCCTGAAATAGAGAGTGCTTTAGAGAGTGAAAAAGCGACAATTGTCTACTTTACTTCTCCAAAATGTAATGTTTGCAAGACTTTGAAACCGAAAGTTATGGAACTTATGAAAGAGAGTTTTCCAGAGATGGGAAGATACTCAGTAGACATTTCAGAAACTGCCGATGTTCCTGCTAAATTTACAGTTTTTGCAGTTCCAACAATTTTGGTTTTTCTTGAGGGGCGAGAGTTTGCGAGAGAGTCTCGAAACATGAGTCCAGCTGGACTTGTTGATAAGATATCTCGACCTTATGAAATTATGATGTCTTGAAAACTCCAGCTTATGTTTTAGAAGAGGAGAAGCTAGAGAGAAATTTAGAGCTTCTCCAAAAGGTGAATAGAGAGTCTGGAATAGAAATTTTAATGGCTTTAAAGGGTTTTGCTCTATGGAATTCTTTCTCTACTGTTAAAAAATATCTATCTGGAACTTCAGCTTCTGGACTTCATGAAGCTCTACTCGGTTTTGAAGAGTTTGGTGATGAGGTTCATACCTACTCTCCCGCATTCAATCCAAATGAATTTCCTAAAATTCTTGAGATTAGTAAAACCATCATCTTTAACTCTTTTTCCCAATTAGAAAAGTATTATGAAATTTCAAAACATAGAGAGATTGGAATTCGAGTAAATCCAGAATATAGCTCAACTGCCGTAGAAATCTACAATCCCTGTTCCCCTTACAGCCGACTTGGAGTTATAAAAAGTGAGTTTAGAGAAGAGTTGATTGAAAAGATAGATGGTTTCCATTTTCACGCTCTTTGTGAACAGGGAATTGAGGATTTAGAACCTCTTTGGAATGCTTTTGAAGAGAAGTTTGGAAAATGGCTTTCAAAAGTAAAATGGGTAAATATGGGTGGAGGACACCTCATCACCAGAGAGGGATATGATGTAGAGAGATTTATAAAATTTGGTAAAAGAGTTAGAGAAAAGTATCCTCATCTTAAATTTTATATAGAGCCTTCTGAAGCTATCGGTTGGGAAACTGGATATCTTATCTCCACAGTTTTAGATATTGTGGAAAATGGTATAGAAATCGCAATTCTTGACACTTCTGCTGAAGCTCATATGCCAGATGTTCTCGCTATGCCATATCGCCCAAATGTTGTTGGTGATACTCCTGATGGAAAATTCTCTTATAGATTTTCTGGAAATAGCTGTCTTGCTGGAGATATAATCGGAGATTATAAATTTGAGAAACCTCTTAAAGTTGGTGACAAAATTATCTTCAAAGATATGATACATTACACAATGGTCAAAAATACAACTTTCAATGGTCTTCCACTACCAACTATCGCTACACAAAAAGATGGAGAAATTCGAATTATAAAAGAGTTTGGATATTTAGATTATAAAAATAGATTATCTTAAAAGAGTCTGTATTTAGCAGACTCTTTGTAAATTTAATGGTTTACAGCACCTTCGGCACCAATACCAGTTTGAGAGCGGACAAATTGAGCATCATAGGCCTCTTTCTCTTTTTGAGCATCTTCAGATTTATCTAAAATAGAGAAGAGCCAAATTCCAACAAAAGAGACTGTTACAGAGAATAGAGCTGGATATTTGTAAGGGAAGATAGCTTCTTCATATCCAAGAATTGGAACCCAAACAACAGGACCAAGAACAACAAGAACTATTGCAGTGAGAAGACCTAAACTTCCACCAATTACAGCACCTCGAGTTGTAAGACCTTTCCAAAACATACTTAAAAAGAGAACAGGAAAATTTGCACTAGCCGCAATTGCAAAAGCTAAACCAACCATAAATGCGATATTCTGCTTCTCAAAAATGATACCAAGGAGAATTGCAATAGCACCTAAAGTTATAGTAGCAATTTTAGAAACTACTATCTCTTTCTGCTCATCAGCTTTTCCACCTTTGAAAACAGAAGCGTAAAGGTCGTGAGAAACAGCACTTGCTCCAGCAAGAGTTAAACCTGATACGACGGCAAGAATAGTTGCAAACGCCACAGCTGAAATGAAGCCTAAGAAGATATCTCCACCAACAGCATGAGAAAGGTGAATTGCAGCCATATTGTTACCACCAATTAGAGTATCACCACTTAAATATTCTGGATTTGTAGCTACAAGAACAATAGCACCAAAACCAATTATGAAAGTCAGAATGTAGAAGTAACCGATAAAACCAGTTGCAAAGAAAACAGATTTTCGAGCCTCTTTTGCATCAGCAACTGTAAAGAACCTCATCAAAATATGAGGAAGTCCAGCTGTACCAAACATTAAAGCGATACCGAGAGAGATTGCTGAAATTGGGTCAGATACAAGACCTCCAGGAGACATAACAGAGATGTCTTTAACTTCTACTGCTTTTGAGAATAGGGACTCGAAAGAGAAACCATAGTGATACATAACAGCAATTGCCATAAATGTAGCTCCAGAGAGAAGTGCTGGAACAGGGTTAATAGTTGAACTCAATGCTTCTTCACACTCTAATGTATTTACTATTACTGATTTTG
>JAMJTW010000030.1 GCA_024281175.1 Candidatus Thiovulum imperiosus
GTAAATGAGCAGAAGAGTTTTTCAAATGAAGAGATTTATATTACTGATGAGGTTCTCCACACAATTGAAGGTGGAAAAAAAGTTAAACGAGAAAATAAGAGGAAAATTCTTCAGAAACTTGTTGATGAGGGTGAACTTTTTGAACTTATAACTCCAAAAAATAGTCTTGAAGATGTTGTTTTAACAAAAAAGAGTAGAGAGACTCTCAATACAATTGTAAAACAACTTGATAAGCGAGTTGTTGAAAGACTCTATGAGTGGGGAATTAGAGATAGAAAAAAAGGGGTAGATGCTAGAATTATCTTTCATGGAGTTCCAGGTACAGGAAAAACTATGACTGCTGTTGCTCTTGCAAAAACTCTTAAAAAAGAGGTTCTTCACTTTGACTGTTCAAAAATTCTATCGATGTATGTTGGAGAGAGTGAAAAAAATGTTCGAAATATTTTCGACTCTTATAAAGAGATTGTTAAAGAGAGTGGAGTTGAACCTGTTCTTCTACTTAATGAAGCTGACCAATTTCTTACTGCTCGTTCAACTGATACAGCTTCCTCAATTTCCCAAATGTACAATCAGATGCAAAATATATTTCTTGAGCAGATAGAGAATTTTGAAGGTGTTTTAGTTGCAACAACAAATCTCTTAGAGAATTTAGATAAAGCATTTTCAAGAAGATTTAATTATAAAGTTGAATTTAAACCTCCAACAGAAAAAGAGAGAATCGAAATCTGGAAAAAACATTTGCCAGAAAAAGCACCTTTTGAGAAAGATTTTAGTGTAGAGAAGTTGGCAAAATATAAACTTACTGGTGGTCAGATAGATTTGATTGTTAAAAATACAGCTTTTCATGTAGCTACTGAAGAGAAACCACTTTTTACAGAGAGTGCTTTTATAAAAGAGATTGATAGAGAGAAAAAGAGTGGTTTTGAAAATGAGCAAGTTATGGGATTTTTAGTAAATAGATGAAATTTGAAGTTCTAAAATCAGATGGCAATGCTCGTTATGGAGTAATAGAGACAACTCGAAGTAGAATTGAGACTCCCGTTTTTATGCCTGTTGGAACTCTTGCAACTATTAAAGGCCTTGATACAGTTGATTTAAAAGAGCATCTAAAACCTGAAATTATCTTAGCAAATACTTACCATCTATATTTGAGACCAAACCATAAAATAGTAGAAAAGATGGGTGGTCTTCACGGTTTTACAAATTTTGAAAAGAGTTTTTTAACTGATAGTGGTGGTTTTCAAGCATTCTCTCTTAAAGAGTCCAAAACTTCAGATTCTGGAATCGAATTCAAAAGTCACATTGACGGTTCAAAACACTATTTTACTCCAGAAAAAGTGATAGATATTCAAAATAGTTTAGGTAGTGATATTATGATGGTGCTTGACGACCTCATCGCACTACCTGCTGAAAAGAGACGAATTTCAGACTCTATTGAGAGAACAACAAGATGGGCAAAAGAGTCTCTAAAATACCATTTAGAAACTCGAAAAGATGAGGTTCAAAATCTTTTTGCAATTGTTCAAGGTGGAGTAGATTTAGATTTTAGAAAAAAGAGTGCAACAGAACTCACAGAGATAGAAATTTCTGGAAAGAGTTTTGATGGTTTTGCTATCGGTGGACTCTCTGTTGGAGAACCAAATCAAGCAATGTATGATACAGTAGAGTTTACAGCTCCACTGCTTCCAGTAGAGAAGCCAAGATATCTTATGGGTGTTGGAACTCCTGAAGACCTTATTGAAAATATCTATCGAGGTATCGATATGTTTGATTGTGTTATGCCAACTAGAAATGCTAGAAATGGAACTCTTTTCACCTCTTTTGGACGCCTTAGTATAAAAGCGTCACGATTTAAAGAGGGCTCAAATCCAGTAGACCCTAGTTGCAACTGTTACACTTGTCAAAACTACTCAAGAGCCTACTTAAATCACCTTTTTCGAGCTAAAGAGATAACATATATTAGACTTGCCTCTCTTCACAACCTGCACTACTATCTAAATCTTATGCGTGAAGTTCGAGAAGCTATTCAGAAAGGGCAGTTTGAAGAGTATCGAAAAGAGTTCTACTCTAAAAGAGTCTTCTAAATTTGGAGTGGCTAAATAGCCATCTGTCTCTTCTGTCATTTCGATATGAGCGTAGCGATACAGAAATTTCCATACTTTCAAGATTTCTCACCCTGAAGGGTTCGAAATGACATCTAAACAGTCTAAATTAGAGGCTTCTCCATCTCTTTTGGGATTTCTATGCCCATAAGTTTTAATACTGTTGGAGCGATATTTGAGAGATTTCCACTTTGCACTTCTGAAACACCTTCAGCTTCTACAAAACACCAAACATCTCCAGTTGTGTGATTTGTGAGAATATTTCCATTTTCATCAACCATCTCTTCACAATTCCCATGGTCACTAGTTAGAACTAAACTATACCCTAAATCTTTCGCCTTTTCTAAAACTCTACCTAACTCTCTATCTACTGTTTCAACAGCTTCAATTCCAGCTTCAAAAACTCCAGTATGACCTACCATATCACCATTTGCGTAATTTACAACAATAAAGTCATATCCGAAATCCATTCCCTTTAGAACCTCATCAGTAACTTCTACGGCACTCATTTCAGGCTTCTCATCATAAGTTTTAACAGCTGGACTATTTACAAGAATTCGACTCTCATTTAGAAATGGTTCTTCTAAACCACCATTGAAGAAAAATGTTACGTGAGCATACTTTTCTGTTTCTGCTGTATGAAGTTGAGAAAGCCCAAGTTTTGAAATAGTTTCAGAGAGTCCATTTTGAGGAACTTCTTTTGGAAATAGAATTGGATAAGAGAAATCTTCTTGATATGAAGTAGCTGTAAAAAGAGATACTTCTCTCTTTTCTCTAGGAAACTCTACAAACTCTTCATTTCCAACTGCTTCAACTATCTCTCTCATTCGGTCAGAACGGAAATTATAGAAGATAATAGAGTCTCCATCTTCAACTCTACTTCCAAAAGAGATTGGAGTTAGAAATTCATCACTTTCTCCATTTTGATATCTACTCTCAACATACTCTAAAACAGTACTTTCACTTTTTGGAGAGGCTTCAACAATAGCTCTATATCCCTTTTCAACTCTATCCCATCTCTTATCTCTATCCATTGCAAAAAATCTTCCACCAATAGATGCAATTTCTACTCTCTCTTCAAACTTTTCAAAAAGCATTTCCAAATACTTTTTTACAGATTTTGGAGCAACATCTCTGCCATCACTAATTAGATGTAAAATAGGTTTTTTACCATGCTTAAGAACTATATCTATAAGTCCAAAAAGATGTTCTATATGAGAATGAACTCCACCATCACTAAAAAGACCGATGAGGTGAACTTTTTCACTCTCTAAAGCTTTTGCAACTCTCTCTTCCAACTCACCATTAGAAATTGCTTGTGAAATTTTTACAAGGTCTTGATACAAAACCCTACCACTACCAATAGTCATATGTCCAACTTCACTATTTCCCATTTGACCATCTGGAAGACCAACAGATAATCCAGAAGTTGCAACCATTCCATAAGGAGTTGTTTCAAAAAGTTTGTCATAAGTTGGAGTTTTAGCATTATAGAATGCGTTGAATTTAGTTTTCTCAGAAAAACCTATTCCATCTGTGATTACTAAAATCGCTTTTCTCATCTATTTAAAACTCTTTTAGCTTCAATTATAGATTTTATATATGCTTCAATTATTGCATCATATCTATTTAATAATTGCTGTACTTTACTCTCTTCTATCTCTGAAGGAAAAACTTCAACAACAATACATGGTGCTTCTATATTTTTCATCGCTATCCCATCACTATCAGCATCACTTCTTAAAATTGTTCCTAAGTCAGGAATTTTAATTATTGGTGATATATTTCTATGAAAAAGGGAGGCTAAATCTTTGCCTTGAGTAGATTGACTGTGATATCTAACTGCAAAACCACCCAATCCTCCACTTATATGACACTGTATAGAGACTAAAAAATCGAAGCCTTTGCCATTTGTCAAATTAGAAAGATTGTTTATATAAGCTCTTTTAATTAGCTCTAACTCAACTCCAACACCTTTTGGAAAATTCTTCAAAATATCAAAAGCGATTTTGTCGCTAGTGAAAAATTTATGGAGATTATTTCTATTCTGTTTCCCATGAACAAAGTCTGAAGAGTTGTCTCCCAACATTATTCCAACTCTCATACACATATCCTCATTTAAGTAAATTGGTTCTACAATATGAACTATTTCTATTCTAGCATAAAAATATTGGAGGTGTCTTTCTATATGGCAAATTTTAAAACTCATATGGTTGTTGGAGCATCAGTAGCTGGTGTATCTTCAACGCTACTTCTCTCAACACAAAATCTAAGTGCAAGCGAAGCTCTGCTTATGTTTACACTTGGAACAGTCGGTTCACTATTTCCAGATTTAGACTCAGATAATAGTACACCTTTTAAAGTTACATTTACTCTGCTCTCTGTTTTATTAGCATTTTTTGTCATCTTTAGTAAAGATAACTACTCTCTAATTGAGATGGCGATATTGTGGTTTGGAACATTTTACTTTATGAAACTTGTGGTGGAGGAGCTGTTTAAGAAATTTACAGTTCATAGAGGAATTTTTCACTCACTACCGATGGCATTTTTCTTTGGAATTTTAGGATATTTCTCTCTTAAAGCTCTTTTCTGGATAGAGCCACACACAGCAATTTGGGGAGGCTTCTTTGTCTTTTTAGGTTTTTTAACTCATCTTGTTCTTGATGAGGTTTATAGTGTTGATTTAACAAATAATAGACTTAAAAGGTCTTTTGGAACAGCAATAAATCTCTATGAGAAAAATAATATTATTGGAACTATAATTTTATATGCTCTTATCGGCTTTCTTGGATATCAGATAGATGGCTACTACATTGTAACAGATGTGATTTTCAGCACACAATTTTATGGTGATATATTTGGAAATATCCTACCTCAAAATGGTTGGTTTAATGACCTTCTTAAAATTTAGTATTTTACTTCTCTCTTCCACTCTATTTGGAGGAGAGATATATATCTTGAGTTATAAACTTGTTACAAAAGGTAATAGAGTTTCTGCTGAGTCGCTTTATATCTCTTCACCAATGGTAGAAAAGAGATATACTCCAATCCGCTCTTTAAAAGTTGAAGCAAGTAGATTTGATAATGATAGATATGTAATTCAAAAAAATCGAGACGAAATCTTAGAATTTCTCTTTAAAAGTGGTATTTCAATTCGAGACTTTTCAAGAAATATTGGAATGGCTGGAAACTCTCAAACAACACTACTTCTTCCACCCTTATATATTGCACTCGATAGAGTTAGCATTGGAAACTTTATAACTCTTTTAGAAGTGAAGTAGGAGTTAGAATTTCTATATTATGAGAAATCTTCTATGCTTCCAAGATTTCTCAAGTATGCTCATTCCATTTATCTTGTAACTTATCTTTTAAAATTCTATTATTCAACTCTTTAATACTTTCAATATGAGTAAAGTTTTCTTGTAAGGCATCGCTATTTTTGTGACTAGTTGTAGCTATATCATCAATTATTTCCACTATCTTAGTTTTTCTATTATTGACTATTTCTTCTTGAGCTTTTAAAGAAGTTATGATTTGAAAAGTTTTATCAAATGTTTCAAGAAACTTTAATATATCGGAAGAGATGGCATTATAACTATTTTTAATTGCAGAGATAGTATTAGATGCACTAACTATTTCAACATTGATATTTTTCATATTCTCTACAATTTTCTTTCTATCTTTTGAGATATTGTCGATTTCACCATTCAACATATTGGCAATTATTATATTTTCATGACCAAGACTATCTACACTATCTGATATTATTTTAAGTGAACTTATAAATTTACCATTTAGAACTTTATTTACCTCATCAACTTTTTTTGAAAGAGAGAAGTTAACATTTCCACTCTCTTCTATTTTTTCTGAAATAAATAGTAGATTTTGCATACCATCTTCAAACTCACTTTTTGATGTAGAAAGATATGACTCCAAACTTTTAGAAATAGTTAAAAGAGCTTCAAAGTTAAAGCTAAAAGAGTGAATTGCTGAAATCCCATCTCGACTCCTCTTATTCAATCTTTTACTTATCTGATTTAATTCAAATGAGAGTCTCTCAAAATTCTCTAAAATATCTCTCTCTTCCTCTGATATCTCTTTGTCACTAATAATCTCATTCTTAAATCTATTAACTAGTATCTCTACATTTTTTCCTATCTCATAAAACTCATCTCTATTTTGAAATTGAACTTCTGGAGAGTTTTTAAACTCTACTGTAAACTCATGTAATTTATTAAAAGATTTTATAACTCTTTTTGAAAATAGAAATAGAGTTAATAAAAGTAGAAGTAGAGTTGTTACAATAGAGATTGCTGAAAATTTCTCAATCTGCTTTCTCTCTTGCTTTACCTTCCTATCTATATAGGATATTGTCTTATCAACTATTTGATAAGAGTTGTAAAGATAGTTTTGAATATCTCCTAAAATACCGTTATTCTTATAATTTCCTATTTTAGTTAAAACTTCAACAGATTGACCAAAATATTGTTGGTATTCTCTTAAGTTTAGAGTTATCTCATCTCTCTTTTTTTGAGAAAGGTTTGATTTTTGAATTCTTAAATAAAAATTGTCATAATTTAATTGAAACTTTTTCATAAAATAGATATCTCTTCTATTTACAAACTCCCTCTCATCAATTTCAAGAATTAAAATATCTTTTAAAAAAGAGTAGGCTTTTGCCTCTAAGATAGAGCTTCTAAGATGTTCTCTTGCAAAATTTAGATTTTGGAGAATACCCATATTTGAATTGAAACCAAACAGTTTCTCTTCATTACTATACTCTATAAAAGTTTTCAGTAGATGACTTACAAGATGTTGAAATTCACTAAGTTGGCTTCTATCAAATCCTCTCTCTTTAAACTTTCTACCAAGTTCATCAATTTTTTTCTGCAGTTTGTAGATATCTTTTCGAAAGATATCAGCCTGTTTCTCATCTTTGAACTCTTTAAATCTGTATATACTTCTTTCAGCCCTATAAAGATAATTTTTTAAAGTTGTTGTTGATACAAAAATTCTGTTTAATCTTTTAACTTCACTTGAATAATTTATAGTTAAAGCTATTATTAAAACAGATGAGAATAGTGTAAATATTACTGTTATAATTAATATAGTTTTAATTGTTAATTTATTTATTAAGTTCAATGAAACTGTTCCTTAGTGAATAGTAGTATAAAGTATATTTTTAGAAAATATACTTTAATATTTTAATTTAATCTTTGTAACTTTTCTAAAAAAATAACCATCATCTCATCTAATAAAATAGCGTAAGGACTATCTGAAAAGTTTGTATATATTGTTTCACAGTTAGCAACTGCTTTTTTTATATTTGAGTCATAAGGTAGTGAGAATAGGTATCGGTCTTCAAAAACAAACTTAAGGAGTTTCTCAAAATCGACACTTAAATCATCTATATCTACTAAATTTATTACAAATAAAATCTCTTTCTCTTCAGCATCTCTTATTTTGGAAAGAATAGACTCCATCAAATCTAAAGTTGCATAAGAGGTTGGGTCAGCTTCAAGAAGTCCCAAAATAATATTACTAGCTAACATAGCACTATTTGCCATCGGATTAAAACCTGGCGGAGTATCAAATATAACAAAATCGTACTCATCTTCAAGCTCTTCGATGATTGCCTCTTTAACAAAATAAGGCTCTTCTTGTAATAGTGATGAAAACTCAAGAGTATCTCTATTTGCCTCTATTCCAGTAGACATAAAATAGAAACCTTGAGCTGTCTCTATAACAAGTTCACCTAATTTTGCAGAACCATTTACTAATTCACTTAAACCTTTCTGTAATTCTAAACCCAATACACCTAAAATAGAGTTTTGAGGGTCTGTATCTATTACCAAAACTTTATAGTTTTGTCTAACTAAATTTGTAGCCATATTTGTTGATAAAGTTGTCTTTCCAACACCACCTTTTGAAGAGTATACAGTTATAACTTTCATTATTCCGCCATCTCTCTTAAACTAGAAGCGTTGGACAAATCACCTACACTGTTGCCTTTACTACCAAAATAATAAACTGCATTTAGACCAAAAAATAGATTTGCAAAATTCTCTGCATATTGATAGCCCATTCCTCCTAAGAGTTGAAGAGATGAGTCGAGTTTATAACCTCCAAATAGTTTAAGGTCATAACCAAATCCTCCAGCCTCTTCTGCCACAGACTCTTCCCGAAACATGTCAGCTCCATTTGTAAAACTCATAATTCCTGCATTTCCTTTAACTTTCCAGAAAAATTTTTCATCAACAACTCTTCCAGCATCAGCATAAACACCCAAAAGAATAAAGTTTTTAGGAGAGAAGTAGCCTCCATTTCCATATCCATCTTGTCCCATTGTAAAATAACTACTACTGTATGTGTAGTTATCATAAATTAAAATAGGACCAACCATAAAAGTATCGATTTTATCGATATCAAGAAGTCGAAGATATAGGAGGGTTAGAGCCATCTCCTCATTATCCATCACTTTATAGCCAGTAAGCTTATAATAGTTGAGGTTTCCAGCCACGATTTCTCCATCGTGTGAGTGCTTCAAACCAATTTCAAATCCCTGTTTAGTTATACCACCCCTAACACCACTACCTATTGTTGAGTTCTCTTCATTTATTAACGCTGTCTCGGGGTCATCAGGAGTAATTATATTTTTGTACTCATATCTATCTCCAACCCAAGAGAGCATAGTATCTTTGACACTCTTATTTACATAGGCTACATCAAGTGATATTTTACCGAATTTGGTTGAGTATTTAATTTTCCAAGAGTTTTCTACGGTAGGAGATACAGCAGGAGATGGTGCAGAGCCATATTCTAAGGTTATAGAGTCATCATCACCAAGATATTGATAACCAACTTTCCATTCACCTAAATTGGAGATAGCTTCAACATTTCCACCCTCATTTGCACCGTATCTATCGTTTGCATCACCAACAATTGTTCCACTATTCATATTTAGTAAATTAAAATTTCCGTAGAGATGGTGAGACATTCCTAAATAGATGTGTGCATCAAAAGTTGGTAAAACAAATGTATCAAGAGCGTCTAAACCAGCTTCACCACTTCTAGTTTTGTAGAACATTCCAACTCCAACAGAGTCTCGGCTATCTCCTAAAACATCATCTTTTAATTCAGACACTTTTGCTAAAAATGGATTTGAAACATCATTTTCAAACTCTGGAGTTTCTGTACTCTTCTCTTCTCTCTTTGTTGGAAGTTTTGGAGGTGTTTCAAAATTTTCTTGAGGTTGATGCTCTTTTGGAAATTCTGGAATTTCAAGAACCTCATCATCACTTATCTCAACTTCAATAGTCTCTTTCTCAGGTTCACTTTCCACCTCTTCAGAAAAAAATATATCTATTGGAATAGCATCTATCTCTTTAACATCTTGCTTAAAAAGTTCTGTATAAGGTATATCACTTATCTTTTTTGGCTTCAAACTATTTTGGTGTGCAGAGTTCAAATTCATCACCTCTATATTTGAAGGTGTACTCTCTAAATTTGAAACAGCTCTATTTTCTAAAACTCCGTCCCAAGATGTATCTTCTCCAGAAATAGGTCTAATTTCTAAACCAGTTCCTGAAGTAGGAACTTCTTCCAAACTAACTCCAGAAATTGGAGTTCCTAAAACTGGAGTTGCCTCAAAACCAATTCCTGAAACTGGAGTTGCCTCAAAACCAGTTCCTAAAACTGGAGTTGCCTCAAAACCAGTTCCTGAAGTTGGAGTTGCCTCCAAACCTGCGCCTAAAACTGGAGTTGCCTCAAAACTTGTTCCTGAAGTTGGATTTATCTCAAAACCAGTTCCTGAAGTTGGATTTATCTCAAAACCTGTTTCTGAAACTGGAACTATATTTGAAGTTGGATTTACTTCCAAACCTGTGCCTAAAATTGGAGTTGCGTCTAAATTCATCTCTTTACCAACTGAAAAATCCTTCATTGACCCTTTTTTTTTTGATTTCAAGAGTTTCTGGTTCTGGAACAACTTGGGGTACTGAATTGTATATTGTTTGAGTTTTTGGTATTTCCATAATTGGAGGTGGAGAAGTTGCAATATTTCCAGCTAGAAAAGGGTTAAATGTATTTAGGTTATCTTTTTGAGAAATCTCTTGGGAAATTGGCATTGCTGTAAATTGAGTTGGGCTATTTCCTCCACTGTTTGCACTTTTCTGTATACCTATATCTCTTTTTCCCAACTCTTCAATAAGTTTTATAACTCGATAAGAGTCTTTTTTAAATCCTATATCCTTATATATCTCAGCAACTTTATAGAGTAAATCTATATCGGAACTTCTTTCAGCCATTTTGAAATAGTTTTTAGCTTTAACAAACTGTTTTAAATTCACATAAGCTAAACCAAGTCCATACATGATAGTATAGTTTTTAGGTTCTTTGACAATCATTTTGTTGAAGTAGAAAATTGCATCATTGTATCGTTTGCTATTCAATCCAGCCCAACCAGCACTCTCTATAAAAAATGTATCTTCAGGCTCCATCTGTAATCCAGATTTTGCACCTTTTAGAGCATAAACATAATCTTTCTCTTCAAGTGAAACAGCTGTATATTTCTTATAAAATTTTATATAGAAATCTCGAAGTTGTGTTCTCTGTTCAGGAGAAAATTTGAAACCTTGAAATTTTCCTAAAAGAGTCTGTATCTGGTCAAAAAGGTTCTGTTCTAAAAGTAAATTTAAGAGTTTTATTCTAGTTCCAAAATTTTCTGGGTCGAGTTGAAAAGCTCTACCGTAATAGAAATAGGCATCTCTAATATTGTTTCCTTCCATATTCAAATCACCGAGAATTTTATAAAGCTCAACATTTGTTGGGTCATCTAAAAGCATACTTTTTGCTAAATTCATAGCCTCTCTTTTGTTATTCTCTTGCATATACATCTTTAGTTTTGTACTATTTGTCAGAGTTTTAATTTCAGGACTATCTCCTTTTAACTTTTGAAGGAGTTGTAAAGCATCACCATACTTTTCAGTAGCGATATAGACTTTACTAAGTCCAAGAATTACATTTTTATTTGTCTCATCTCGACTCAAAACAGTTTTATAATACTCTATGGCACTGCTATATTTTTTCTCTCCTCTATACACTTCAGCAAAGTAGAGAAGAACTTTCTGATTTGTTGGAAACATTAAGTAGAGTTCTCGAAGAAGACTTTTAGCTTGGTGATAATGTTGCTCGTTGATGAGGTTTTCTACCTCTTTAAGAAGTTTTTCTCTTTTTGGATTGTATTCAAGATTTGCTTGAAAGTTTGGTTCAAGTGAGTTGAAAAAGGCTTCTGCTTCTGGTTCTCTTTTTGCTTTTAAATAAGCATCAATTAGAAGATTTGCACTTTTAAAATCTCTTTTTTTGTCAAAGATTTTTTTGGCTTCTGGTATTGCACTATCAAAATCTTTTGCATTCGTAAAGGCGTAAGCAAGACCCTCACTAACATCTGCTGTCATCTCAACTTCACCAGCTTTTTTAAAAAAAGCGATAGATTTATCAGGGTCACTTGAGACATTTTTCCAACCTTTTTTTAAGTTCATGTTGTAGATGATAGATTGGAAAGTTTTTTGAATATCATCTCTATCTTTAGCTAGTGCTACAATTGGATTTAAAGTTACATATGCTTTAAGCCAATCTCCCTCATTCATAAATGCAAGAGCATAACCAAAAGATGCATCAATATCTTGCGGACTATATTTTAAAATATCACTAAAAATCTCTTTTGCAGTTGAGAGCTTTTTTGCATTCAGAGCTTTATATCCATCAGCAATTGAGTGTTTTGAACGACCACCTTTTAAAAGATGAAGTTGTGGAGGTTGAGAATTTGTATTCCCATTTACTTCTCGATTTTGCAATTCTTCTCGAGGATTTCTAGTAAGAGCTGGTCTCTCTTCTCGAGGGTTTCTAGTGATGGCTGGTCTCTCCTCTTGAGGATTTCTAGTGAGAGCTGGTCTCTCTTCTCGAGGGTTTCTAGTAACAGGGTTTTCCTGAGGAGTACTACCTCCTCCTAAAAAGAATTCACTTGGAACACTTTTATCTCTAACTACAAAGTAGTCTACTCCAAATCTTCTCAAGATATTTTGTCCCTCTCTTAAAGCTGAACGACTTGTAGATGGGTTGCATCGAAGATAGAGATATCGTCCCTCTCTCAAATAGCATTTTAGTCCCATATTTTCAATTCGGTTCTTTTCTCTCTCTGCAGCTTTTCGATACGACTTACTTGTTGTTAAAGTTTGAATAGCGTAAAAAGTTCTGGAAGAGCTACTCTGCTTTCGTGTTACTCTTTGTGGTTCAGGATTTGAGTTTTTAGCCTTCACTTTTAATTTTACAATTGCTCTCTCTATCTCTCTGTTTCCGGGAAAGTCTCTATTGTACTTCTCATAAACATTGAGAGCTTTTTCATAATCACCTTTCTCTTCAAAACTCTTTCCAAGATTTAAAATTGATTTTTCATAAAGAGAGACTGCTGAAAATAGATTATTCGGAAAATATGTCAGTAAAAAGAAGTAAACTAAAAGAGTAGTAGTTGTCTGTTTCATTCTTAATTCCTTTCTCTATTTTTCTATCCATCTCTTCCAATGGTTCTAAATTGAATATTTTAAATAGATAGCGGTATACTGCTATAAATCCATAAGGTGGATATCTATATCGAATTCTATGACTTTTGAAATCTATCTGGTAAATATATTTGTCCAGCTTTTTTATATACTGCATAAATACTCGATACCCTACCAGAAGTTCTTTAAATGCCATCTCTCTTTTTAGTTGATACTGTCTTGCTAAGAAAAGTGGTGTTCTGATGGAATCAAAACCAAAAATTGACTTCTCTTCTAAATAGTCGTATTTTCTACTTTTTCTATCCAACATAATCCAATCTGGGTGCATCTTCAAATTTCCAAGAGCTGAACCTTCAAACATACTTAAAGAATCTAAAACAAGAGATTGCCAAATTCTATCTTTGTCATAAATTGCAAACTTATCAAAAATAAAAGGAATTGTGTAAGATGGATTTAGTTGAATATACTCGTTTTGGACAAATCCAAAAGATGCTGGAATAAGTAGCAGTTTGCCATTTTCCCGAATCAAACAGCTTTTTTTAATTTCAGAAATAAGTTTTTCAGCCTCTTTCAGATACTCATGATTTCCCCATTTCTCATAGGCAAGAAGTAGAGAATAGGCTATCCACATATCTCCATCAGTTGCATTATTGTAATCAAGAATTCCCCAACTACCACTATCTCGTTTTCCCCATTTCCAAGCGTAAAGATTATATTTATTCAACTCCATATTTGAGTGAAGCCAGTTATGAATTTTTTGGAAAGTTTCTAAATCTCCATAAGAGACTGCAAAATACATTCCGTAGCCGATAGACTCTGTGTGGGTTATATCAGCATTCATCTTATCAATCACTCTACCATCTTCTGAAATAAACTGCTTTTTAAATTGTGTCCAGTAGTTGTAATCTAGAGCATTTGCAAAAATTGGAAACAGCAAAAAAAGTGTTATCAATATTTTCATAAAATAGACCTTACTATTACAAAATTTAATATTTAAAATGAAATTTCTTATACTTTTAGATTAGACTCATTCTATCATAAATAGAAAATTCAAATTGTTATAAATTTAGATTTCAAATTTTTTTACAAAGAGATATTTCTTAAAACAGGATTTGATATTTCTAAATTTTTATACTAAAATGATTTTTAACAAATTTTTTAGGAAAAAGTATGAATTTAGAGAAGATTTCTCCTGGTGGCAATCCAGACAAAGTGAATGTTGTTATCGAGATACCTTATGGTTCAAATGTAAAATATGAGGTAGATAAAGATAGCGGTGCGGTAATGGTTGATAGAGTTATGTATTCAGCAATGTTCTATCCAGCAAACTACGGTTTTGTTCCAAATACTCTTGCTGGAGATGGTGACCCTGCTGATGTTTTAGTTGTAACTCCTTACCCTCTAGTTGCTGGTAGTGTTATCAAGACGAGAATTATTGGTGCTTTAGTTACAGAAGATGAGTCTGGTATGGATGAGAAGTTTTTAGCTGTTCCAGTTTCTAAAATTGACCCAAATTTCGACCATATACAATCTTTTGAAGATTTACCTAAGCCTACACTCGATAAAATTAGAAACTTCTTTGAGACTTACAAAATACTTGAACCGAATAAGTGGGTTAAGGTTAAAGAGTATGTTGGAAAAGAAGAGGCTAAGAGAATTTTAGATGAGGCAATAGAGAGAGCCTAAGCTAATATTTTTCGCAAGAACATCTCCTTTAAAATAAGCTTCTGGGGTGAGGGAGGAACTCTCTCCTTCAGAGTTTTTGGTAGAATAGAATAGATGATTTTTTAGGAGTGTTTGTGAAGCAGAAAAATAATT
This sequence comes from Candidatus Thiovulum imperiosus, assembly GCA_024281175.1. Lineage (GTDB taxonomy): Bacteria > Campylobacterota > Campylobacteria > Campylobacterales > Thiovulaceae > Thiovulum_A > Thiovulum_A imperiosus. Next base: position 14,477 of record JAMJTW010000030.1, read on the forward strand.
CTCTACAATCTATAATCTATAAAAACTACTTAGGTGCTTCTTTAATTCCTATCTTTGTGATAGAACTTGCCCTACTTGTCTTATACTTCTCTATAAATCTTTTTATTTCTGAAAAGAACATGGATACACTCTTAGATGAGGTTTCTCAAAATATTAAAGAGATATCTAAAAGAGAGACAACAAATATAAACAATCAACTTCAAGAAGTTTCTAAATACGCTTCTCTACTTCAAAATGAGCATCAACTTTTCTTCTCAAATCCAAATCTATCTGGAATGCCAAATGGAGAAGTCCAGTTTGCTACTGCTGAAAACGGTGCTTTTTACAAAACAACACATGTTGGAAGTTCTCTCTATTACGCTTCTACAACTAAAATTGGAGAAGAGGAACTTCAGAAAGCCAAAAGATCTGAGATTTTGGATACAACTTTCAAATCGATAGTTGATACAAATCAAAATATTGTAGCTGTCTACCTGAATACTTGGGACGATATGAACCGACTCTATCCATTTATGCCAGATGCTCCAACTCAGTATGGTAGTGCTATAAATATGGAGGATTATAATTTCTATTTTGAAGCTGATGCGAAACACAATCCAGAGAGAAAACATGTCTGGACAGGTGCATATTTAGACCCCGCAGGACAGGGTTGGATGGTATCTTGTATAGTTCCAGTGTATAGAGAAAACTTCTTGGAGGGTGTAACAGGAATTGATGTTACTATCGATAAATTTGTAAAGAATATTTTGAATTTGAATTTACCTTGGGAAGCTGATGCTTTTCTAATTGACAAAGATGGAATGATTTTAGCGATGCCTGAAAAGATAGAGAGGCTCTTGGGATTAGAAGAGTTAAAAGAACACTCTTACGATAGTGCAATTTTAGAAACTGTAACAAAACCTGAAGATTTTAAAATTCCGAACCAAATTCAGAAAGTTGTAGATGAAAATTTGGATTTGAAAGAGATAGAGATTTCTGGAAAAAAGTATCTTCTCTCTCAACAACTTATTCCAGAAACAGGCTGGAGACTGATGATGGTTGTTGATGAAAATATAGTTTTTAAACCTATTTTTGAATTGGAAGAGCTTTCAAATAGAGTTGGTTATATCGCCATTGGAGTTATGCTAATTTTCTACATACTCTTTTTTGCTTATTTAGTTCGTCGTTCAAGTGGACTCTCTGAAAAGATAGCACTTCCAATAGAAACACTTTCTAAAGCTACAAAAGATTTGGGAACTCATCTTGGAGGAGATAGTGTTCAAAAAGTTGGTATTTATGAAATTGACCAACTCTCTGGAAACTTCAATCAGATGAGTTTCGAACTGGATATAAGAACACAGGAACTTATTGACTCCCAACTTCGAGAAAAGATAAAAGAGAAAGAGGCAGAGTATGCTTACAATATGGGACTTTTTGAGAGTGCAAGTAGCTATCTTCACAATATTGGAAACTCACTTGCTGGAATAAATGGAAAGATGCTAACTCTTCGAAAAAGTCTTGATGCTACTGGAAATTATGGTCGAGTTTTTGAGACAATAGAGAAATCTCATAAAGATGCTCTTGAGGGGAAACAGGATAAGACTCTACCTCATCTCCAAAAATTTAAAACAATTCTTGTAGATAAGTTAGTTCCAAAACTCTATCAAAATCTTGATGAGGTTGTGAAAATTCAAGAACATATGGTTCTTACAATAAAACATCAACAAGAGCAGTTCAATACAACTCATAGAAATTCAAAAAAGTATGTGATGGAGTTTGATGTAAATGAGATAGTTGCAAATATTCTCAATGATTTTGAACCAACTCTGGAGAAACATAATATTGAAATTGTCAAAAATCTTGGAGAAAATCTTATTGTGTCAAATCAGAGACACCAATTTCTACACGGTCTTAACAATGTAATTAAGAATGCAATTGAAGCTGTTATTGAAAATGGTGGAGAGATTAGAAAAATCTGGATAGATGCTGAAAAGAGCGAAGAAACGCTCACTCTATATGTTAAAGACTCTGGTATTGGTATTGAACCTGCTGATAAAGAGAGCATGTTTAAATCAGGCTTTACAACTAAAAAAGGTGGTCACGGTATTGGACTCCACTCTTTTGTAAATTTCCTAAATGCAAATAGTGGAAAAATAGAGTTTGAGAGCAATGGTGTTGGTGAAGGAACTCTATTTAAAATCTGGCTAGATGATGTTGCTGTTGAAAGCAGTATCACTAAATAGAACTCCACTCTTTTTTTAGAGTGGAATTTAGTTTTAGATTTTCAAATCTTCTAAAATTTCTGAAAAGAGTTGGTATCTATCTCCAAAACTCTTTTCAACCATTTTCAGAATAGTGTTAGAAATTGATGACTCTAACTCTGCTGGTGCTTTTTCAGAAGTTGTTGAAAAGTTGCTGATTTCGTCATAGGGATTTTCTCCAGATATGTTTTTATATATCTGAACTCCAAAAGAGAATATTTCAAAAAGCTCTTTTCTACCACTATCAGGGTTTTGAGAAAACTCTATGTTTTCAAGTTTTGTAAACTTTCTGTTGAATTTGAGAAGAAAACTTATCGCCTCAGGTGAGTAATAACTCAAGACTCTTTTTTCAAAATTTGTAAAAGTTTCAAACGGTTTTTTCATCTTTAAAAATATCTGAACAAGGTCATAAGTGTAGAGTTTCGCTTCTGGTATTGGTACTGATTTTAAAACTCTTCTACCCTCACTCTGCATAGTTCCGCCAACAGAGATATGAACTGCTGGAACACTTTTTCCATCAACTTTTGTCTTTGTTCCCTCATATCCAAAATTTCCGAAACCGTGAATACCACAACCTTTTGGACAGGCGGACCAGTGAAAAGAGATATTTTCGTCAAAATCTACAATCTTTTCTGATAGGTAGTGTGCCATATCAACAGCGTCAGGTTTTCCCTCTATAACTCCGAATGGACAATCTTTTGAACCAGCACAAGCAACCATATTTCTATAAAAGCTATTTTCATAAGAGGAGTATTTTGAAAAACATCTCTCTTTTCCAATCACATATAAATTTTGTTGATAAGTAAATCTTATCTCTCCAGAGTTACTAAGTTCTATAAGCTCACTACCTGAAAATATACCAGCAGGTATTATGATAAGTTTTGCAAACTCATTATTTTTCAAAGAGACAAGAGTCTCATTTGAAACTTCTGAACTAACAAGAGTCTCTCCCGATGTTTGGAGTTCGATTTTAGCCTCTTTTCTAATTGTCGTAGAGAATTTCTCAATTCCAACAGCTTCTAAAAGATAGTGCAGACGATTTCTGTTTCTATTATCTCGAAAACCATATTTTCTAAAAATCTTTAAAGTGGCTTCAAAAACTTTTAAAACCTCATCATCATCTTTTAGAAATATGTCTGTCTGTTTTGCAACTTCACCAACTTTTCCACCAAGATATAAGTTATATCCATACTCACCATTTTTTTTAGCAAGAACAAGGGCGAAATCGTGTCCAAAGATGTTTGAACGATTTTCAAAACTACCATTAATTCCAACATTAAATTTTCTTGGTAGTGCTGAAATCCACTCATCTTTTTTTAAGAAAATAGACTCCATTTTCTGAATTGTGGTATCTGAACTTAAAATTGAGTCTTTTGCAACTTCAGAGAGAGGGTCAGCAACAATGTTTCTTACATTATCAACTCCAGTTTGAAAAGAGGTGATACCAACCGACTCCAATTCAGAAATTACTGTTGGAATATCCTCAATTTTCAAGTAACGAAGTTGTATCTGCATTCTTGTTGTAATATCGATGTAATCTTTTCCAAACCTCTTTGCAACTTCTCCAACTTTCTTAGCTTGATGAGGTAATAATCTACCTCCAGAAACTCTAACTCTCATCATAAAAGAGTTTGGCTCTTTTCTATCAAAAATACCAAATGACTTTAAGAAAAAACTTAAATCCTCTTTTAAAATAGTTTCATAACCAGATTTTGAATACTCCTCAAGTTTCTCTAAAGCCTCTTTTGGAGTTCTTGTCTCTTTCAACTTCTCTATTTTGTTTAACTTGCTCTTTTTCTCAATTAACACACATTTACCTTAAATTTAAATAAATTTAAAAAATATATTATCAAATAAACAGCATGTTTTACAAATATTTAATTTTAAATTCAGTTTTTAAAACTACAATTATCAAATGTATAAGACAGTACCAATATTTTTAAATTCTCCTCAAATTTTACTGATTGGAGGGGGTAAAGTTGCAAAGCAGAAAGCTGAAACTTTACAAAAAAATAGTATAGATTTTGTTGTTATTTCAGAAGATTTTATCTTAGATTTTCCTGATACAAATAGAATTCAGAGACGATTTTTAGAGTCTGATTTAGAAAATTTTAAAGTTGTAGTTGATGCCACAGGCTGTGATGAAGTTGGTGAAATTTTAAAAAGAAATCCTCAAATTTTACGAAATAGGGTTGATACTCCAAAAGAGTGTGATTTCTTTTTCTCCTCAAATATAGTTCAGGGAGATTTAAAAATTGCAGTTTCTACTTCTGGTAGCTCTCCAAGAGCAGGACAGATAATTCGAGATAGAATTGAGAAGTTCATCACTCCAAATTTTGGAGAAATTTTAAAAGAGTTTGGTAAAAAGAGAGAGGTAAAAGAGATAAATTTAGTAGAAGTTCAAAAAGAGAGTGAAAAAGCTCTTTCCAAAGTTTATCTTATTGGAGCTGGAACAGGAGACCCTGAACTTCTAACAATAAAAGCCTATAAAACTTTACAAAGTCTCGATACAGTTTTTTATGACCACCTCATCTCCAAAGAGATTTTAGAACTCATTCCTGAAAGTGTAGAGAAGATATCTGTTGGAAAACAGAAAGGAAGTCACTCAAAAAAACAGGAAGAGATAAATATAATGCTACTTCATGAAGTTAAGAAAGGTAAAATTGTTGGTAGACTTAAAGCTGGAGACCCCTATATTTTTGGTAGAGGTGGTGAAGAGGCTCTTTTTCTCATTGAGAATAGAGTTCAAGTAGAAGTCATTCCAGGTATATCATCTTCAATCTCATTTGGACTACCTCCAACTCACCGAGGTTTAGCCTCAGGCTTCTCTGTTGTTTCAGCCCACTTAAATGGAAATCGTGTCAATCTTGACTGGATACCTCTTTTGAAAATGAGAAATCACACTCTTGTCGTTCTTATGGGACTTTCTCGAATTCCAGAAATTGTAGAAACAGCTTTAAAAATTGGAGTTTCAAAAGAAGTTCCTGTTGCCATTATTTCAAATATCTCGAGAGTTGAAGAGAGTAGAGTTTTTACAAATCTTGAAAATTTAGAAGCCAACTCCAAAGGTGTTCCAAGACCAGCCATTTTAGTTTTTGGAGATGTTGTACATTTAGCAGAAGCCCTTTAAATCTCTGTTTCAGGTAAGATATTTTTACAAAATCTTATCAAAGGCAAAATATGAGAAAGGCAATTTCAGTTCTACTCTTTTCAATTCAACTATTTGGAAACGAGATAGTAAAATGTAGTGGAGAGGGGCGTACAGAAAGTGAAGCAATTGTAAATGCTCAAAGAAAGGCTCTTCAGAGTTTTAACACAAAACTTAAAGTTCATTTTCAGAAAGATATTTCAGTTGTAGACAGAGAGGCAAAAGAGAAGATAGCTTACAAATTGGAGACCTCATCAAATGGAGTTGTTTCACTACTGCTTCCTGAAGTTATAAAAGATGGAGAGAAGTTTCTTGTAAAGGGAATTTGTCAAATCAACAACAATTTGAAAAGTAGAGTTTTGGAACTGCAAGAGAAAATCTCTTCAAACAGCACTTCACTTTCAGAACTTCAAAACGGTTTGGAGATTCTCAATTTTGAAATAGAGAGTTTTCAGAAAGAGAGTCTCCAAATAGATGCTGAAACAGAAAAGAGAATTTTAAAACTGCTCTACAAATTGGAAAACTTGGAAGATAGTTCCAAGCATCAGAAAGAGGTTTTAAAACTTGAGATAGACTATCTTCAAAGAGATTTAAAAGAGTTAAAAACTGTAACTGCTGATGAGGTTCAGAACCAGATTTTAGAGCTTCAAAATGATTTGGAGAATCTTCCAGATATTTCTGAAGTTCGAGATTCTCTACTTTACCAAATCAGAACAAATTTTAGAGTTTTGAATGAGAAGATAGAGGTAATTTCAGATAGATTTGAGGAATCTGTTTCAAATTTTAAGAGTGAGCAAAAGGAGAAGATAGATAAACTTGAAAACTCTATCTCTACTATAAGTTCTGAAATAGAAAATTTAGAGTCTCGAGTCTCAATTCTGGAAAAGTATCAAATTTACATCTTTTCAGCACTGGCACTGCTCTTTTTTCTAATTCTGTTTCTTCTTTTTAGAAAAAGAGATAGCGAAACAGAGAAAATTGCTGATATTCACACTATTGACAATAGAGTAAAAATAGAGTTGAACAGCAAAATCTTAACTTCAAAAGAGAAATTACGGGCAACTGTTTTTCATAAATTTAAAACAGAGATGTATCTATACATTGTGAATTTAAATTCAGAAAACAGAGTAGAGTTTTTATACCCAACTTCTAAAGATAATAATTTGATACCGCCAAATAGAACTCTCTCCACACCAGACTTTGATATCACACAGCCTTTTGGAAAAGATATCTTTAAAGTAATTGCCTCTCCACTGCCGTTAGAAATTCCAAAAATTGCTTATAAAAGCAGTAAGATTTTTGCCGATAGTCGAGGATTTAAAAATCCAGAAATAGAGAGTATCCAAAAAGAGTTGGCTGAAAGTAGTGAAGTTTCTAATATGGATATCATTGGACATTTCCGAGGTCAAGCCTTGAAAAATAATTTTAAACTTTATGAAAACTTTGTTGAGTTGGAGACGAAATTATGAAAACAGCACTTGTAATTGGAAATGGAGAGTATCAGAATACAGCAAAACTGAAAAATCCAACGAACGATAGTCGAGATATGAAAAGTGCTTTGGAAACTTTGGGTTTCAAGGTATTTTATGGTGAGAACTTAAAGAAGAGAGAGATGAGAGAACTCTTAAATAAGTTTTCGGAGAACTCACGAGGTTCGGAAACCTCTCTTTTCTACTATGCTGGACACGGTTTGCAACTGGAGGGTGAAAACTATCTAATTCCAATCGACTCAAAAATCGACTTTTCTGATGATATTCCAGAAGAGAGTATGAACTTTTCCAGAGTTGAAAGCGAATTTGGAAAAGTTGGAAGTTCAAATATCTTTATTCTTGACGCTTGTCGAGACAATCCATTTCAGAAAAGTGGTAGAAGTATTGGCGGTCGAGGTCTTGCAAATCCAAGTATGCGAATTGGGAATTCTATAATTGCCTACTCAACTTCTCCAAATGAGATAGCCCTTGATGGTAGCGGTGCAAATGGGATTTATACAAAGTATCTCAAAAGTGTGATTTTGGAAACTGGAATTTCAATTGAAAAGGTTTTTAAAAAAGTAGCAAAATTTGTGAAAGATGAGACTGGACAGAAACAGACTCCTTGGGTTCATTCTAACTCTCATGAAGATATTTACTTGAATGGGAAAGTTGAGAGTGGTTTGAGAGCTGAAGATGTTCAGAAAATTGCGGAACTTGAAGAGAAGTTACGAATTCGTGAAGAGAAAGAGCGGGAGTATGACTCACTCTTTTCAGAACTTGAAGATAGAACTGGAAAACTTAAAAATATTGAAAATCTTCAGAAACTTGAAGAGGAGAAAGAGAAACTTCGGGAACTGAATGAGAGGCTTAAATCGAAACAGAGCGAAATTGAGACAGTTTCTAAAAGTGTTCAAATCGAGGAAGTTCGGGAAGATACAAAAGTTGGAATTTGGAGTGGAGGAGAAGAGAGAAGTAAACTTTTCTTTTCGGATTTTAAGAAGAGGGAAGTAGAGAAGCGAAAAGCGGAACTGGAAAAAAATATTTCAGAAATTCAAAATGAAGTTGCTCCACCTTTTAGGGCTTTTGAGAAGCAGAAACCTGTTCAGGGCGAATTTGAGAAAACTCTTGATTTTCAGATACGAGAGATAGAGTATCAGCAAGAGAAACTGAATTACGAAAGTGAGAAAGAGAATTTTATAGCAAAAATTGAGAGAGGGAAAAAAGAGCGAATTCTGAAAATCCGAAACCAATTTGCGGAATCTGAAAAAGATTTTTATTCAAAACTTCTAAACTCCTATTTTGGAAAACAGAAAATATCGATGAGGTATGACCCTGATAAAGAAGTTTTTAAAGTAAATCTGAATGGACTAGGGTTTTTTGTAAAAGTTCCAATTGGTATTGCTGAAGAGTTTAAGAAAAGTGTGAAATCTTTTCAGGTTTTTGTTCATCTGGAGAGTTTGGAGATTTTGAAGATTTCGGCAAACTTTAGAGGAAATGACTTTTTTGGTGAGGGGTTTGAAAAGAGGTTTTTTGAGATAGAAGAGGCTCGAGAGAGAGAAGAGGCTCAAAGAAAACGAGAAGCTGAAAGACGACAAAAAGTTCAAAGACGGCAAGAAAGAATAGCCAAAAATATAAAGAAAACTATTTTTGGAATTCTTTTAGTTGCAACTCTTTCTGTCTTGGGATACTTTGGGTATGGAGAGTATCAGGAGTATGAAGAAAAGAGAATTGCTGAAGAAAATAGGAGATTGGGTTTTGTAAAAGAGACAGACTCTTATAAAATTTACAGAGATTTTTTTGTTGATAAGAAGACAAATTTGATGTGGCAAAAGAAAAGTGGAAACTGGGAATACTACACTTGGCAAGAGGCGATGAGGTATTGCGAAAATTTAGAACTCTCTGGATATTCAAATTGGAGACTTCCAAGCCGAGATGAAGCAAAGAGTCTGCTTACAGAATATTATGGAGAATATAACTCTAATTGGAGAAAGTGGTTTGATGCAAACCAGCATAAGAGACATAATGAAAGATTTGTTAAAAATGAAATCTCACAATTTTTACCATATTGGATATGGACTTCAACAAAACATAACAAATATAGTTCCGATTCGTGGATTGTCGATTTCAAGTATGGTAGTGACAATTGGAGTTACCAGACTAACGACAATTTCGCGGTCTGTGTTCGATACTTATGATTTTTTGTTTTTAACAATTTGATTTTATCATTTCGAGCGAATGCGAGAAATCTTCAACTCATTCCAGCCCCTTTTTGGGGCTGGTCTTTCTCTCTTTCCGCCCGTTTTTGTCATTTCGAACGAATGTGAGAAATCTTAAAAACTGGAAAAGGATTTCTCACCCTAAAGGGTTCGAAATGACGGTTTCCCATCACATTCGTTCAGAGTGAAAGCCTCCCCCATTTTGTCATTTCGACATGAGCATAGCGATTGAGAAATCTTAAAAACTTGAAAAGGATTTCTCACCCTAAAGGGTTCGAAATGACAGGGAAGTAGAACAAGTTCGGCATGACTTTTCCCCACTTTGTCATTTCGAAATGAGCGAAGCGATTGAGAAATCTTAAAACTTCGCTTTTCAACCGTAGTAAATTGCTACCTTTAAAAATCACCTTAAATTATTGTGCAAATAAACAAGTCTCTTATCAAGAGGAAGCTCCTTTAAAAGTTCAATAATTACTTCTATATGTTTTGGAACTCTATCTTGTTTTTTCCAATAAGTCTGATTATTCCGATGTCCATCAATCAATTTAATTAACTGCGAACCTTGTAGATTTAGCTCTTTTAAATTTTCTCTATAAGAGTCATAATTCATAAATTTGAAAACTCCATTTTTATATAGAGTGGCTAAAGCCCAAATATTATGCTTTTTAGTGTATAATTTAATTGCAGTTAAAAAACTAAAGGATAATAAATGGACTTAATAGTAGAGAAGTTTAACAACTCTTCTGTAAGAATTCTCTTAATAAATGGAATTGAGTGGTTTGTCGCAAAAGACACCGCAGAATTATTGGGTTATGTAAATACAAGAGATGCAATTTCTCAACATTGCAAAAAAGTTACGACGGTTGAAAATTTCAAAAGTAGTGATTTACGACCTTTGAATTTGAGTAAAGAGTTTGGAAATAATTACAAAAATACAAAACTCATTCCAGAGTCTGATGTTTGGCGACTCATCATAAAATCTCGACTTCCAGAAGCGGAAAAAATTGAAGAGTGGATTATGGAAGAAGTTCTACCAAGTATTAGAAAAACAGGAAGCTACTCCATTTCAGAAATTCCAAACTTTTCAGAACTCCTCTCCCAAAATGAAGACGCTAAAAAGCTCATAGAACTTTTCGAGGAAACAAAGCCATTCCGCCTTTTGCTTCTCCAAAAGCTCTTAGGTGAGAAAAGTATCTCTTCTCTCTTCCAACTAGACTTCTCTAAAATCTACTTTCTTCCAACAGAACTTGGAAAGTTACACGGTCTTTCAGGAAGAGAAACAAATTTGAAACTAGAGGCTTTAGGTTTCCAGATTTCAGAAAACGGAATTTGGAAACTTACCTCATCGGGCAAGGAGTTTGGAATAGAAATTGGTGGAACTTACCACCAACTCAAATGGAAACTAGAAACTCCACTCTAAAGTCTTTCTTAGACTCTTCACATTCGTTCAGAGTGAAAACCCCCACTTTGTCATTTCGAACGAATGTGAGAAATCTTTAACTTAATGGCAGTGGAGCTTGTCGAAAAATCTCAGAAAGGAACCTCTCCATTCCGCTCCAGTCGAAGTGACAGGAACAGCTATTTGGTCAGTTCTTGAAAATTGTTATCTTTTTTGAGTTCCAAAGTCTGAAATAAACCATTGATTTTTAAAATCAAGAGTTAAATAGTAAAATCCATCAACTCCTCTTGAAGAGTGAATTAGAATATTTTCTATAATAATTTGAGTTGTCTCTTCAGCTTTTTCCAGCTCTTTAAAATCTACTTTTGGAATTGGAAATTTGCTAATCGATATCTTTTCAGGTCTCTCTTTAAAAAGATATTCATCTCTATTTGGATACATCTTTTCCAGAACCCACTCATTTTTCCCATTTCGTATAAACTGGAATGTGTGATATTTGCCATCTTTTAAAAAATATTTGTAGAGTCGAATAGTTGTAGCATCAAAGTTTGCAAATTTATTTTTCAGCTTTCTTTCAAAAGTTTGAAACTTGAAATTTTGACTATAAAATGGTTTATATCTCTTTTCAATAAAAGAGAATTTGAACCTTTTTAAATCTTTAAGAAGTAGTTCAAAGTTGGAATTATCAATTGGAACTCCAAACTTCTTTTCCATAAAAGAGACTGCTTTATCAACTTCAACTTCTACTTCACCTTTTAAATTGTAAATACTGTTTTTCCAAGAGTAGCCCAATACAGAAAGTTTTGTAAAATCTTCAGGATTTCGTAAAAAGTGAAGTTTGATAAATTCATCTATCTGCTGTTTTGTATAATTTGTCTCATCTTTTAAAGATGATTTAACTTTCTCCTGCAATCTAGTAGCAACACCTTCTAACAGTTCTCTTGTCGCTTTTCTACGAGCTTTCTTATCATCTTCACTCTCTCTAGCTTTATAAGATACCTCTTCAACATGTCCGCTTGAAACCAAAGGTTTCTCAATTTTCGGCTCTACACCACAACCATAAAATAACAATACTAAAAGTGAAATATAAAACAATTTCATGAAATTCTCTTTTTGATGATTTTATCAAAAATTAGAAACTACAAAAGTAGGAATAGATGTTGCTAGTTTCTATAAAAATATCTTATTTTTGGAGGAAGTATGTTTTTTAAAACAACTCTATTTACATTAGCTTTACTATTTTACAGCGGTTGCGGTTCTGATAGTGATGGGACAAATACAAGTAAAGCTACTTTAGAAACTGAAGAGGAAGCTGAGCAGGAAGCTGAGCAGGAAGCTGAGCAGGAAACTGAGCAGGAAACTGAGCAGGAAGCTGAAGAGGAAGCTGAAGAGGAAGCTGAGCAGGAAGCTGAGCAGGAAGCTGAGCAGGAAACTGAAGAGGAAGAGAGTGTAGAACTTTCTAGCGAAGTTGTTTCTGGGGCAGAGTACCAAGTTATCGCGTGGAGTGATTTGGGAATGCACTGTATGGACGGAGAGGATTTTTCAGTTTTTGCAATTTTACCTCCACACAACAATTTGATGGCTCAAGTCATTCAAAAAGGAGATGAGCCTAGAAAAATAAGTAGTGGAATTACTCTATCTTACGAAGCATATCCATCTCTTGATGGCAAGGTGAATACATCAAGTTCAGATAAGACAAATTTTTGGGATTATGTTTATGAACTTTTTGGAGCAGAAATTGAGCCTGATATTGGTTTAAGTGGAAATGAGGTTCAGAGTGCAACACCGCAAAATATGGTTTACAACACCTCATCAGGATTGTGGGAGGCTACTGGAATTCCAACTTCTCCTCAAAATGATGATGGAACTAAAAACTACTATCCAATGGTGAAAGTTGTAGCAAAAGACTCTAGTGGCGAGATACTTTCCGAAACAACAACAGTATTACCTGTTAGTGATGAGATGAATTGTAAAAGTTGCCATAAATCTAATGGAGATGATGAGGTAAAACCGAGAGAAGGTTGGGAAAATCATAGTGACGAAGAGAAAGATTATAAATTGAATATCTTGAAACTTCATGATGATAAGCATGATATTTCCGCTTATATCGAAAATTTGAATTACACCTCATCGCTATATGAAACAGCACAAAATGGAACTCCAATTCTTTGTGCATCTTGTCATAATAGCAACGCATTAGGTAAAAGTGGCTTTTCTGGAATTCCATCTTTAAGTAAAGCTATACACTCTGAACATGCAAAAATTGAGACTGAACAGAATAGAAACTCATGTTATCAATGTCACCCTGGAGCTGAAACAGAATGTTTTAGAGGTGCTATGAGTCAAGGAGATATGGAGTGTCAAAGTTGTCACGGAAATATGAGTGCTGTTGGTTCTCACTCTCGAACTCCTTGGGTTGATGAACCAGACTGTCAATCTTGCCATCATGACGGAAAAAGAGAGACTACTGCTGTTACAGATTTCGGCACTGGAACTTTACGGTCAGCTCTAATTACAGATACAACTTTTGCTACAAATAGTGGAAAAAGTTTTAAAGAGAGTAAAGGACATGGAAATTTAAACTGTTCAGCTTGTCACGGTTCAACTCACGCTATCTATCCATCTACAAAAGCTGAAGATAATCTACAAAATGAGAGAATTCAAGGATATAGTGGAACTCTTTCAAACTGTGCTAGTTGTCATGGTGAAATGATTTACACATCTAATGAAGGTCCTCACGGCTTACACCAAATTGGAGAGAATTGGGTTCGAAACCATGAGGATGTTGCAGAAAGAGGTACAGAGAGTTGCCAATCTTGTCATGGCGAAGATTATCGAGGCTCTGAACTTTCAAGAATGTTTGAAACTAGAGTCTTAGATAGAAAAACTTTCGAAAAAGGGTATCAAATAGGCTGTTATGATTGTCATAATGGACCAAGTGGACACTAGAATTGAAAGAGGAAGAGAAATATAAAACTCTCCTCCTAACTATTTAGTTAGTTTCACAAAAAGAATAGAGTCTAAAAATTTGAGAGTGATAACATCATTTGAATTTATAAGAACTCCAGCACTATTTTTAGAAATAGGTTCATTCCACTTTTTCTGAAAATAGTTGCGAGTTTTCACATTTATAAAAGAGGAAAATTGTACTATTTCATTGTAGAACTCATCTCCTAAATCTCCAATTTGTGGAAATTTCGAAATTGTTTTATAAGATATATCAGAAGTGTATATATTGTAAGTTTCTAAATCCAAATTTTCAAAAGAGACTCTGCTTGAAAGTAGATTTATAAGAATTGGTCTATTTCCTTCTGGAAAATCTTCTAAAAAAAAAGAGGTTCGACTTCTGATTTTTTCTAAACTATTTTGAAAGTTTGGACTCTGTTCAGCCGTAGAAAATATCTCTGAACTATCTGAAGTTCGAAGTTTTGGATTAGAGCTTTTAGAATTTGAGTTGAATTCTACAATAGAGTAGAAAATATTTTTAGCTTTACTAAAATTTAGAACTCTCTGATTTACAATATCTTTCATTCGGCTGTAAATAGTGGTATCGCTCTTATCAATATTAAAAATAAGATAGGTTGGTTGAGAATTTAGAAAGATGTTTGGATTGTAATTAAAATCTGAAATAGCTTTTTCCAACTCTTCCAAAAGGTGCTGGAGAACCTCATCACCAATATTTTCCAACTCTTGAAACAGTTTTGAGTTTTCTAAATCTTCAAAGTCTCTTTTAACAAAAAGCAGATTTTCACCATTGCTATACTTTTCTAAAAGATGAGGTTTTAAAGAGATAACTTTAATTGAGATTGCAATAACAAGTTGCGGAAAATAGTCTATTCTCAAATCGAAATTACTACCTCTTTTCGGGTGTTGATAATTTGGAGAACCAACTTCTAAAGCCTTTTTCCCAAGTAGTGATGATACAAAAATACCATCATAATCGATAAGAGTTATCTCACCAGAGTCTGAAATTATCATATTGTCATGCTTCAAATCTCCATGAGCAATACCCCTGTTTTGAAGAAATCTTGAGAGTTTTATCCAATTCTCAAAAAGAGTCCCCAAAAGAGCAGTATTAGATTTCTCCTCTTTCAAAAACTTCCCAAGAGTTCGACCTTCAATCCACTCCATTTTCAAAACTGGATATAACTTTTCACTATTTGAAATAGTAATTGCAAACTCATCTTGAAAATAGTCATAAGTGCAAAAGTATGAACTATTTAGAGAACTCAAATAGTTGGAAATCTCCTTATATCTCCTCTCTCTTTCAGCAGACTCTACTGTAAAACACTTTAAAGCGTATCTCTTTTTTGTAGAACTATCTTCTGTTTTGAAAACAACTGCAAAATTTCCAGATAAACCACTCTTTTCTAATGGAACTAGAGTTTGTAAATTTTCAGTTCTATTTTCAAGATATGGAATAGCCCGATTATAATCTGTTGCATTTGGATACACTATTTCACCTCTATCAAAATCATCGAGTAGTCATCTCTCAAGAGATAGCCACTTTTGTAAAATTCCATTACACTTTTTGAGAAATTCTCTCTCAATTTTGAGATAGCTTTTTGAAGAGTCATATCTGAACTTCGAAGTTTTTCTACTGTTTTAGAAATCTTTCCAGTTTCTAAAATATCTCCATTTTGAGATAAAGCTGTAATCATCACACTTAAAGCGTCAGAAACTAAAACTATTTTCTCCCCTGTTTCAACTTTTGCAGAATATCTTTTGACAAACTCCTCTTTTAAACTATGTTTCCAATTTATCAGTTCAGGGTTTTTCTGAAAGTCGATGAGGTTCATCTCTGGCAACATCTTTTTCAAATTCCACTCTTTATCAAAATGGAAAAGTAGAGAATCCCCGTAAGAAATCGCTTCTAAATTTCCATTCTCAATTTTTCCTCCAACAAGAGTTGCCGAACTTCCCTCTTTCTGAAATTTAGTTCTCTTGAAATTGTCGTCTATCTCAAATTTATAGAACTTTACAAAATCTTCCCAAAAACTATCTAGTAAAACATTCAAATCTTCTGGAAACTCTTCTATAAAATGTTCCACAAGAGCTTCTGACCACTCCGCTGAAAAAAGTCCCGAACCCCCTGCTCCATCTGAAAGAGCAAAAACTATATTTCCATCTCTACCCTCAACTTTACAAAAATCCTCATTCTTCCGACTCTCTACTTCCTCTGGCTTCTTCTCTCTACTAAAAAAGTAATCAAAACCTGAATCCACCTCATCAGCTTTAGAAATAAATTCGGGTTCCTTTTCAAAACCTGCTTCTGTTTTGGAACTAGAATCTGTTTCGGATTCCTTTTCAAAACCTGTTTCTGTTTTGGAACTAGAATCTGTTTCGGATTCCTTTTCAAAACCTGCTTCTGTTTTGGAATTGGAATCTATTTCAGATTCCTTTTCGAAATCTGTTTTGGAATTGGAATCTGTTTCAGATTCCTTTTCGAATTCTGTTTTGGAATCTGTTTCTGTTTTGGAATTAGAATCTTCTTTTTTAAATCTTTCTTTTAGAGTTTCAACTGTAACTTCTATTTCTATAAGAATGCACTTTTTGAGGAGTTCTATTTCATTTTCTTCAACAAAGTCACAAAGTTTATCTAACTCTTTTGTGTAGATATTTTTCGATTTTAGGCTTCTCTGTATAATATCTTCAAAACTATTTCTACTACTGTTTCTTTTTAAGATTTTATAGAGCTTATAGGAGATTTTGTAGTTCAAATTAGATGTGCAATCTATATTTTGTAAATCACAAAACTGATATTTTCTATTTTTTGTGGCAACTTCTAAAAACTTAGTGACTAATTCATCATCACTTTTCCAAAAGATTTTCTGCATCTCTATCTATAAAACCCAACATCTCGAGCTGGTCGAGTTCCAATATCGAGGATTTTGATAACATCGGTCATTTTTGCATTAACTGCCATTCCAACGATATCTTCAGAGGTATCTATTTTGAAAACATCTTTAATTGCACTTTTCCAACTCTCTGGTAAAACTGATGATATTTTGAAAAGAAGGTGAGCATAAAAGTAGTCTGGAAGTTGGGAAGTTGAACTTGGAAAAACAACTTGATTTCCATTTGCGATATGAATGTTGATGACAACTGTATTTCCATCATCTGTTGAGATATTTTGAAGATTTTGAGAAGCTGTAAGAATTTCCTCTTCTGTTTTTACATCGTTCACTTCACCATCTGTGATATTTATAACAATTGGAGGGTAGGACTCTTTGTGAGTAGAGACCCATTTTTCAAGTTCCTCTTTTGCAGTTTCAAAAGCACCTTTCATTGGAGTCATACCAACAGCTTTTGGAGTTAGCCAAGTCAATCTTGTATACTCTTCTTCAACAATATTTCCTCGAACAACAACTTCTTTTTTATAAGTCTGTTCTACGGCAACTTCTCGAATTTCAGAGCTTTTTGCAAAGCTCTTTCCTTCTAAATTTCCCTCCCAGAGAAAAGTTTTATCTCCACCATAACCGATAAGAGCAATCTCAAAATAGTCTCGAATTCCATCTTCTTTTAAAGCCCGATTTACTAACTCTTCAAGAATTGAATTTATCGCGTCTGATACAGCCTCTTTTCTTGGTAGAGGATTTCCATCTTCATCTTTTGCATCACTACTATTTTCCATAGTTAGAGATTGGTCTATAAGAAAAACAAAAGCTACTGGATTTTTACTACTTATTTCAGCACTATACATATCTACTCTTCTGTCTTTTTTCTAGTAGCTCTCTTTTTTGGAGCCTCTTTTGGTTTCTCTTCAGCTTCCTTTTTTTCAACCTCTTTTTTGATTTCTTCATTTACAGGAAAGAGTTGCTCTTTTATTTTCGCTTCTAACTCATTTAAAATTTCTGGATTTTCTGAAATAAATTTTTTCGCATTTTCCCGACCTTGCCCAATTTTCCTGTCTCCATAAGAGAACCAAGCTCCACTTTTGTCGATGAGGTCAAATTTCACACCGTAATCGATGATTTCACCTAGCTTACTGACACCTCTACCAAAAATGATGTCAAATTCAGTCTGCTTAAATGGTGGAGCTACTTTATTTTTTACAACTTTAACTCTGGCTCTATTTCCAATGACTTCGTCACCCTGCTTTAAAGAAGCAATTCTTCTAATATCCAATCTTACAGAAGCGTAGAATTTAAGAGCCTGCCCCCCGGTGGTCGTCTCATTTGGGCCATAGCCCATTACACCTATCTTTTGTCGAAGTTGGTTTATAAAAATAACCATAACATTCATATCGTGAAGAACAGAAGCGAGTCTTCGAAGAGCTTTACTCATAAGTCTTGCTTGAACTCCAACTTGTTGGTCTTCAATTTCACCCTCAATTTCAGCTTTTGGAGTTAGTGCAGCAACAGAGTCGATTACTATCAAATCGAATGCTCCACTTCGTGCCATAGTTGAAACTATTTCTAAGGCTTGTTCTCCATAATCTGGTTGAGAAAGGTAGAGTTCATCGGTATTTACTCCTAGATTTTTTGCATAGTAGATATCAATGGCATGTTCTGCGTCAATAAAGCCACATCTCATTCCATTTTTTTGAGCTTCAGCAATAGTTTGGAGTGCAAGAGTTGTTTTTCCTGAACTTTCAGGACCAAATATTTCAATAACTCTACCGATAGGTAGTCCGCCAATTCCAAGAGCTGTATCAAGACCAATTGAACCTGTTGAGATAGCAGGAATTTTTTCAATCTCTTTATCGCCAATTTTTATAAGTGTGTGTTTTCCAAATTTCTTATCAATCTCTTTAAGTGCAGCTTGAAGAGCCTTGTCTTTATCAGCAGACATTTAAAACCTTTTTTAAAATTGTAACAATTAGATGCTTTATATTTTAGAAGTGCTAAGATAAAAATTTAAATTTTTAGGAGTCTATTTGGATTTTGATGTTTTAATAATTGGTAGTGGTGGTAGCGGTCTTACAACAGCTATAAAACTTAGAGAGTTAGGGGCTAAAGTTTTGGTTGTCTCAAAAGGAGTTCCAACCTCATCACAAACTTCTATGGCACAAGGTGGAATAAATTCTGTTTCTGATGATGAGGTAGCTCTACATACTAAAGAGACTTTTAAAGCTGGAGCAGAGTTGGGAAACAGGAAAATTATAGAGTCTATTTCTCAAAAGAGTGAAGAGGCGATAGAGTTTCTAAAATCTGTTGGAGTTCCTTTTGGAGATAAAAAGCGGAGATTGGGTGGTGTCTCTTCAAATAGAGCAAATTTTGTAAAAGATTATACAGGACTCTCTATTCTTCAAAGACTTTATGAAAGAGCAAATAGTCTAAATGTTCAGTTTCTCTCTCACCACTTTCTCTTAAATTTTGTAGTAGAGTTTGGAACAGTTTCTGGTGCAACTTTTCTTCGTAGAGAGGACTCTACTGTAATAGAAGTTTTAGCAAAAAGTGTTGTTTTGGCTACGGGTGGATATACTCAAATTTACAGAGGGTTTTCAACAAATTCCATAGAGGCTACTGGAGATGGTTTGGCTTCTACGCTTCGAGCTGGTGGTGTTTTAGCAAATCTCGAATTTATACAGTTTCACCCAACAGCAATAAAGAGAAAGGGTGTTCTAATTTCTGAAACAGCAAGAGGCGAAGGGGGATACCTTGTTACAAAAGATGGAAAAAGATTTGTAGATGAACTTCTTCCAAGAGATATTGTGGCAAGAGCTATCTATGAAAAAATTCAAAATGGTGATGAGGTCTTTTTAGATTTAAGAGATATCAAAAACATAAAGACTATTATGCCTCAAGAGTTGAAACTTATCCACATTCACACAAAATTAAATCCCAAAACAGATTTAATTCCAATTGAACCAGTTGCTCACTACTCTATGGGTGGAGTTGAAACAAAACTTGATGGTCGAACAAATTTGAAAGCACTTTTTGCTGTTGGAGAAGTTGCATATTCTGGAGTTCATGGAGCAAATAGATTAGGTGGAAACTCTCTTCTTGAACTAATTGTTTTAGGAATGGAAGTTGCAAAAAGCTCTTTTGAATTTGCACAGAAGAGAGAAGTTTTAAAAAGTTCTGGCATTCAACTTCAGAAAGATAGAAATTTTATAAATGCTGTTTTCACAAGGTTTACAAATCAGATAAGTTTTCGAGAAAAGAGAGAATTTTTAGGAAAGATACTTTATCGAAATGGTGGAATTTTTCGAGAAGAGATGAAATTGAAAGGTGTACTTTCTGTTGTAAGACAACTTGAGAGAGAAATTCCTTTTATGGGAATTTCAGATAAGAGCAGAGTTTGGAATAGAGAACTTGTTGAATTTATAGAGTTTGGAAATATTATAGAACTTGCTGAACCTATATTAGTTGGTGCTATAAATAGAAGCGAAAGTAGAGGTTCACATTTTAGAGTAGATGCTACAAAAATGGATAATGTAAATTTTCAAAAAAATTCCATTTACTGGAAAGAAGATGGTGTTTTGGCTTCTGAATTTAAAATAATAAAGAGCTGATTGTTCGATATAATTTAGCAGATTAAAGAATAAAATAACTGAATTAATATTTGTAATATTTATATTATCAATATATATTTTTAGTTTAGAAAGGAAATTCTTATGGTTAGTAAGTTGAGTATTAAGTGGAAACTTATTCTCCTTTTCTCCTTGCCTACAATTGGGCTTATATCTCTTTTAGCAATGACAAGTTTTGAAAAGAAAGCAGTTGTTAATGAGATGGATAGGCTGAATGATGCGACTCAGATGGCTTCAAAAATTAGTGCCTTGGTTCATGAGTTTCAGAAAGAGAGAGGTATGACAGCTGGTTTTCTCGGAAGCAAAGGCAGGAAATTTGGAGATAAAATAGTTGTACAAAGAAATTTAGCAGATAAGAGAATAGCAGAACTGGAAGAGTATCTAAAAGATTTAGATATGAGTGACTTTCCAGATAAAGTTAAGAAACTTCTTCAGAGTGCTTTGATAGATTTGAAAAAGTTGAGTGATGTTCGACTTAAAGTTACAAACCAGCTTATAACTAAAGGTAATGCAATTAGTTACTATACTATTATGAATAGTTGGTTTCTTGATACTATCGCTGCAATTTCATATATGGCAAATGATGCACAAACAATAAAACTTGTTGCAGCTTACACAAATTTTCTCTATGCCAAAGAGAGAGCTGGAATTGAGAGAGCTGTTGGAACAGCAATATTTGCTCAAGATAAATTTACAAATCAAGAGAAAGAGCGGTTTCTTCGACTTATTGTTGAACAAGATAGTTTTCTAAAAAGTTTTAGAATGTTAGCTTCTCACTCAACTCTACTTCTATATAAAATTACTATGAAAAAAGAGATTGTTGATGAGGTTCAGAGAATGAGAGACCTCATCATACACAATGAAGACGTAGGTGGTTTTGCATTAAACCCAAGAGATTGGGATAAACAGTCTACTCTCTCTTTAGATAATTTAAGAGGTGTTGAAGAGTATATAAAATCTAAATTTCCAAAAAGACTCAATAGAAATATGAGTTATATCATCTCTTTTGGAGAGTTATTACACGCAATTCAAAATGAGAGATATATGGCTGGAGATTATCTTCAAACAAAAGGAAATTTAGTTTATAGAGATATTTTTATTCAAAACAGTTCAAAACTAGACTTGGCTTTAAAAGAGGTCTCTAATATTCAAGATAGATTTGGTTCTGTTTTTGAAAATAGATATGAGAAGTTTCAAGAATTTTTAAAAAAGTTACAAACTACTAGAGATAAAATTGCTGAAATATCGATAACTGAAAAGCAGAGTAGAGATTACTACAACTCTTTAGGACACTCTATTTTAGAGGTAATAAACTCTCTCTCTATTTTAAATAGTGGAGTAAAAACAGATTATAGACTTCTCTTAAGTTATCATGAGATATTAAATATGAAAGAGTACTTTTCTCAAATGCAGAGAATTATTCAGAGTGCATTTAAAGAGAATAGAGCTTCAACAGAGACTCTCAATGAAATCTCAAAAATAAATGTCCAGTTTGATAAAAATTTAGAAGAGTTTATGGTAAACGCCTATCCTCGAACAGTTACTTACTTTGAAGAGAATTTCTTAAGTCAGCAGAACTACAAAGAGGTTCTATTTATGAAGAACTCTCTTATCTCTTCTACAAAAATTGGTGGAATGGGTATCGACCCAAACTACTGGTTCTCAACAATTACACAAAAGATAAATTTCTATAAACAAGTAGATGATTATATAGTTGAAAAGATTTTAGACCATACATTTATGACAAGTTTAGAACTTAAAGCCTCCTATATTTTTATAAATACTATTTTCATCATCATTTTTGTAGTTTCAATAGTTATCTCTTTCTTTATATTTAAAGAACTCATGAAAGCTGTAAGAGAATTTGAGAGAGCTTCTAAAGATTTCCAAAACTTAAATACTCGACTTGATGTTACAACAACAGATGAACTTGGTGAAGCTCAGATAAATTTAAATAGATTTATTGAACTTGTTCAACACACAATTTCCGATGCAAAAGCGACAAGTAAAGATAATATACGAAGTAATGGAAAACTTGATTTAAATGTAGAGCATATTCGACACGCTATTTCCCAAATTAGTGGAACAATGATAGACCTCTCAAACAAGATGGGATATGTTAAGACAAATGTGATGATGTCTCTTACAGAAGCTGAGTCTACTCAAGATAGAATTAATAAGGCTTATGAAGACCTTGTAATTACAAAAGACTCAATTGATGAACTTGTTCAAGATATTCAACTCTCTTCTGAAAATGATTTAAAAATGGCGAAAAAACTTACAAAAACGAGTGAAGATGCCAACAATATTAAAGAGGTGATTTCAAATATTGATGATATTGCTGAACAGACAAATCTCTTGGCTCTAAATGCAGCGATTGAGGCAGCAAGAGCTGGTGAACATGGAAAAGGTTTTGCAGTTGTTGCTGATGAGGTTCGAGCTTTAGCAGAACAGACTCAAGAGTTTTTAAGTTCTATAAGTCTTACTATAAATGCTGTTGTTGATAGTGTAAATCATATTTCTCAAGAGATGAACCAGAAAACTGAATTTATTGATAGACTCTCCAGAGTTTCCAGAACAGTTGAGATTTCAACTCAAAAGAGTATCTCTCTTATGAATGACACTTTAAATTCATCTACAAGTAATATGGAGGACTCTAAAAAGTCGGCTAAAACAATTTCAGAACTTACAGATGCAATTCTTAAAGTGAACTCTTTATCTCAACAGAACCTTTACGATATAAATCAGATAAAACTTCTTTTAGAGAAAGTTGGAGAACTTACAAAAGAGTTGGATAAGAAATTGAATAAATTTGAGACGGAAGAGTAGTTGCGAAATTTCATATCATGGGTAGAGTCCCAAAAGAGATTAGAGAGTCTCAAAACTGGAATTACTTGGGAAGTAGTTCCTCTCCAAAATTCACTAAATAGATACCTTGCTGAAGATATAAAAGCTACTGAAAACTCTCCAGCATTTCCGACCTCATCACTCGATGGTTTTGCAATTCGGGCAAAAGAGCAAATTTCTGAAATTCTCATCTTTTCTAAAGACAATCCAGCAGGAAATTCTGAAATTCCAACTCTGCCAGAAGGTTTTGCAATTAAAACTTTTACAGGTTCAATTATGCCAGTTGGTTCAGATACTCTAATTCCAATAGAGAATTGTAAAGAGGAGAATGGAAAGTTAGAGATAGAAACTCCTGTTTCTATTGGAAATGGGGTTCGTCCAGTTGGAGAAGTGTACAAATCTGGAGAGGTAGTTTTAAAAAGAGGAACTAAAATTGGATTTGCTGAAATAGGAGTTATGGCGGAACTTGGGGTTGTCTCTCTAAAAGTTGCTAAGAGGCCAAGAGTCTCTATTTTGGCTACGGGTAGTGAAATTCTTAGTCTTGGTGAACCTCGAACTTCACCATCTCAAATTAGAAGTTCAAATAACTATACACTGGAAGCATTGGTTTCAAAATATGGTGGAGAGGCTATCCAACTCGGAACTGTTGGAGACTCCAAAGAGAAAATTTTAGAGGCGATGAGGTCTGCAGATAGTGATTTCTTGGTTACAACTGGTGGAGTCTCTGTTGGAGATTACGATTTTGTTACAGATGTTGTAAAAGAGTTGGGGTTTGAACTTCTCTTTCATGGTGTAAAAATTAAACCTGGACAACACATTTTAGTTGCAAAAAAAGAGAACCAGATACTGTTAGCACTACCAGGATTTGCCTACTCTTCAACTGTAACAGCAATACTATATCTTCTACCACTACTTCGATACCGTTTAGGATTACCTTTTGAAACTGAGTTTGTAAAAGCAAAACTTGAAGAAGATTTCTTTAAGAGGTCGAAAAAGACAGAGTTTACAACTTGTAATTTAAGATTTGAGAATAGCGAACTTCTTGTAAATTTTAGAGATAAGAAAATTGGAACTTCTGCAATTCTTACAAATATGTTGAATTCAGCTTCTCTACTATACTCACCTGAAGATAGTGGAAATGCAAAACAAGGCGATATTGTAGAAGTGCTAAAGTGGACTCCTTTCTAAAATATAAAACTTTCATAGAAAAATATATCAAATTGAGTAGAGTCGAATGGACTCTATTCAAGTCAAAACTCTCTTTGCGAAAATTTTCTAAAGGTGAAATTGTGATTTCTCAAGGAGAAATTTGCAAAGAGCTTCTTTTTATAAATAGTGGTTTAGCTAGAGGCTATATTTTAGGCGTAGATGGGAAAGACCGCACTTGGAGTATCTATTTCAACGATAAAAATTCTAATATGACAAATCTCTTTTTAGTAGAGTATGATAGTTTTCTACACCAAAAACCATCTTCAATTTCTATTGAAATTTTAGAAGAGAGTGAAGTTATTGTCTCTAAATTTGAGGATATTCAAACTCTCTACAATTTAAAAAAAGGAGAGAGGTTTGGAAGATATATGGCAGAAGAGGCTTATAGCTTTCTGCACAATATGATATTAGATAGACAGACAAAAAGTGCAAAAGAGCGATTTGAAATTTTCATGGTAGAGACACCCCACCTTTTAGAGAAAGTGCCTCAATATCATATTGCTACCTATCTTGGAATTACTCCACAGCACCTTAGTAGATTAAAATCTTTAAATTCCCATTTGACTATTTAGCTCTTCTCTTAAAAGCAGGTAATTTAGTTTATATTGCAACACTTTTTTCTTAATATCGAGAGTATAAATCTCTCTCTGATTTAAAATAAAAAGAGAACTGCTACCGAGAACATATTTTCTATTTTCAGCATTTTCCAATTTCTGAACAAGAGAGACTTCTTCTTCAGCATTTTCAATATTTTTTCTCAAAATTTCTAAAGAGTTCATCAAATTTCGTAGAGCAGTTGTAATTTCAAAAGTTTTCCTCTCAACTAACTCATCTATATTTCTCAAACTCTGAAGATACTCTCCAACTTTTGAGTTGTATTTACTTCTTTCAAAAGGAAATTCCATATCAAAAGAGAATTTAAACCCATTACCATATTTTAAATCGTGTACACCGTAAAGAGTCAAATTCATATTTGGATATTTTAATCTATTTACATCTATCTTCTCTAAATATATCTTCTCTTTCTCAAGTTCCAACATTTTTATATCTGGTCTATTTGATTTTGCAGTTCTCAAAACCTCATCAAAATTGAACTCTTTAAACTCTATCTTTAAAGAATCTTCTAAAAAATATCTGTATTGAAATTTCTCTTTTGTGATTCCAAGATACTTCACAAAACTTACTAAACTGTTTTTAAAACTTGCTGTGGCTACAAAGAATCTCTGCTCTCGATTTATTATCTGCTGTTTTGCTTCAAGTAGAGAGAGTTGTGGTAAAAGACCAGAAGATACTCTTTTCTCTATAAAACTCTTTCTATTTTGAGCTTTTACTAGAAGCTGTTTTTCAAAATCTAAAACCATTTTGTTATACAGCATTGTGTAATAGGATTTGAGAACTTCCAGATAGAAAATACGAAAACTATTTTTAGAACCGTGTATATCTCTTCTATGTTCTATTTTAGCAACTTCAAGAGCTGTTTTATAAGAGTTTGTTCCATTTACAAGTTCAAAAATTGGCAACTTTACACCAATCATCGCTTCACCATCTTTACCAGTTTTAATGTTGTTATACTCTTGAGTCCCTTCTGCATTTCTATATCCAGTAAAAAGTTCAATTCCACTCTCTATCTTCTTCTTTAAAAAGATTTCATGGTAATCTCCTGTTGTTGCTGGATACTCTTTATTGTCATATTTTCCAGTTATCTTTGTATCAAAAGCACTTTCAAAATATTCAATTTTCTCTTTTGCAACTCTCTCTCTATTGTAAAGAGTTGAGAAAAAAGGGTTCTTCTCATTTAGATATTGAGATATATGTTCAGGTGTAAAAAGTTCAGCTCCCTCTAAAAAAGAGAGTGTGAGAAAGAGAATTCTAAATTTCATCTAAAAGTTTCTGCATACTACTCATATATAAATCTAGCTCATTTTGGTCAGCTGTTGTCTCAAATCTAGTTACCAAAACTGGTGTTGTATTACTAGCTCTAACTAATCCCCAACCATTTTTGAAAACAACTCTAACACCATCAACGCCTATAATTTCACGAATTTCTGGAAACTCTGCTGGAGGATTTTGAAGTTTCATTTTCAACTTCTCTATGATTTCAAACTTCTTCTCTTCAGTTGTCTTGATTTTTATCTCATCAGTAGATAGTGTTTGTGGTAGTTTAGCAACCTCATCATCTAAATCTATACCACTTTTTATAAGTTCTAAAACTCTTAAAGTTGTATAGATGGCATCATCAAAACCGAAGTATCTATCGTTGAAAAAGATATGTCCACTAACTTCAGCAGCAAGGTCAGCGTCTGTTTCCCGAATTTTCACTTTCAGATTACTATGTCCAGTTTTATACATGATAGCTTTTCCAATTTTATTTATCTCATCATACATAACTTGGGAACATTTAACTTCACCAATGATAGTTGGATTTTCCATCTGCTTTGCAAAAATTGTAGCAAGAGTATCTCCCTTGATTGTATTCTTCTGAGTGAAAATAGCAATTCTGTCACCATCTCCATCATAAGCAAAACCTATACCATATTTTCCAGTTCCCAACTCTTTTCTAATTTCGATGAGGTTCTCCTCTTCTGTTGGGTCAGGGTGGTGATTTGGAAAAGTTCCGTCTGGTTCTGTAAAAAGACCTTTTGCTTCTATTCCCAGTCTTTTGAAAACCTCATCAACTACAACTCCAGCAACACCATTTCCAACATCATAAACTATACTCTTCATTCCTCTCAAATTTGAAAATTGCTCCACAAGATAGTTTATGTAAATCTCTTTTGCAGAAATGTGCTTTACAAAAGGTGGTATATTCCCCATTGGCTTATCTAAATCTTTCAAAACATCTTCACCAAGTTTGTAGATATCATCTCCAAAAAATGGCTTCTTATCTATTGTGATTTTTAGACCATTATATTCTGGTGGATTGTGAGAACCTGTTATCATAATTGAAGCATTTGGAATATCTTCATTAAAACTGACATAGTTGGAAAAGTAGTTGTTTGGAGTTGGAACAAGTCCCATATTTAAAATTTTTAAATTGGAAGTTGCCAATCCCTGAACAAGAAACTTGAAAATATCTGGAGAGTGAATTCTAGCATCATATCCGATAGCAACGATATTACCAACTTTAGAAATTCTATCTCCAAGATGAACACCTATCCAATATAAACTCTCTCTATTTAACTCTACTTCAAAAATACCTCTAATATCATACTCTCTAAAAATTGTTTTCATAATCTAAACTTTTTAAAAATTATATAGTTTATAGAGGATTTTCAAACTAAAAAAATTTTAGAGTCTCACTAAATTTAGCAAACTCTGGAATTTACTTTCAAAATAGTGAGGTTGAGTTTCCAGCTGATTGTGAGGTGAAATCAAATTCTTTCCAAACTCTAAACCCTTTTCAGTTAGAGATTTGAAACTCTTCTCTCCACTTTTAGATTTTCGAGTTTTGATTTGTAGAATTCCATTTGAAATTAGAATTTGATTTAGTTTTTTTGCTGAAATTCCAACTTTGAATTTTTTCAAAAGATGTGAAAGTGAATAGGTGTGTTGTTCATCAGAATAGTCTGGAAGATAAGATGTCTCAAGTCCTATCTTTTTGTAGAGTGTTTTTGTCATTAAGATTTTTGAGGCTTCATTTACATTTAAAATTCGTATAGAAGTTTCAAGACCTAAAAGTTCGGTTTGAACTTTTTCATAGTTTTCTGAAAAGTGTGGTTTTCCATTTTGTAAAAGTTCTCTCATTTTAAAAAACTCTTTCACAAGAACTTTTTTAAAATTTTTCACAGTTTCACTATTCCGCAAATATGTCATAAGTAAAGTTGCTTGAGCTTCATTTAAAAAGTATATTTTTGTTTCATTTTCCGCACCCACCGAGTTTTTTACAGTGGCGATTTTAAATCGCAACTGTCCAAATTCTTCAAGATCATACTTATTTTTAGTAATTAAATCTAAAATAGATTTAGGTTTATTTTCTGTTTGCTCTGCGATTTTTATGTGAGAAATTCGTAATTCGTTTTCAAGTAGTTCAATTAAATTTGTGTTATGATTTTGCATCATTGATACTCCAGTCATTTACAAAAAGAGATGGCAGTCTCTAAATGGTTGGAGTCATTATAACATTACAATTTGCAAAAAAGCAATTATTTTACACTTATACTCAAGTTGTCAAGTATTTTAGTTCTTTTGTATGCTTCTATATATAATTTTACAAGTTTAGGAGTTTTTAACTCTCCTTGAACCCATCTAGTTATTGTGTAAACACTTTTATCAATATGTTCAGCAAACTCTTTTTGAGTCATTCCAATACTTTTAAGTTCTGATTTTAAATCAAACTTCTCTTCCAAATCTCCCTCTTTTCTTTTGATTTTAGCAGAATTTAGAGTTTCACCAAATCTAGTAAGTTCCTAAATTTTATTTCAAAATAGTGAGGTTGAGTTTCCAGCTGATTGTGAGGTGAAATCAAATTCTTTCCAAACTCTAAACCCTTTTCAGTTAGAGATTTGAAACTCTTCTCTCCACTTTTAGATTTTCGAGTTTTGATTTCAAGAATTCCATTTGAAATTAGAATCTGATTTAGTTTTTTTGCTGAAATTGGTACTTTGAATTTTTTCAAAAGATGGGAAAGTGAATAGGTGTGTTGCTCATCAGAATAGTCTGGAAGATAAGATGTCTCAAGTCCTATCTTTTTGTAAAGTGTTTTTGTCATCAAAATCTTTGAGGCTTCATTTACATTTAAAATCCGAATAGAAGTTTCAAGACCTAAAAGTTCGGTTTGAACTTTTTCATAGTTTTCTGAAAAGCTTGGTCTTCCATTTTGCAAAAGCTCTCTCATTTTAAAAAACTCTTTGACAAGACGGATTTTAAATTGCTTAACAATTTCATTGTTTCGCATGAAAGTTAAAAGTAGAGTTGTTTGAGGTTCATTAAGATAGAAAGTTTTTTCTTCATTGACTTTGTTTTTGCTATTTTTAATAGCCTCGATTTCAAATCGAACCATTCCAAGTTCTTCTAAAACTACGATATTGTCGGTAATTAGCTTCTGAACAGATAAAACCTTATTTTCAGTTTGCTCTGCAATAACTCTGTGAGAAACAACAAGTTCATTATTTCTGTTTTCTACAAGAGTTGTGTTAAAATCAAAGTTCAAGATAATTTCTCCAATTAAGTTTTCAAATAGAAATTGCAGTTTCTACTTGATTGGAGATACTATACATTAATTAATTTAAAAAATACATTAAAGCTGTTTTTTACTTTACTAAAAGTTCATTTAATGCTTGTGATTTTTTGTAATATTTAATAAGAAGTTTTACCCATGTCGGAGTTGGTAAATTACCTCTTACCCACTTACCAACAGAATTCACATGAACATCTGTAAATTCAGCAAACTCTTTTTGAGTCATTCCAATACTTTTAAGTTCTGATTTTAAATCAAACTTCTCTTCCAAATCTCCCTCTTTTCTTTTGATTTTAGCAAAAGTTATAATAAAATCATTAAAAAAATAAGATTTATTTTATGAAGACTTTTGCGGAAATATTTAATTTAAATTTATTAGATGAGCTTTTAGAAGTTCATAAAGAATATTATGAAGTATGTGAAAAAGAAGTAGAAGAATTTTCTTCTGATATTTCTGAAGAATGGTTTTTTTGTGAAGAAAGAGTAAGTTTTAAGAATAGAATTGAAGATATAGTTTTTAAATATCCAAAAGAAGATGTTCTAAATTTGTATGCCTTGTATTATTTTGAACTTGAATTACATACAAATAGTTGCTTCTTTGATATGTATGAAAGAAGTCATTCTTTAGAACAGGCTTATTATAAATTTAGAGGAACACAATATTTAAGGCTGAAAGAGTCCTTTGCAAGAACTAAAGAAAATTTTGACAAACACCATATGGAAAAATGTTTGGAAAGAAAAATTTGATAAAATAAAAATCTTCAAGATTTCTCAATCGCTTCGCTCATTTCGAAATGACAAAATACTCTCTAATTTAGCTAGTTCCTAAATTCACTTTCCTTAGAAAAAGTTTATCTCCAATTTCTACCACTTTGATTTTTTCTATATTTCTTTAAAATAGAGTATAGTCCATTTCTGAAAAATTAGGAGAAATCATGAATGAAGAATTAGTTAAATCTGCTCTTTCAAAAGTTATCTATCCAGGTTTCCAAAAAGATATAGTCTCTTTCGGATTTGTGGATAAGATTGAAATTGATGGTAGTGATGTAAGTGTTGAAATCACAATTACAAGTTCTGCTGATGAGGTGAAAAGTGAACTACAAAGAGGTATCGATTTAGAAGTTTCTAAAATTGGTGCTGAAAAAGTTTCTGTAAAAGTAAATCGTCCAGCAGTTCCACGAGAAACCTCATCACGAGGAAAGAACATCGCTCCAAATGTGAAGAATTTCGTGATGGTTAGTTCTGGAAAAGGTGGAGTTGGAAAATCTACAACTTCTGTAAATCTAGCTATTGCTCTTGCAATGCAAGGTAAAAAAGTTGGTCTTCTTGATGCAGATATTTATGGTCCAAATATCCCTAGAATGTTAGGTGTTGAGAATGCAAAACCTGAAATCATTGGAAATAAAGTTAAGCCGATGGAGGCTTACGGTATTGAGATGATAAGTATGGGTTCTCTTATGGCGAGTGGAGAAGCTCTAATTTGGAGAGGCTCACTTATCATAAAAGCTATTCAGCAGTTCCTTACAGATATTCTCTGGAGTGAATTAGATGTTCTTGTAATTGATATGCCTCCAGGAACTGGTGATGCTCAACTTACTCTAGCTCAAAGTGTTCCTGTAACGGCTGGTGTTACTGTTACAACTCCTCAAACTGTTGCTCTTGACGATGCTGAGAGAAGTTTGAATATGTTTAAGAAACTCAATATTCCAATCGCTGGAGTTGTTGAGAATATGAGCGGTTTCATCTGTCCAGAAACTGGAAAAGAGTATGACATTTTTGGAAAGGGAACTTCTGAAGATCTTTCTAAAAAATATGATACTTTTATTCTTTCTGAAATCCCAATTGAACCGAAAGTTCGAGTTGGTGGAGACTCTGGAAAACCTATCACTTATACAAATCCAGACTCTGAAATTGCAAAGAGATATTTGAAAGCTGGAGAGAGACTTTGGGAAGAGATTGAAGATATAAATTCTAGAGGTGTTGTCTCAAATGAGGAAATTCAGCCAACAACTGGAGCTTCAGCATGTTCAACTGGAAACTCTTCTCACTCATCTGGTGGAAGTTGTGGATGTTAAAATATCTAATTCCAGCACTCCTTTTTTTGGGGTGTGGGGGTGAAGCTCCTCCAAAGCCTGAAACTCCTAAAGTTTCTAAAGAGGTTTTAGATAGTAAAGCTAAAAGTGAGGGATACGGAGACTCTAAAGAGGAAGCAAAAGCAGATGCTTTAAGAAGTCTAATTTCCAAAATATTTATAGAAGTAAAAAGTAGTTTCTTTCTGGAAGAGGGTATTGCTGGATTTAAAGCCTTTAAAAATATGAAAAAAAGTCTGAAAGCAAAAAGTAGTTCATCTCTAATTGGAGTTGAGTATTCTGAACCAAAAAGTGAAAATGGCTTTTTTACAGTTACTGCTTATATATCTTCAGAAACTGAAAATCTGTATCTTAAAAAGTTGGAAACTCTTAAAAGTAGTTTAGAAAAGAATTTCAAAACTGCTACTGAAAAGAAGAAATTCGATGAGAAGATAGTTTATTTACAAGGTGCTATGGAGAAGTGGGAAGAGTTTCATAAATATTTACATGTAGCAAATTTTCTAAAACTTCAAAACATTCCAGAGTTAGCTTTTTCAAAAGAGGAAATTAGAGCTGAACTTGCTAGAGTTGAAATTGATTTTGGAAATGCAGAAAGTGGGAATCTCGAAGCAAAAATTACAACAAATTTAGGAAATCAAAATCCAAGTTTTGCAAAAGGTGATAGTGTAGAAATTTACGCTCATCTTACAAGAAGTGGCTGTTTTGTAGTTATTGGATACTCTAAAGAGGTCTCCTACTTTTTAGAAGTTGGTAATGGAGATGGTATTTTCAAATTTGTAAAATGTGTTGGTAGCGATGAGGTTGGGAAAGATTTTCTTCTCGGAAAATTCAATGTTTCACCACCTTTTGGAGAAGAGAAGTTAGACCTAATTTATACAAAAAATCAATTTAGAAACGAGGATTTTGAAAAGTTGGGTGTTTCATACAGTTCGCAACTTGGAGTCTATACAATGGGAGTTGGAGAAAAAGAAGTTCTTGATGCTTTTGTAAAAAGCAGACTTTTAACCTTGGAGAGAGACTTTCAAATCTCATCACTACGGTTTACAACTTCTAAAGAGTAAAACTCCCAAAGAAAATAGTGCATTAAGCAGTAAAATTTAGAACTTCTTTTTTTAAGTCATTTAGACTTTCAAAAAGATTTCTCTTTGTTGGAATAATCGTCTCAAGCTCTCTATTTTTACTCTCAAGTCTTAAACGAAATCGCCCTTTTTCTCTCTCTATAATTATGCAAACAATAGTGTTAGAGTGAGAGAGTTCAAGGTCCAATTTGTGAAGCTCTTTTAAATCCTTACCTCGAAAATCATAATCTCCAACGAGCCTTATCACTTTCATATCATTTCTAGTTATTATCATAACTTTTCCTTAATACTATTTCCGCCGAATTATAAATTTATTTTATCTTTTAAAAGTTAGAAAATATATTTAGATATAAACCTAAGTTATTTTTAAAGAATAGAAGAGTCAAATTTTAGAAGACTCTTCAAATCATTTACATTTCAGTTCCCCACTTTAGTTTTCTCCTTAAAATTTTAAAAAAGTTATATTTCTCATTTCTGATAATTCGGATAGGTCTCTCATGAATAGAGATGTGAACTCTTTCATGTTCAGAGAGATTTACATCTTTTTGTCCATCAATTTTAAGAAGACCATCTGAACCTTCAATTCCAAGAGATATTTTAAGATTTGGAGGTAAAACAATTGGTCTTTGAGATAGTGAGTGAGGTGCAATTGGAGTTAAGATAAAGCTACTCATTTCTGGCGAGAGAATGGGTCCTCCAAGAGAGAGATTATAAGCTGTTGAACCAGTTGCTGTTGAGATAACCAAGCCGTCACCATGATAGTTATTAACAACATGATTTTTCTCATAAACATAGATATTTGCCATAGCCATTCGCTTTCGATTTGTAACTGTGACATCATTTAAAGCAAACTCCCGCTCTTCTCCAATTGTAATGCTGAGAACTCTTCGTTGCTCTATCTTATATTCACCTTTAACTAACTGCTCTACGAAAAAATCTATATCTCGAACATCTAAATCTACTAAAAATCCTAAAGTTCCTGCTTGAATTGAGAGAATTGGTTTTGAGTATTCAAAACTCTCTCGAACAGTTGAGAGAAGTGTTCCATCACCTCCAAGTGATATAAGAATGTCGCTTCTTTCACAAAGCTCTTTTTTAGGTAAAATATTTTCGCCCTCTAGTTTTAACATCTTAGCACTCTCTTCTACGATAAAAACTTTTATTCCTAATCTTTCAAACTTCTTTTGAATATTCTGAAATGGTTTTAAAAGTTCTGGACGATTTGGACGAAGAAAGAAGCCAACCTCTTTTATTGAAATAGGCGACGAATTTACTGTATCAGACATAAATCCCCTTAAAAATATTATCAAAGTTTAGCAAAATAGGGAGTGACAAAATAGTTGTTCTTGTCACCTCGACTGGAGCGAAGCGGAGTGGAGAAGTCTCCTTTCACTCTTTAATATTTCCAATCGAAACCAAATGAGTAACTTCTACCTTTTTTATACTCTCTCGTAACTTCGCCGTCTTGTTTCCAAACAACTTTATCATCAAGAAGATTTCCGATTTTAAATTTCAATTTCCAAGCCTCATCAAGACTTTTTTGAGCAACAAAATCGACTTGGTCAAATGGCTGTTCATAATGGTCTGCCTGTTTCTGTTGTCCGAGTCTCCGTATTCTCTCTCCAAATCGGTTATATGCCAAGTTTAGACTTGTTCCATCATCTACGTCATCATAAGAGAGTTGCATATTTATAACATAAGGAGATTGTCCCTGCATCTCTCTATTGTTTGTTGTAAGAACACTCAAATCCTCCTCACGAATTTTAACTTCAGACTCAATTAGAGCTAAATTTCCAGATAGTGAAAAGAGTTCTAGTTTTGGATTTAGAAATTCCAAGTTCTTTCTGAAATCTATTTCAGCACCATAAAGAGTTGCCTCTTTCGCATTTTTGAAAGTTGTTACTGGAGTGTCTGAAGCAGTAAGAGTTGTTTCGATTGGGTTCTCAAAATATTTTGAGAAAAGTGCTACTGAAAAAGTCTCAACGGCTGACATGTACCACTCCCATCTTAAATCGAAGTTCTGAATTGTTGTATAAGTTAAATCGCTATTTCCCATAACACTATCAGCATTTTCTGGGTCTTGGTATCGAATTGTGGCAAATTCTCGAAAGTCTGGTCTTGAGACTGTTTTTCCATATCCAGCTCGAATTTGCATATCTTCCCCAATTTTATAAGTTGCTGTAAGAGCAGGTAGAACCTCATCAGAAACTATCTCTGTCTTTTCACCTGAACTTGTAACTTCTTGAGTTGAGTCTTCCATTCTTGCTCCAATCATAAGAGAGAGGTTGTCTGAAAATACCAGATTTGTCATTGCATAAAATGCGTTTAAATCTTGAGAAGCTGTATAGAAATCACTTGTTGTAAAGATATCTTCAAATCTTATTTTGTTATCTGCCAAATTTTCCTGATTTATAAGTGAATTTATCCCAAGAGTCAAATCCTCTTCTTTTCGGAAAGTTGGTGCAAAACTAAATGAGAACATTCGTGTTTTTGAGTCTCTCTCTTTTTTCAATAGCTCATATCCAACTTTGATTTCAGACTTCTCATCTGTACCAAAAATATCAACTGGAAATTTTAAATCGAACTTCAAATTATCTGTATCATCTTCAAGAATATTGTGTGTATATTTGTAGTTACTTCCAATTGGAGAGAATGCGTAAATACCACTATCTTCATCTTGAGTGTAGTAATACTCAATTGTAGATGGTTCTGTTCTTTCAGCTTTTGAATTTCCGTAATACCACAAAAAATCCAAAGTATCAAAGTTGTGTTCACCCTGTATCTGATTTATCAGAAGATTTCGTTCAACCCAACTTAAATAGGTCTTCTCTCTCGGTATCTTATTCTCATCTGTATAGTTCTGAATTTGAGTAATATCATTACTCTTATTTATATAAAAAGTTGTTGTTCGTAATTTATGATTTTCTCCAATATTGAGTCCTAAGCCCAAAAGAAAAGCGAGTTTTATATCTCGATTTGTTGTTACGAAATCTCCACCATTGCTGTAAATCAGTTTTCCATCAACTCCATTGTAGAAATTTCTTGTAATTGTTGTCTCATCATACTCATGACCATAAGTGATAGAGGAGATATATCCTAAAGTGGCATCATATTTGTCAAGAGAAAATTTGTCTCCAACTGTAAGAGAACCAGAAATTGGAGGATAGAGAGTAATATCTTCAGTTTCAGAGTCTCGAATTGTAGATTTTCCTAACTCTCTCTTCTCATCTTTAGTTTTGTAAATAAGTCTTTTTCCGTCAGTTTCAGAGAGTAGAGTACCATCTAAATCTCTATCTCCATCATCAAAACCGAGAAAATCGTAACTTCCACCACTATAACTTTTTCCCTCTCCAAAAGTTGTCCCCTCGATATATTTTGTAGAGAAAGAGGCTTTCATAAAAAAGTCATCAGGAATATTTTTAGTTCGGATTTGGATTGTTCCACCACCAAAAGTAGCAGGAATGTCTGGAGAGAAAGTTTTCTGAATTATCATACTTTCAATTACACCAGTTGGAAATAGGTCAAGAGGAACTACCCGTCGAGTAGGTTCTGGAGAAGAGAGGTTCAAATTATTCATTAGAGTATTTGAGTATCTCTCTCCAAGACCTCGAACAAAGACATATTTTCCACCAACAACTGTAATTCCAGAAGCTCTTTTTAAAGCTCCAGCAGCATCTGAGTCTCCACTTTTTGAAAACTGTTCTGAACCGAGAACATCAGCAACTGCACTTGTGTTTCTCTTTTCATCAATTGTTGCTGAAATACTACCCTCAAGTTGAGGTGCAATAACTTTAAATTCTGCTAATTCCAAAGAAGATGGAGAGAGTTCAATATCTCTTTTTGTTGTCTTGTTTATCTCAATTCCAATACCATTCACATTTTGAGAACTGAACTCTGTATGAATTAGAGAGATAGAGTAGTTTCCTTCTGGAAGTTGTAGGGAGTAGCTACCATCACTATTTGTAGAAGTATCTCTTGGATATCCTTTTACAAATATCTTTACTTTTCCAATTCCCTTTCCTGTTTCTGATGAGGTTACAAAACCTGATAGAGTTCCTGTTCCAAGTTTCTCTTTTTCAAGTTTTTTTGAAAGGAAATCTTCCTCAACCCCTTCTGGCTCTTCCATATCTATTTTAGAAACCTCATCATCTTTAAGTCTTAAGATAATTTGTGTATTCTCTTCAGTAGCAATTTTGAATTTTAAAGTAGAAATAGCTTCTCCATCTTTATAAATAACAGCAAAATGATTTCCACGATCTAATTCTAAAAATTTAAGACTTCCCTTCTTATCTGTCTTGTATCTCTTTTTTCCATCTATCTCAATTTCTAAACCGCCATACGGTTCACCATTATTAAAAATAAAAAGATTTAAAGTTCCATCTGCTAAAAGAAACAGGGGAAAGAGTAGAAATAGTAAGTAACGCATATATTCTCCAAAATGTAGTCATAGAAACTATATTACATTTTGGAAACATATCAATTACAACTCTTTTAAAACCTCTTTTGTAGATTGGAGGAGATATGAGAACTCATCTTCTGTTAGAGAGTGGTGAAAAGGAAAAGAGACCATATTATCGAAGAAGCTATCACTATTTGGAACTTTCGCATCTCCAAATCCAAGTTTTTTATAGAAATCGTATCTGTGAAGTGGATAGTATTGAACAACAACTTGTATTCCCTTCTCTTCAGACATCTTTTTCATAAAAACATCTCTTTTTCCATCAATAACTTCTGCAACTAAAAGATGATAATTGTGTTGAACTGTTTCAACTTTATGAAATTTGAGAAGTGGTGAAATTTTTGAAACAGCATCTATAAAGTGTAAAGCTCTACCTCTTTTCTCTCTATTGATTTTGTCAATTCTCTTTAAAAGTTCAACTCCAAGTGCTGACTCAACTTCACCGAGGGAGAAGTTATTTGGCAGAATTCCTTTTCCATTTAATTCTGGTAAATCAACATTCCCCATTGCAGGAGTCCAGTAATTTTCTCTATCAAAACTCCAAGCGGTGTGTCCATTATGTCGAAGCATAGGAACTATATTTGCAAACTTATCATCTTTTACAACTAACATTCCACCTTCACCAAGAGTAGTAATATTTTTATGAGAATGAAAAGAGAATACTCCAAAATCTCCAAAAGTTCCAGCTTTCTTTCTGTTTACTTCTGTTCCAAGAGCTTGAGCAACATCTTCTATAAGAAGAATATTGTTCTCCTTACAAAAATCTGCAATTTCTACAATATCTGGTATTGCAAAACCGTAGAGATGGACAACAATTACAGCTTTTGTTTTAGAAGTAGTTACAGCTTTAATACTCTCAAGATTTACAACTCTGCTTTCCATATCAATATCTGCCCAAACTGGAGTAGCACCATTTTTAATAAATGGATATAAACTCGCTGTAAAAGTATGAGATGGACAAATTACCTCATCACCATTCTCAAACTGGCACATTTGAGCTGAAAGATATAAAGCAGAAGTTGCATTATTTACACCAAAAGCATAAGGAGAGCCTATATATTTTGCAAACTCTACTTGAAATTCTGCTAAATATTTTCCTTGAGTTAATGGAATAGCATCTCTCATAGCTTTTAAAACTATCTGCTCTTCCTCTTCTGTATAGTTATGAGCTCTACCACTAAAAGGTATTTTAAAATTCACGATTTTACTTTCCTGCTATATTTAGAAGCTACTTTTTCCCAATTTTCTGTTTCTAAAATCTCTAAAATAGCTTTTTTTGAAATCTCTATCCACTCTTGTAGATGAGGTCTCTCTTCAGATGAGAACTTAGAAAGTACAAAACTAGAAACTGTTCCAAATTCTGGTTTCCCAATTCCCATTCTAATTCGAATAGACTCTTTTTGAAGTTCTGGACTTAAGGATTTTAGACCGTTGTGTCCTCCAGTTCCTCCACCTTTTTTAAAACGAACTGCTCCAAAAGGTAAATCTAAATCATCATGAACTATTAGAATATTCTCAATTTTGAAATAGTCCTTCACAGCTGAAATACTCTCACCTGAAAGGTTCATATAAGTAGATGGTTTTAAAAAGAAGAGATTTCCATCTCTCCAGAGTTCTCCACGAAAAGAGGCTTTTCGAACCTCATCACCACTTCGAACACTATCTAAAACATTGAAACCTATATTGTGTCGAGTATCTTCATACTCCTTTCCAATGTTTCCAAGTCCAACGACAAGAGTTTGCAACTACTTCACTTTCTCAACATATTCACCCTCAATTGTGTGAACTCTGATTTTGTCTCCCTCAACTAGGTGAAAAGGAACTTGAACAACTGCACCAGAATTTAAAGTAGCAGGTTTTTTTCCACCCTGAGAATCTCCCTTAAAATTTGGTGGTGTTTCAACAATTTCAAGTTCAATTACATCATCAACATCAACGGAGATAGCGTTTCCGTTGTGAAAAACAACTCTGGCATTTGCACCATCAATTAACCACTTTTCTGTATCTCCAACTTGTTCATGAGTAAGTCCTATCTGTTCATAAGTTTCTGTATCCATAAATTGTAAGAAATCACCATCATCATAGAGATATTGCATTGTCTTATACTCCATATTTGGAACTTGACATTTATCTCCAGCGTGGAAAGTCTTCTCAACAACTTTTCCAGTAATTAAACTTTTAATTTTTGTTCTAACAAAGGCAGCACCCTTTCCAGGTTTTACATGCTGATACTCTGTAATTCGATATGGAACCTTATCTATCTCAATTTTTAGATTTTTATGTAAATCACTCATTCCGTAAGTTACAGCCACAAACACTCCTATTTTTTCAGGAATTATACAAAAGTAATATCTTAAATTACGGGACTATGTAATTTCCAAGATTTCTAATTTGGTCACTCCCTAAATTACTTTTGAGACATCAACAAATGTATTGTATTGAGGCTCTTTGCTAAAAGGGTCTAAAGTATCATTTGTAACTCTATTGATTTCTCGAAAGTGCATTGGAACAAATAGAGTTCCTTCAGAGATATCTGTCTCTTTTGCAACTACTTCTATATAACCCTTTTCATTCCAGAGTTTCACTTTCTGACCCTCAGAAATTTCTAATTTTTCCATATCCCTTTTAGAAATTTCTACAAAAGCGAAATCATCACCAAAAGGTGTTACAGTTTTTGAGTTTGTGTGCCAAAAGTTTCCATATCTTCCAGTTAAGAGTTGGAATGGAAAGTTCTGCTTTTCAGCTTCCCACTCAAAAAACTCTATTTTTGCTTTTTGAAACTTATACTCTTCTCCCCAACGAAATGGGAATTCGTGTTTCATATCTATATCTGGAGAGAGCTTTGTCATCTCTGCATACTCTTTAAAAACCTCATCGGAATTGTGAAACTCGAAACCATCAAATCCCAATGCAACACCTATTTTGGAAAATATCTCCCAATCTTGAAGTGAGTCACCAGACTTTTCAAAAAGAGCTTCTGTTTTTGAAACCACTCTATCATAATTTGTAGAAGTACCACTTTTCTCTCCAAATGGTGAAGCTGGTAGAAGCAGATTAACAAATTTTGAAGTTTCTGAATTTAAATAGGCATTCGCCTCAACTATAAAATCTATCTCTTCAAATCTCTTTTCTACAAGATTTCTATTTGGTAGATGGAAAACTGGGTCTGTATGAGAAACAAAGAGAAATTCTAAACCTCCTTTCTCTATCATCTCATAAGCTGTAAGACCTCCTTTTTGTGGCATATTTTCTGTTTTCCAAAACTCTTCAACTCTTTTTACATTTTCAGGGGTGTAGTCTAAATGGACGGCAAGAGTTGTTGCAAGACCTCCAACTTCTCTACCTCCCATCGCATTTGGTTGTCCAGTTAATGAGAATGGACCATTTCCTTTTTTGAAAATCTTTCCAGAAAGTAGATGTAAATTTATAAGAGCTGTATTATTTTTGACCCCTTGACGGTCTTGATTTAGTCCCATTGTCCAAGATGAGACAATATTTTCTGAAGAGTTCCATAATTTCATAAAGTTTTCAAAATCACTTTTTGAAACTCCAGCGTTGATGAGGTTCTTTTCAACATCTACTTTAGAAATATTTTCCAAATACTCTTCTAAACCATCTAGCTCCAAGTTTGGTTTCTTCTCTATCTCTTTTGCAATCGCATTTAGAAGCAGTAAATCTTTTCCAACACCTATCTCTATATGTAAATTAGCAAGTTTGGCAACTTCTGTTTTTCGAGGGTCAATTACAATCAGCTTCATTCCCCGCTTCAACTCTTTTTTCACTTTTTTAAAAAGAACAGAGTGAGAAACAGAGAGATTTGAGCCAAAGAGAATATAGAGGTCACTAGAAAGTGCATCTTCCGAAGTTGTTGGAACAAAATCAAGTCCAAGACTCTTTTTATACCCAACAACAGCACTTGCCATACAAGTTCGACTATTTGTATCAACATTTCCAGTTTTCAAGAAACCTTTTGCAAGTTTATTGCCTAAGTAGTAATCCTCATTTAAAAGTTGTCCAGAAAGATAAAATCCAACCTTTTTTGGTTCTACTCTTTTCAATTTCTCTACTATCTTTCCAATTGCAAAATCCCAACTCACTTCTCTAAACTCCTCCACAATAGAGTCTCTAAAGAGGGGTTTTAGAATTCTATTTTTAGATACACTTTTTAGTTGAGAAGCCCCTTTT
Source organism: Candidatus Thiovulum imperiosus (assembly GCA_024281175.1). Lineage (GTDB taxonomy): Bacteria > Campylobacterota > Campylobacteria > Campylobacterales > Thiovulaceae > Thiovulum_A > Thiovulum_A imperiosus. The sequence continues at coordinate 55,475 of JAMJTW010000030.1, forward strand.
GAGCAGATACTTCCTTTCTCTATCGGAGTAATCTTATCTTGAATTTCAAATTGACAACCAACTCCACAATATGAACATGTTGCTAACACTTTTTTCTCCTTTAAACTTGTATTTTACTATTTCCTTGACTTTATAAAAAAAAATCAATACAATTCCACTCACAATTTCAGCGGGAATAGCTCAGTGGTAGAGCATAACCTTGCCAAGGTTGGGGTCGCGAGTTCGACTCTCGTTTCCCGCTCCAGAACGCCCGGATGGCGGAATTGGTAGACGCAAGGGACTTAAAATCCCTCGGTAGTTTTACCGTGCCGGTTCAAGTCCGGCTCCGGGCACCACTTTAGAGGCGGCATCGCCAAGTGGTAAGGCCGCGGCCTGCAAAGCCGTTATCCCCAGTTCGAATCTGGGTGTCGCCTCCATGTTGCGAGTGGTCTGTTCTATCTTTATAATTGTGTGGGTCTTTGGCAGAGCTGGTCGAATGCACCGGTCTTGAAAACCGGCGAGGGTAATACCTCCCAGGGTTCGAATCCCTGAGGGCCCGCCACTCCTTTTAGGATTTCAACATGAAATACATTTTTAAGATATTTTTTTTCAGTACTATACTATTTGGAAATACAGTACAGTATAACGGTTTTGGCAACTCTTTTGAAGAAGCGAAAAAATCAGCACTAAAAGAGTTTAGTCATTTTTTACTAGTTGAAGTGGAAGAGTTATTTCCTTATAAAAAACATGGCGATATTTCAAAAAACTTTTACCTAGAATTTAATGATTTTTCCCACTCTATATTTGATTACATTAAATTTAAGAATGAAGTTGAGTTTGATGGAGAATTTGCGATAAGTTTAGAACTTACAGAAAATGCTTTTAGAGATTATATTTATAATTCACAAGTAGAATTTGAGAAAAGCCCAAAAAATAGAGAAGGTGCTATTGAGCAGTTAAAAAAACTCCATCTCCTATTACCAATTATATATTTGATACCAAACAATAGTTCAATTGAGGATTTTCTTATTAGAAAAGAGGCTGATTTGCTTTTCCAATTAAACTCAGGAGGTCTAATTTTCAACTCAAATGTGGAAGCGGAAATTACTATTTTAGAAAAGAGATATACAACTTCTCAAAATATATATTTATCAAAAGGCAGATACAAATATACTCTATTTAGAGATGGATATAGAGAAAAGAGTGGTTTTGTAACGATAAATAGAGGCGAGAAGAGAGTTAAAAGCATCTCTTTGATTTCAAGCATAGGAGAGAGAATAATCTCTGTTGAAGCAGATAAGCAATTTTTAGAAATAGCAGAAAATATTTTAAAGAACTATGGAATTTTGGTAAAAGGGAATAGTAAATTTTTACTAGAGATTTCAACAGAGATATTTAAAGAGAAAGATATAAAAGGAGAGAAATATTTGGACTTCTCTATTTCTATATCTCTCTATAAGAGTGGTGAACTCTTTTCAGTTCAGAGAGTAACTTTCTGGAATAAGAGCAGAAAATATATAGATAGTAATATTCAAAAAGCAATCTATATATTAGTAGAAACTCTTTTTGATAATGGAGAAATAGAGAAGTTCTTTCATTAGATTTTCATATCTATTTTCTTATGCTTCTCATCTAAGAGCTGTTTAGGTTCTTCTCTCTCTTCTTTGCTATCTCTCTCTCTCTTTTTGTATTTTGGGTGAGCATCATAAACAGCATTGTCGATGAGGTGTTCATCTATCGCTTCTGTCTCTTCAGCTTCTCTTGTCTCTTTCAATCTTTTATAGTTCTCTTCAAAATTATCAGAGTTTATTACATCTTGTGAAGTTAGCCTTGCATGAGCATTTGAAAACTTTGTTCCTATTACAGACATGTTCTGGTTTAGAAATATCTGATTTCCAAGTGATGAGATACTCACTTTAAACCTCCCTATTTTTGATAGCCTAAATGGCTATCTTTTTATACGAAATCTCTATTTCCGCTTTTCTCTCTTTTTCTATGTTTATAGTTCTTTGCACTTGCTGATGCAAATAGAGTTGTTACAGCTTCATCAACTGTTGAACGCCTTTTCTCTTGAACTATTGTATCTAGTAAGTTGAAAACATCTCTACTAGCCTCTTCTATATTTAAGAAGTGAATTAGCACCTCATCAAGAGGTATTGAACTTGTATCATGCTTATCCAATATCTCCATAACATTGTTTGCCTCTTTATGAACTGTGGAGTGAGGTAGTTCAAGGTGCTTGAAAGAGTCTGTTTGCGAGAAGTTGTCTCTACCAGCACCGTGATAATACCACTTTCCAAGACGACAACTGTAATGGTCACTAGCAACGAATTCACTCGACTCTTGAAGAAAGTATGTATAGAGATTGTTTTTAAATATAACATGGTCAAATTTAGCTAAGTTTGCAAAAATATGATATGAGATATCTTTAACTTTAAATGAAGTTCTAGTTGAGTTACCTTGAAAATCTATAATAAGGTTTCTAACATCTGTAACATCTTTTCGTATAGTTCCAACTAAATCATCAATTGCATTTGTCTTTTTTCTGCTCTTTCCAATATCAAGAGTCATAGCACCTATAACATCTCCAATATCTTGAGTAGCTTTTTGAGTCTTTTCAGCCAAACCTCTTATCTGCTCAGCAACAACTGCAAAACCTCGACCATGTTCTCCAGCTCGAGCTGCTTCGATTGCTGCATTTAGAGCGAGAAGATTTGTTTGGTCTGCCACATCATCAATTAGAGCTAAAACTTCTTGAATACTTTGACTACTCTTATTTAGCTGGTCCATAACAACAACACTATCATTAACATGTTTTGCTAAATTCATAGTATCTTTATAGATGCTTTCTATATTTTTCATACCCTCTTTTGAACTGTCAGCAGTTCCTTGAGCCTCTTCAACAAGGAAGTTCATATCATATAGAAGAGAGTCCAAAAGTTGTTGTGAATTAGTTAGAGCATCTACAATAATATTTTGTCGAATATCTTTAATTCTTGTGTACTTCTCATCATCAGTTGTTGGCGCATCATCATCTATAATATCATCATGTCTAATGTCAACTTCAAAGAGTCTAAAACTTTCTGATTTTATTTTCTGTTCTGAAACTTTTGCAGAGAAATTTTCTCCAACTATCTTATCTGAACCAGAAAGCATAATACTCTGGTATCGGTCTAATCTATACTCTTCAGCTTCTTCTGTCAAATAGAGAAGTTGAGCATCTTTAAAAAGAATTATAGGTTTTCCACTATATAATGAGATGGCATCTCTATAAAATTTAACTTCTTCTTGAAGTTCCAATATTTTTCGCTCTTCTGCTGTCATAATAAACTCCTACTTATATTTGAGACCTGTACTATTGTAATTCTAGCAGACTTACTTTAAAAATATATCTTTAAAATCGGATAGAAAAGAGAGATGAGAAGAGTCTAAGACTCTTCGATTTATGAAACTATTTACTACTTCTATTTTTTATAATAGTGATAGTTGCTAAGACGAGAGATATGACAATAGCGATACTAAAGAGTTTAGTTGTATCTTCAAAAAACTCAAAAATATCAACTTCAATTGTAATCATAGAGAAAAGTTCATGAAGCCACCCATTTACATCAAGAATGATAAAAGTTATTACAACAAAAACAGAAGAGAGTAGAGCATCAGCAATTGCAACTTTAAAGAGAACAGCACTACGCATCCAGAGAGGAGCACCAAAAAGAGCCATAATATTCATTCTTTCTGTATGTTCAAACTGCCAAATTCTCATCTCTTTAATTACAAGTAGAGCAGAAACTATGAAAATAGCAATTAGAAGGACATTGCTTATATCTTTAAATAGAACTAGCAATTTAAAAGTTTGGTCATGAGCTTTGCTATAAGTTTCTACTCGAATAACATTTTCAATTTCTAAAAGTCTATCTCGAATAGAGAGTAACTCTTCAGGAGCTGGATAGGTTTTTAGAAAAATTCTATAAAAACTTGGAAGACTATCTTTAAGAGTTCCTAAATCATCTTTATTTAACTCGTTTCGGAGTCTATCAATAACTTTTTGAGGGTCAATTATCTCCATCTTATCGATTGCACCAATGCTATCTTTCATAAGGTCTCCATTAATTTGACCATTTGAAACGGCAATTATGGAGTAATTATTTTTAAGAGTTATCTCATAAATTTCGATTGTTCTCTCTATGATGAAAAAGACTTGAAGAGTGAAAAGAATTGTAAAGAGTGCAATTACTAGGGAGATGTGTTCACGAATTAGTAAATTCAATTTCTTCCCCCGTAGCCATCTTCTAAAATTACTCGACCTTGATGCAGAGAGTAGTGAGTATACTCTATATTTAGTTGTGGAGGAATGTTGTGAGTTACAACAACAACAGTTGTTTCAAGCTGTGTATTTGCTCCAGCGAGAAGTTTCCAAATAACCCCACTAGAGTAGACATCTAAGTTTCCAGTTGGTTCATCAGCTAAAATTATTGTTGGGTTGTGTGCTAAGGCTCTTGCCATCGCTGCTCTCTGTTGTTCTCCCCCTGATAACTCCATTGGAAAACGCCCTTTTCGACTATATAAATCTACATGAGTTAGCAACTTATCAACTTGAGCTTCACAAACTCTTTTTGAGTAACCAGCGATTAGAAGAGGTAACATTACATTTTTATCGATTGTCCACTCTTTAATTAGTTTATAGTCTTGAAAGAC
>JAMJTW010000031.1:0-19713 GCA_024281175.1 Candidatus Thiovulum imperiosus
CGAATAGGTCTAACTTTGTATCGCTTAGACGAGATTTTACAAGGAGGGCTTATGGACGACCTCATCGAACCAGCATTTGCTCACTATCAAGCAGAAGCTCTGAAAAGAGAAGGATTGGAGTAAAGTAGATTTCTGCTTTACCATTCAATTTGATTTGAAATAAATGAGTTATTTAAAATAGAATTTAATTTATCAAAAACTATTTTTGAGCTTTCACTTTGGTATGTATTTAAGTTTAAAATAATTTTATTAATTATTGTCTCTATTTCTAATTTAAAAAAATTTTGAGAAGAGAATGTGTAAGTATAGTAAAATATATAAATTGATGTTATAATATTTGGCTGGACATCTATATTGTCTTTAGACAATAAAATATTATTAGCTTGTTGATGTAAAAAATCTAGAGCTGAAGTTATTAAAAAGAAGTCTGATGTCATCTTTTTTATAAACCAATATTTTTCATTAAAAGTAAAACTTGCGAAATTTTCATTTAAAAAATTTATATATTCGTTTTCATATTTAACTGCCTTAATACTCTTTAGCCATGAGATAAAAGAAACTTCATTTCCGTTTATAGGTTTTTCTTCTAATAAACTTTGTAAAGTATCATTTTTCTTTATATTTTCCAGTGTTGTGTTATCAGCAACACTAACAAGTAATGGTATTTTTGCAATTATATTTTTCCGCAAAAACTTTTTACTTACATATTTATTAGTTTCATCAATAAATTGAGTATTGTAGTAAGGGTCATCTCCTTGCATCAATTTATTAACTGCTCGAATATTAAAAAGCATCTCATTTTCATCTTTATTTAAACTATTATGACTTAAATCATAATAACTCTTAAATCTTTCATCTGAAACATAGTTTGCTAAAAATAGTAGACCATATTTTTTTGTTTCATTATAGTTTGTCAACTCTATAAACATATTAGTTATTAGTTCATAATATTCTTGATACCCATCTTGTGGTTCTGGATAATTAGAATGTGAGAATTCATAACTAAATACATCTTCTAATATTTCTATAATATCTCGCTTCATTTGTTCTCTTATCATTTCTTGAGAAAAACCATTGCTAGAGACATTTTTATCGAAAGAAGTATTTAATATTCTTATTAGCAACTCAAAAAATTTATCTTCATAACCAACTATCCAACCATTCTTTGTAAAATTGTTTAAAAGTTTTGCTTTGTTAAAATCATACAAATCCCCAGTTTGAAATATTTTAAATAACTCATCTAATTTTATTTGCTCTTCTGCTATTAACAATTTGGTTGCATTTTCTTCTTGATAAGAAAAATAGTCTTGTTTCATTTTTTCAGTAACTTCAGATATATTAATTGGAATTGGCTGTAATGTTATTTCCATATTTGAACTGTAATTTGCGGTTGTATAATTTTCTATAATTAAAATTATTAATAAAATTACAGAAATTATTAGCAGTCTAATTTTCATAATATAAAACCTATTTTTAAGGAAATTATAAAAAAAAAAACAATTACAATACTCTTAATTAAATTAATTAAGGAAGTGTTCATATGAAATATATAAGTATATATATAGTTTTTACTATTTTACTTTATGCAAAAGATGCTGATGTTGTTGGAAGAGATGGAGCAGCTGGATTTGGTCATGTCGGTATCATGAAAGATGGTTATGTATTTGAAATGCTGGGTACATCGCACTCAATTTCACCATATTTTCTTAACTACTCTTATCAAAGTAATTTACATCGTAACTCCTTAGACTCTTTTAAGAAAACTAATACATTTTGGGGACAAAGATACAATTCTACAACAGAAGTGTTTTATAGAAGCCGCATAACCAATTATATTAATCCTTGGGTAGAGTTTACTTATATGATTGGTGCAATATATAATTTATTTGATGATAGTAATATTGTTAAAACATACACTGGTTTGTGTGGGGGAGATGGCTTATCTGATGGGGATGGTAAATCATATTGTTACAAAAAAATAGTTGATACAAGCAATAGAACAAGTTATAGATACATGTTATCACTTGCAGAATATAGATGTGATTCTTATGTTCGAACAATGTATGCAACTGGTGGTTTCAATATAAAAGATTCTATGCCGAAACCCATTTTTAATTATTTTGACAAAGATAGGTAATTTATCTCACATAATATTTAAAGTAAAATAAGTGGTTAGAATAAATAAAGACCCTGAATTTATTTCAGGGAGACTACAACAAAACATCAAGTTTCCATTTCAATTGCGGAAACTTTTCGCCAACTTCCATTCCAAACTCCTTTCCAGAATTTGTAAGTTTCCAAATTCCCTCCAGCTTTTTCTGAAATCCAAGATTTTCCAAAAGCAAGTTTGCTTCTCTTCCTGAAATTCCGTAGAGCTTTCCGAGTTCTGTTGGAAGAAAATAGGTGTTTTTGAAAGAGATTCCAAACTTTTCCAAAGGCGAGATTCCAGTTTCAGACTTCACAAAAGAATCTAAACGAATTTGAGAAATTGGAGATTTGCTTTCGAGAATATGGAGAAGCCGACTCCCCTTTTCTAGTACTGCTTCCAAATCTTGAGTTTGGGAAATTTGTTTTTGAAGTTTTGTTCTCATTTCAAAAAACTGTTTTACAAGTTCAACTTTGAAAATTACAACAATTTCATTGTTTCGTAAGAAAGTTAAAACTAAAGTTGCTTGGGGTTCATTGAGAAAGTAAGTTTTTGTTGGTTTTGCATCTGGATTTTCTTTAAGGTTTTCTTCAGAAACTGCTTGGATTTCAAATCCGATGACTCCAAAAAGTTCTAGTTTATCGTAATGGTTTCTAATAATTCTTGAAACTGACTCTTCTTTGTTGTTCGTATGTTTTGCAACTATTCGATGAGAAATTCTTGGTTCATTATCTATCTATGATTTCCAAGAGTTGTATGTTAGAATTTTGGTTCATTGTTTTCTCCAATTCAAGATTTCAAATAGAAATGGCGGTTTCTACTTGGTTTGGAGAATCATAACATAAAAATCAATGTTTTTGTATATTTACATTGTTATTTACAATATTGGTAATTGCTTCTCCTAAAATTGTATAGTTCTTTAAATCTGATGATAGTTTTTCTATTTCTAATAACATTTCTATCGATTTTTTTGTTTGATTACTAATTTTGCCTCGACTTAATGAAGAGTTTAAACTCTCTGGTTTTACTCCAATTCTTTCAGCCAACTCTTTTTGTGTAATTCCTAATTCTCGGCAACTCTTTTTTACTAAATTTTCTTCTTCCACAAATTTCCTTTTTTGAAATTTTACAGAAAAAGTCATGCCGAATTTGTTTCGACATCTTTACAGTAGTGTCTCCATTTTCCATTTCAATTGTGGAAATTTCTCTCCAACTTCCATTCCAAAACTCTTACCTTTTTCTGTAAGTTTCCAAAAGGACTCTTCTCGAAATTGGAAACCGAAACTTTCCAAAAGCAAGTTTGTTTCTCTTCCTGAAATTCCGTAGAGCTTTCCAAGTTCTGTTGGAAGAAAATAGGTGTTTTTGAAAGAGATTCCAAACTTTTCTAAAGGCGAGATTCCAGTTTCAGACTTCACAAAAGAATCTAAGCGAATTTGAGAAATTAGAGACTTGCTTTCGAGGATTTCGAGAAGTTCTGAACCTAAAAGCAGAACCTCTTTTAGATTTGGAGTTTTGTAAGTTTTTCCTAGAATTTCTTCTATCTGCTTATCACACCAAACAGCAAATTCTGGAGAAATCCAACGAGCAAAAGCAATGATAAGTTTTTTATGTATCCAAGTTCCTTGCTCTTTCTGATTTGAAAAATTACCTTTGATTATAATTACTAATGTCTCATAGGATAAATTGTAGGCTTGAGAAATTGCATTAATATAGCTTTGAGTATCTTTTGTTTTAAGCCAATCTTTTGGGAGTTTGTTGAACTCTTTTGCTACATCTGTTGCATTTAAATAGAGGTTTCTGTTTTCAAATGAAAATAGAACTTGTAAGTTGTCAAATTCTTTGGTTAAAATATCCATCTAGTTTCTTTGTTAAAAGATTTAAGAAGGGAAAGTTAGGGGTAGTTTTCTCTTCTTTGCAAAATATTATAAAGCTATTTTACAAATATGTCAAGCTGGTTAATTTTCTAGTGAAAGGAGAATATTCCTATCACTCTTGATAAGGTTTTTGATACTATTTTTAAATGTTTGCAACTCTTCAACTTCAGATAAAAGTTTTATGGTTTTTTCTGCCCATTTTGGAGTAGGTGTTTTGTTATTTGCCCACTCGTTAATTGAAACTCTACTGACTCCAATTCTTTCAGCCAACTCTTTTTGTGTAATTCCTAATTCTCGGCAAGTCTTTTTTACTAAATTCTCTTCTTCCACAAATTTCCTTTTTTGAAATTTTACAGGAAAGCAAAAAGTCGTTACCTAGTCTAACTAGGTAATTTTAAAGTTATTCAACTTCTTTAAGTTTCAAGTTTTCAACACCATCTCTTTCTAGCAACACAGCAAGAGAACAGGCACCTGTTCTAGCCTGATTTCCGTCTTTAACTAAATTATTTGAACTTGACCATAATATTCCACCATTGTAAGTTTTTGTTCCATAACTTTTACCATTTGATGCAACTAATACATGGGTTTTGAAATCAGCGAATTTTACAATTTCCTTAACTCTTTCTTCATTAGCAATATGCCAACCATCAGGAATAAAATGGAAATTATTTTCACAAATTACTTTATCTTGATAATCTTTATTCCAATAATTTTCATCTAAAGTCAAAGTTCTGAAATCTTTTCCAAGAACAGCTACTTCTTCAAGTATTATAAATGTTTCGAATTCTTCTTCTATCTCTTCTATCAGTCTCTCTTCTTCTAGTTTTCTAAGTCTCTCTTCTTCTAATTTTCTAGCTTTCTCTTCTTCTAGTTTTCTAAGTCTCTCTTCTTCTAGTTTTCTAAGCCTATCTTTCTCAATTGCAATACTTTTTTCAACAATGCCAGAAATATAAAGTGGTCTTGTTGAAAAATTACCAGCTTTAATACCAACTAGAAAGAATTGACCATTTGTCTCTTCAAAAATAAAATTCATATTTTTTGTCTCTTTCTTAAATTTTTTAGCTACTGGCACTGGTTCAACAGCAAATTGGAATTGAATATTTAGATTATATTCAGTAACGGTAAACTCTTTAATTTCTGGATTATAGGTCATAGATATATTCTGCTGTCCTAATAAAGAGTTGAATATTTCTTGTCTTTTTTGTAATATATGAGTTTTAATTTGAGAAATTTTCTTAGCTCTATCATCTTTATATCTTTGAAGAAAGTTTGCTTTACGGTTTTCAAAACCTTGCTTAGCACGATTTTTCTCATCATTAAATTCTTCAAATGCTAATTTTTTTCTACTTTCGTATTCTTCATAAGCCTTATTTTTCTTCTCTCCAAATTTCTGTTTTCTAATCCTGAACTCTTCTTCAGTCTCCCACTCATCATCTTTCGGTTCAAGAACTTCTTCAAAAATAAAATCTGGATAAGAGAAGTTTCTAAAGGAGAATACTTCATTGAAAGTTCCCTCTACTTTTTTATACTCTTCAGGAAGTCTCTCTTCAACTAACTCATCAATATCTCTAATAACATCTTCAAAATTGAAATCAAAAGTAGAAAGAGGTCTTAAATCTTTACCAGTCCAGATAAAGTCTCCTTTGATTTCACGACTTTTAGAAGTATTTGTTTCATTGTTTTCAGAAATATTTATATCTTCTGGATAAAAGTAAAACTCTCCTGTTGTTTTATCGTAACTTGCGGGACTCTGTGTTTTACCAGTTGCTTCTTCTACATTCTTTCTAACTTCTTGAAAAACCTCATTAAGTTTTAGCCCTTTTGTTTGTAAGGCATCTAGTAAATGAGTTGTAAAAATACTATTTTCACCTGTTCCATCAAAAGCCTCTTGATTGACATCAGCACTATATGCTATATAAACACCTTGTGCTTGAGGTGGATTTGTTAGTCCTTTTTGAATTTTAAGAATTCTTGAACCATCTATGTTATATTCAAATGGATTATTACGACAAGCATCAAGAACAAGAATATTTAATCGATTTTGAACTATCTCTAATTTGCTTAAAATATCATTTAAAGATACTGCATTGTTCTTAATTTCTGCTTCACTTTTAATGTTCGCATCAATTGGAATAAGAAAATTTTCTCCATTACCCTCAACCCCATGACCAGCATAGAAAATCATTCCAACTGTTTCTTTGTCTTTCTTTAGTAGTGTTATAAAATTAGCTACACTTTCTTCCATTTTCTCTTTATTACCATCAGCAACTCTTAAAACTTGAAAGCCAAGTTTTTCTAAAACATCACCAACATCTTTAGCATCATTTTTGGCATTGTTTAAGTCAGAAATATGTAAATAATTATCATTTCCAATTACGAGAGCAACTCTGTTTTCCAAAGAGCGGACACCTTCTGGCTTACTACATCCAATAAAAAATACAGAAACCAAAAACATAAACATCAAATGTTTCATCTTTACTCACCTTAAAAATTTTTACAAATTATATCAACTTAAAAAAGTGAAAACCTTGGAAAACTTCTTGAGAAAAATCCAGAAAAACTTTACAGATTAGCAACTTTTGGAAATGAGATGTTAAATAAAATGAAAAATTTGAGATTTTGGGGTCGTGTTTTGTCTCCTTTTTTCGTGAAAACAAGTTTTTTTGCATTTTCTGAAAAATCTCCTTTCATTACAATTTCACAAAGTTCTGTAACTGTATAGAACTTCTCTGGAGTTGCCAAACCTCTCTTTTCAGCAATTTCTAAAAAATCGACACCTGTCTCTTTTTTAACTGCTCGATTTGTTGTAATTGCTAATTCCTCTTTTCTCTCAATTCCAAGTTTGTAAAACACTCTTTCAAAAATTCCAAACTCCTTTTCTGAAATTTCTAAAAGTTCAGCTCTTTCACGAATTTTTTGCAAATCAAAATTTTCAGTCTTGAGAGACAAAGAACCAGTTCTTAAAATTTCTTCAATTGTCTCATCACACCAAATTGCAAATTCTGGACTCAACCAACGAGCAAAAAGAGTAATTAATTTTTTGTGTATCCAAGTTCCCTGCTCTCTACCATCTGAAAAATTACCTTTTTTAACTAAAACAAGTTCAGAATAGGTTAGATTTGAAATTCTTGAAAGGGTAGAAATATAATTTTGAGTTTCACTGTTTCTTAACCAATGAGCAGGTTGTTTTTTAAAAAATTTAGCTGTTTCAGTGGCATTTAAATAAATCTCTTTTTCTTGTAGAAAAAGCACATCTATTTTGTTAAACTTCCGTTCGATAATTTGCATAAGTTTTCTTTGTGCTTATTTCAAAAGAGAAAATGACGCCTTTCTCTTTTACTTCTAAATTATACCCTAATTGAAAAAAAAGATAAACTAGCTTGGTTGAATTGGTGATATGCGAATTTGCATATCACTATCTACAAGATTTTGAAACCCCTTTTTAATTGCTTGAAACTCTTTTAATTCTATAAGCATTTGCATTGAATTTTCAGCCCATTTTGGAATTGGAGTTCTATAATTATTCCAGTCGCTTATTGTAGTATTACTTACCCCAACTCTTTTAGCTAATTCTTTTTGAGTAATTCCAAGTTCTCGACAAGTTTTTTTAACTAAATTTTCTTCTTTGTTTTCCACAAAAACACCTTTTCTATTTTTAAAATTTTATCAATTGTAGAAAAGAAAAAGAATGGCGAGTGAAAAGGAAAATCGACTTGCTCAAGTTGGAAGTGGAGATAGAAATGAGAGAATACGAACTTATAACTATCCTAAAAACCGAATTACAGACCACCGAATAGGTCTAACTCTATATCGCTTAGACGAGATTTTACAAGGAGGGCTTATGGACGACCTCATCGAACCAGCATTTGCTCACTATCAAGCAGAAGCCCTAAAAAGAGAAGGATTGGAGTAGAGAGTTCTCTACTCTAAAAACCAATTTTCCTTTTCTTGAAGTTTTACATACTCTACTCTCTTCTTTTATCATAAATTAGATTTAGATTTTCGTCAAGTTTTAAAAGACCATCTCTAATAGCTTGATTTTCTATTTCCAAATCTTTTACAATTTGTTTTATATCATCTTCAGAATAAAATTCACGATTTATAGATGCTACATCTAAAATAACTTCTCCATTCTCAGGATTGAGAGTTAGTGGTAACTCTTTACCTTTTTTTACTCTTTCTCTCTCTTTTAAATCTTCAAGATATGCCTCAATAAAATCAAGAGGATAAACTTCACCACTATTACCATTTACATAATAGTCATGTTTATTAGAAGTAAACTTAAGTATTGGAAATAGAAAACCATTATTTAAGTGGAATATCTTATCTTCTGCATTTAAGAGACCATCAACATTAAATTTTTCTCTTATTCTCTTTTCTAAAACAGAAATATCCATACTTGGAAAGTCATCATATTTAAATCTTTTAAGGTTTCTGACAGAGGCAATCTCATATTTGGTTTTTTCAAACTTATGTAAAACATAGCCTTCTATAAATGAAAAGTTTTCTCTTTTCATGATAAAAAGTTGTAGAGGTTCTTTAAACTCATCAATTACATCAAATAGAGGAAACTCTTTATAGATATATAACTTATTTTCTTTTTGAGCTGTTAAATTGAAATCATTCAAAATATCCATTCCAAGAACTTCAAAAGTTTTTAAAGTTTCAATTTCTATGGGGGTCTCTTCTTCTTTTAAAGTATTAGTATCTTTTACTGTCTCAGTAATATTTTTCTCTTTTACTTCAGGGGTAGTAATATTAACTTCATATGTTTTTTTAACATAAGTTTGATTGCTTTTAGCAGTTATATTTTCTTGCTTTTTTGTGGTTAAAAACAGAATAGCAACTATAAAGATAGTTACTACTGTGAATGATATGAAGTAAACTCTTTTCAAAATAGTTTACTTTAAATACATATGGTTTCTAAACCATGGAAAGAAACGACCAGTTTTAAGCCAATATTTTTCTATATATTTCCTCAGAGTGGAAAAGAGTTTCAACTCTGAGATAGAGAAATTATCTTCTTCCTGTTCCAAATATATATTTAGGTTTAAACAGGAAGAGCATGAGAGGTAATATAGTTAAGGCAGTGAAAACATCAATTATAATAGCTTCAGTTATATAAATTGATAGTCCCCAGGTATTTCCAAGTTCAGTACCCATAAGAGGAATGAAACTTCCAATCAGAACAATTACTGAAATTAGAACTGATGAACCTGTTGTAGCTACTGTTATTTTAAGAGCTTCATACCAGTCTCTAGTTTCAAGATACTCATCTCGAAGTCTTGAAATCATATAGATAGAGTAGTCTACTCCTAGACCCATTGCAATACTTAAAGTAACAAGATTTCCAAAGTGGAGATTTCCAGCCCAATTTCCAACAGATGTAAAATATCCAGCAAGACCATATTGAGCAAATAGAGTAATTCCAAGTATCACCATTAGAGTTCCTGAAATTACAAAAGAGCGGAAAATTAGAGTAACAATTATAAAAATTGCTAATGCTGTACCAAGTGGATTTAAAAGCCAATTGTCGAAAGTAACATCTCTAGTAGCTTCAGTTGCTCCTAAGAACCCTCCAATTCCCTCTTTTACTTCAAGATTTACATCAGCAACCTCATCAGCACCTCTAAATCCAAAAAGAACTTGCTCTAATCCAACATCATTTCTATGTTTTTCAATATAGTTTTGAAGAAAAACTACCGCTTCATGAGTTTTTACAGGGTCCATTGTATTTATAAAGCCCATAATTACACCATTATTATAATTTTGTGCAACCATAGAACTCAAATCTCCCGGACTTGAAGCCATATCGAGAAGACCGTTGTAAGAGGAAACAATCTCATCTGGAACTCTGTCATCATCTGGGTCTTTCTCTAAAAGAAAATCACTCGATGGAATTCGAAAGTCAGATAGTAGTGTCATCTCTTTTGACTCTGCCATAAGTAGCATATTTGCAATTTTCACATATTGAGCATAAGATGCTGTAAAACCGATATAAGGGTGTTCTCTTAAATCATCTTCCATCTTCTCAAGAGCTGTTAAAACTTCAGCATTGTTAAAAATTCCCTGAGGATCATCTTCATCTGGGTCAAAACAAGTTTTATTTGCAATATACTCATCAAGACCTTCATAATCTTCAGCATCTTCAAATTCATATAATTTATCAAAATATGTATCATCACACTCTGGTTTTAATGGCTCTTTTCCTCGAATTGGGATATTGAAAGAGATAACTCCAGGCATAATTTCAGAGAGTCGGTAGATATCTTGAATTGCTTGAGAGTATGGTTTGAAAGCAGCTTCTGCGTAATTTATCCCTTTTTCAACTCCAGGCATTGGGTCTTCTGGAGTTCCCTCATATATTTTTGTGAAATATACAGATGCACCAATTATAGCTATAACAAGAGCTACTGGGATATACTTTTTAGAAGTTGTCAGAGTATCTGCAGTTATCTCTCCTAATTGTAGTTCAAATTTCCCCATAGTTGCACTCTGACCTTGACTCTTTTCTGGGAATAGTGAAAGAAGAATTGGAATTAGAGTTGTTGTTGTTAAAAGTAGAGAGAACATTCCAAACATTCCAAAGTAGGCATATGCTTTATAGAATGAGATATCAACTGTTGAGAGAGTTGCAAAACCGACAGCATCTGTTACAATAGATAGAGTTGCAGGAACTATTGTAAATGCTAGTGCTGATGAGGTAGCAACTGAATAGTCCTCTCCTCTTTTCCTTGAAAGCATATATCTTCTGGTTACCTGAATAGCGTGTCCAATACCAATTGCTAAAATTAGCATTGGAGTTAAAACCATCATTGTAGTAAGTTTGAATTCAGTGTATCCCATAAGACCTAAAGTCCAGATAATTGAAATTCCAACACCCATGAGTGGGAATAAAGCACTTTTGAAGTTTCTAGTTTCCCAGAATAGAATTCCAAATGCGATAAGAATTGAGAGTGCAAAAAGATACCAGTGGTCGATGAGGTTCACCATCATCCAAGCCAGAAAATATGGTTCTCCAGCAATAGAGAGTTTTATCCTATCATCGTTTTGATAAGGTTCTAGTAACTCTACAACTTCTCTAACCCAAGAGACATAGCTTGTTTTAATTTCATTGCTATAATCTGCAATTATAAAAGTAGCTTTTGCAACACAACCTTCTTCACCACTTTCACAAACTTTTCCAGTTTCTGGACTCTCTTCGTAAATAATAAATGGTTTAAGAACTGGATTTGTATCAAGTCCCTCTTTCATAAAGTCGAGTTGCTCTTGAGCAAGTTCTTTATCTTCTGTATCAATACCAGTGATAGGAATTAGTCTTTTGAAAAGAAGAGAACCATCTTCTGTAACGCCCATATTTTTAACTTTTTGGGCAGCGATACTTATGAAGTTTGCCTTATTTGCATGTTCCATCTCTTCAAGTTTGTTGTGAATTTCTTGAACACTATTTACAAACCAATCTTGATAGATAGAACCCTCTTTTGTCTCAACTCCAACAACAAAAATATTTCCCATTCCAAATTTATCTTCAATATAGTTGTTTGTAGAAACATATTTGTTTGTTTGCGGAAGAAGCGTGTCAGGGTCGTTTCTAATATCAATTTTATGAAATTGAGTTAGAGCTAAAACTGTTGCAATGAAGATAAAACCAATTATAGGCCATTTAAACCTCATCGCGAAATCGGTATAGGCTTGTGCTATCGAATTCTTTTTCATGTGAAATCCTTAAATTTTTTGGAAAATAGGGGGAGATTCCCCCAAAAGTTTAGAAGAGATATTTTGCTCCGAGTTGGATAGAAGATTGGTCAGCAAATTGACCGAAAATTCCGTAATCATCACCACCATAAACATTGTATTCAGCTCTAAGAATTAGACTATCTGTATATGTATATTCCATATCAAATCTATTCCAGAAGCCACCATCTTCTCCTTCGAGTAAGAAGAGGTTGTTCACTCTTAAAGTGTCACCCTCTAAGAAAGGTTTTGAGAGGAAGAAAGTATACATCTGCTGGTCTTCTTCAGCCTTTTTCATATTGTTTGAAAGACTCAAAGTAGCAGGATTTGCTGTATAAACTTCGTAGCTTTTTCCGTTATATGTTTTTGTCTCTTCTATGAAATCCATATTGTGAACATGCATATATTGGAAACTTGTAAAGAGATTTGTGAAAAGTGTAACATCAACTCCAATTACCCCTTTCATGAAATCTGCCTCTTCCATATATAAAGCTCCAGCTAAATCTCCATAGCTAAGTTTTAATTTATCAACAACTGGAGTTTTTACACCTGTCTCATAAAGGAATTCACCTCGAAGAACAATAGGAATTAGAGGTGTATCAATAGTTGCATCGAAAGAAGTTCCATAAGAGTTTATTCTATTCATCTTCTCTGTAAAGACAAGAGTAGCAGAACCATCTGTTTCAGGAGTGAATTCACTACCATCTTGTCGAGTCATGCTCTCAAGAGCTGTAACTGTTTCAGGAGTTCCATCTTGGTTCATATCTGTTGGAACAAACTTCCCTTCGTAGAACATTGGAACAGCATCATGTGTTACAAAGTTTGGAGTAAGTCTTTTCCCTTTACTATCTTCCCAATGTAAATCTACATAAGGGTTGTTATCCCAGTGAGAATAGTAATTCAAAGAGTAATTTATAGAACTTCCAATTGAACTTTTCCATCTAATTCCACCATTTGAATTTTCAAGATTTTCAATTTCATGGTCTTTTCTATAAACAGTTCTCATATTTTTGAAATATCTGAAAGTTCCAAAAGCTGTATTTCCCATATAGTCAAAAGCACTTGTTGGTGTATCTGGTGAAAGAACTCCATCAAATTGATTTGTAGTTCCATCTGTAAAGACTTTTGCAATTTCAGGCATTGCAATCTCTTGAATTTTCTGAGCAAACTCTTGCTGGAAAGTTTCAGAAGTTGGGTCAAGTCCAAGACCTTCAGCAACTGCCATTTGAGAATTTGGGTCAGTTGGGTCGAGGTTCATTCCCATTGCAACTTGTTGGTACATCATAGTTCCAATAGAGTTTAAAGCACTTCCAATTGTAGAGTTACTTAAGTGACCTGTTCCAGCTTCAACAAGCTCTGCTCCACTCTCTCCAAATGAGATATCTTGACCACCCATATATGCTTGTTGAAGAACACCCATATAGTTTTGGAAATTTGAAAATAGAACTGAACCCTCATTTGCTGCTGCATTTAAAACATTGTTTCCGTTTTCCATTCCAGAAAGCATAGGTATAAATACTGTATTTAGTAAATCTAAATTGACAGAATTTTGAGTTCCAATTCCAAAACAGTCTGTAATTGCTTGAGCGTCAAAACCACCATTTACAAGAGTTGGGTCTACATCATCATTAGTAATTCCATTTTCAAGAGTTCCATAAGATGATACAACTGCACTTTGAACATCTCCAAAAGTCATGTTGTTCGGTGTTCCAAGACTTGTAAAGAAACTTACAGTTCTATATTTCATTGGACCTGTAAGTCCTCTCATACCACCCATATTTAGTAAAGTATCAAAGATAGTTGAAGTTTTTCCCATATCTTTAGCGATATTATAGAAACCGTTGTACTTTCCAGTCATTGTATCAGCACCAAGACTTACAAAAGGTTGTTCGGCATCTCCAGTTTCAGGGTCATAGAGTCCAGGAATTTGATTTACTTCTAAGTCTGGAACCCAAACAAATTGTAGTGATGAGGTTCCATCATCTCCAATTGGAAGAGTGGCTTTTAACATCCAGAGAGGAATTCGAGAGTCTTCCATTGAGTTTTGTCCCCACTCTCGGTAGTCAGTAGGATTTATAATATCCAAAAACTTCACACCGTCAGCAGTTCCCCAAGCCTCTTGTTGTTTACCAACTCTAAGTTCTACCCAATCTGAAATAGCAGTATCGATATAGAATTCCCGCAAGTAATCATGTTGCGTATTACCTCTATGTCCTCTGTAATTATCTACTGCTTCTGTATCGTAAATGAAATTTGTTTGGATATGAAGATTTGTCTCATCTGTAACACCGTAATTTATAAAGAGATTTAGAGAGCTTTCAGATTTCATCATATTACCAGCATCATGAATTGTCTCTCCTCTTTTCTCTAAATCTTGGGTATACCATGAACTCTCATTCTTTAGAAATCCAGAGACCTCTAAAGATGACTCTTCTTCATCTTCCCACTCTTCGTCATCAAACTCATCATCAGAACCCTCTTCTTCTTCAGAATACTCTTCATCGTAAGAGTCCTCGTCTTCAGAATACTCTTCATAACTATCCTCTTCAGAATACTCTTCGTACTCCTCCTCTGCTAAAAGTGTAGCAGTAGGAAGAGAGAGAGAGAGAAGAGAAGCTAAAAATATGTTTCTCATCTCCATAACTTATCTTCTAATTTTCTTAAGAGTTTTTTCACTCCATTTAGACGCTTTAAGTCTTCTATCATTTACTTTTGTAATACCATTTGGAATATATGCCATAGACTCGAAACCTGTATTCATATCTTTAGCATACCAATAACCCCATTTTAAAGCTCTAGGGTCTCTTGTTCCTTTGAAACCACCCCAAGACTTATCAAGTACTTTTACAAGTTTATTTCCTTTATAATACTCAACTCTATAATCTCCAAAAGTTTTTGTATCTACGAAAGAAATTCGGTAGTCATACCACCAACCAGAAAATTTAGTTGTGGATTTTACTTTATAAACCTCTTTTCCTACATTCTTCTTAGAAGTGCTAGGAATTCTTCTTAAATATCCTCTTCTCTCACTTCTTTTAAGAGTAATAGCACCAGTCTCATTAGAAAACTTCTCTTTTCCTAAAAGTTGGTGTGTTTCGTGAACAGGTTTTCGTAGCGTTACATCACCAAATGTGAAAGCTGTTCCACCCCAAGCGTCTTCATGAGCAGGTTGTGCAAATCTTCTAATTTTTCGAAGAGCTGGTATCCAAGCTAAATAGAGTTGAGACTTATCATTATCAACATAGTCAGTGATAAGCATTCCTAAACCTTTATTTTTTCCAGAGTGGAAAATCGCAAGGTCTTTAGATTGAACAGTACCATCAGAGTAGTTGTTGTTCAAATATCTAGTAACAGTCTCTGTAAGAGGTTTTTTACCAGCAGATTTTTTAACAATTACAGTAACATTTCTTCTCTTCTTGTCAATAGAGTAGTTTTTGAAAGCGTAAAAATGGTTTACAAAATAAACATTCTTCATGATTTCAAGAGCAGATGGTGTTCCAGTTGGATATTTCAACTTTTTTGAAACATAACTATCTTCCGCAGATAGCGAAAGGGAGAGAAATATTGAGAGTATAGTAACTCGTAACAATGCCATAATATAACCTTTAGGAATATTTTAAATGTAATATTACAAGTTACTAACTTATTGTATTATAAAAGTAATTTTAAATTTATATGGTAATTTTTGAGAATGACCAAATATAGAGTAGAACTTCTACTCTGAGCAATTCACATTGAGAGAACTATCTATTCTCTTCAATTGCTTTTAGATGCTCTTGATAAGTTGCTGTAAAAACATGTTTATCAGTACCTTTTTTTCTCATAAAGTAGAGATAGTTTGTTTTTGCCGGTTTGAGTGCTGACTCTATTGCTGTTAAACTTGGATTACAGATAGGTTCAGGAGGAATTCCACTATATTTATAGGTGTTATATCTGCTATTATCATTTCGAATTCTTTCTGGAGTAACTCTTTGATGTGAATAGAGACCATAATTTAGAGTTCCGTCCATTTGAAGTCTCATTCCCTCTCTAAGTCTGTTGTAAATAACACTACTTACAAGAGGCATCTCTTCAACTGTACCACTCTCTTTCTCAACTATTGAAGCAACAATAAGAACTTTTTTCCAATAACTAAATCTTTCAATTCCAAATTGAGCCATTCTTTTTTTATGAATAGAGTTTGAGCGGTAGATAAAATCTTTTAGAAACTTTTTGGGGTCTTTTTCTAAATTCATTGTATAGGTATCTGGAATTAGAAAACCCTCTTTTATTGGTGCTGTTGAGAAATAGTAATTTTTTAACTCTTCAAAAGATATTTTATACTCTTTAGCAAACTCTTTTAAAAAGAATAGAGTTGTTTCACCTGGAATTAGAGTTACAAACTCTTTTGAACTTATCTTTTTCGCCTCTGTAAGATGTTTTAAAATTTTCCACCTCATCATCTCTTTTTCTGGAAACTCTATCTTTCCAGCTTGGGGATATCCAAAATAGGACAAGAGATATCTGTCTGTGATTAGAAACTCCCCATCTAACTCTATATTCAATTTCTCTATCACTTTAGATATCGAACCTTTTGGAACTTCAAACACTTTTGGAGTCTCAACTTTAGTTGTGAAATGAACTACAAAGAAAACAGATAGTAGTAAAACTACAAAAAATAGTATATTAAATATGTATATAAAAACTCTCAAAATATCTCCAATTTTCGGAAGTTTCTCTTTTTATAAATAAAAAAAAGATTTGGTTGATAATTTACAAATTATTTTAAAACATATTTTTATAAACTTTTCTTTAAAATTCCACCCACAAAACAACGGAGGCCAGTTAGCTCAGTTGGTAGAGCAAGGGACTGAAAATCCCTGTGTCCCCAGTTCGATTCTGGGATTGGCCACCACTTCCTTCACAAAGATTTTCCTGCATGGACAATTATCACTATATAGAACTTTTAAAAAAATTAGAAATAAAATTAGAAAATATAAGAAATATTCTTAGACCTGAAATCCTACAAAATAGACTTTTGGAAATTTCTAATATTGAAAACTCTCCAAACTTCTGGAACAATCCTGATGAGGTTGCAAAAATCCAGAAAGAGAAACGACAATCAGAATCCCTATTGAAAAAATTTATAAAAATAGAATCTGCTCTATTAGATTCAAGAGAACTATTTGAACTTGCTACTGAAGAAGATGATGAAGAGACTTTGGAAGCTCTCTTTTCTGAGGCTGAAGTACTTGAAGAGTTAATTCAAAATGGAGAGATTGCAACAATGCTTTCTGGAGAAGATGATAGTAAAAATGCGATTATCTCAATTCATCCAGGAGCTGGTGGAACTGAGTCCCAAGATTGGGCAAGTATGTTGCTTCGAATGTATAATCGATGGGCAGAAAGAAGAGATTTTAAAGTTGAAATTCTTGACTATCAAGCTGGTGAAGAGGCTGGAATTAAAGATGTCTCTCTAATAATTCGGGGTGAAAATGTTTATGGATATTTAAAAAATGAGAATGGAGTTCATCGACTTGTAAGAATTTCTCCTTTTGATTCAAATGCGAAACGACACACCTCTTTTGCTTCAGTAATGGTATCACCAGAAGTTGATGATGATATCGATATAGAGATTGAAGAGAGAGATATTCGAATTGATACTTATCGTGCAAGTGGTGCTGGAGGTCAGCATGTAAACAAAACAGAGAGTGCAATTCGAATTACTCATGAGCCAACAGGAATTGTTGTGCAGTGTCAAAATGACCGAAGTCAGCATAAAAATAAGGCTACGGCGATGAAGATGTTGAAAAGTAGACTTTATGAACTTGAACTTGAAAAACAACAAGCTGAAAAAGATGGAGTTGAAAAGAGTGAAATTGGTTGGGGGCATCAAATCAGAAGCTATGTTTTACAACCTTATCAACAAGTGAAAGATAGTAGAAGTGGAGAGGCTTATAGTAATGTTTCAGCAATTTTAGATGGCGATATTGACAAAATTATGGAAGCTGTATTAGTATCAAATATTAGAGTGTAAGAAGTCTTTTTTGGATTTCTCCACTTCTTATGATTTTTATTGTACAAGTTTTAGAGTCTTGTCAAAATTTACTTTTCCAAATCCGTAATATAAATTTCTTCCATTTTTATATTCAAGAGTTCCAATTTTATCACTTCCAGATTTTAAAAGAGTTTCTATCTCTTCCACTCTTAAGTTTGGGTTCTTTTCAAGCATTAAAGCAATTAGACTTGTTACAATTGGAGCAGAAGCCGAAGTTCCCCTAAAACTATTTCTCTCTTCAGCTCTTAGAAAGTTCCCACCTATGTTTATCGTAGTAATTCCAAGTTGGAAACCACCAGGAGCAAGAATATCTAAACTCTCTCCAAAACTGCTGTAAATTGCTCTTAAATTATCTGAGTCTGTTGAGCCAACGGAAATAACCTCATCGATAGAGGTTTCATCATTGCCTATTTCAGCTCCATCATTTGCTACTGAAAAGACGACTGGTATCTCTTTTGCAATTTCCACAATTCTCTCTTTTAAAATAGGTGACAAATCGTTTGTTCCCCAACTACAATTTATAACATCAGCTCCATATTCAGCAGCAATGTCAAAAGCATCTATGATTTCACTATCAGAGAGATAGCCATTTAAATCTAGTTTAATAAAAAGTATCTCAACCTCTGGAGCAATTCCTCGCAACCCAAACCCATTTATATTTGAAGCAATAATTCCTGTAACCGCTGTTCCATGAGTTGCACAGTTTTTACAAGAGACATTAGAAGATAAGTCTCTGGAATTTATAGCAGTAATTTTGCTCTTTTCAAACTCTTTGTGATTTACATCTAATTCAGTGTCAATAATTGCTACTCTTACACCTTTTCCAGTGAAGTTCTTTAAACTCTGTTCTCCATGAATATGTGCATCTTTATCTATTCCATAAGCCTTATAAAATGGTTTATCAAAATGGATTGCCCACTGCTCTTGAAAAAATGGCTCTTCTCTTTGAAAACTCTCATTGCAACTTAAAAGTAAGAGTAGTGGAAGAAACTTTATCATCTCAAATATGCTCTTTTATATACATTTGGATAAACATCTATGATGAGGTTATCGCTTCTGAGTTTTTTAAAAATAGAGAAAATGTTTTCACTGCTTTTAAAAAGATAGAGACTCTTTGAATACTTTTTTACAAGTTCTACTTCATACCTCTTCTCAAAAACTTCTGCTTCAAGTTTTGATTTTATAAAAAATGTATTTGAAAGGGCGATTGTCTCTCCATTCTCTTTTTCAAAAAATTTCAAATTCCTACTAGATTTTACATCTCTTTTTGGTATCAAATATATCTCTTTTCCGCCTCCAAGATATAAGTATTCTGAATGTAGAAAAGAGACAAAAAGTAAATTAAAAATAGATTTTTTCACTAAGAGTTGGTTCTGTTGAATTTATATCACCATCATAAAATTCGTAAGTAAAATAGTTTGCTTTATGACTTCGATAAACTACATACATGTCATTTTCACTAAAGTAGGTTTTTGGAAATCTATCATAAGGTTTTTTACTCAATTCATGAGTTATCTCTTTGTAGAGTTTATGACCTGTAAAAATCTTGTCAAATTCAATAAGCTCTACTTTATCATCAACCATGAAATATATTTTAGGGTTTTGTCTAAAATCAACTAAACTCTCCTTACCCCGTGTATTTTTCCTAGCACTAGAATATGTTTTTACTTTTTGTAATAAATTGATAGTTTTACCATTTGTAAAAGATATTTTATGAAAATATAAATCAATATTTGAAAGTACAGTAGCTTTTTCCCATGTTTCAATATCACTATATTTAAGCCAAATTGAATATCCTTTATCTGTATCACATAAAATATCTTTTTTATTCCACTCTTTTGGATTATCCATGAGAGGAATACAAGAATACAGATTGAATGTTTTAGAAATGTTTAATTCATTAATAATTTCTGTAGGTAGTA
>JAMJTW010000031.1:19809-163530 GCA_024281175.1 Candidatus Thiovulum imperiosus
GATTATCCATGAGAGGAATACAAGAATACAGATTGAATGTTTTAGAAATGTTTAATTCATTAATAATTTCTGTAGGTAATAAAAATTCAAGCTGTATATCATTTTTAATATCTGTATACACAAATCTTTTTATATTATTCAATATTAATGATGTATACTCATTATGATTTATAACAAACTCTTTATAAGTATCAAACTCTTTATAAGAGTAAAAATTTTTAGAGTTTGTATCTAAATCAACTTCATAAATAGAGCCATCTGCATAAATGTAAAATTTATTTTCATCACTTCCAGATATTAAAGTAACTGATTTGTTTATATCTATACCATTAATAGGAGAAATAGAGTTGTTTCTCTCAATGATGTAAATAGGTGTTCTAATTTTAGAAAGACCACTGTGAGTATCATCTATTTTTATTACTTTTCTCTCATTACCAATATCTTCAATTTTTACTTCTAAGCCAAATATATAATCTGGGGCACAACAGTCATTACACCCTCCTAAAAAGAGGAGGATAAAAGAAATAGATAAAAAAATATTCATAACTTTACTTTAAAAATAGATTTTTTCACTAAGAGTTGGTTCTGTTGAATTTATGTCACCATCATAAAATTCGTAAGTAAAATAGTTTGCTTTATGACTTCGATAAACTACATACATGTCATTTTCACTAAAGTAGGTTTTTGGAAATCTATCATAAGGTTTTTTACTCAATTCATGAGTTATCTCTTTATAGAGTTTATGACCTGTAAAAATTTTATCAAATTCAATAAGCTCTACTTTGTCATCAACCATAAAAAATACTTTAGGGTTTTGTCTAAAATCAACTAAACTCTCCTGACCCCATGTATTTTTCCTAGCACTAGAATATGCTTGTGTTTTTCGCAAAAAACGAAAAATTCTGCCATCTGTAAAATAAACTTGTTGCCAATCATGTGAATAACGATCTGAAAAAAGAGTTTTTTCCCAAATTTCATCTTCTATATATCTAAACCAAATTGAGTAATAATTGCCAAGATAACATAAAATATCTTTTTTATTCCACTCTTTTGGATTATCTATGAAAGGAATACATGAGTGTATATTACCTATTCTTTTAGAAATATTGAATTCATTATCAACTTCCTCTCTTGTAGGTAGTAAATACTCTTTCTCTTCTCCATTTTCAATATTAGTATATACGTAGAGATTGCCGTATTTTAATATATATTCATTAATATTTATTTGTAACTCTTTATCAAAATTTCTGGAAGAGTAAAAATTTTTAGAGTTTGTATCTAAATCAACTTCATAAATAGAGCCATCTGTATAAATGTAAAATTTATTTTCATCACTTCCAGATATTAAAGTAACTGATTTGTTTATATCTATACCGTTAATAGGAGAAATAGAGTTGTTCCTCTCAATGATGTAAATAGGTGTTCTAATTTTAGAAAGGCTATTTTGAGTATCATCTATTTTTATTACTTTTCTCCCATCACCAATATCTTCAATTTTTACACCTTCTAAGCCAAATATATAATCTGGGGCACAACAGTCATTGCATCCTCCTAAAAAGAGGAGGATAAAAGAAAAAGAAATAGATAAAAAAATATTCATAACTATTTCTTAATAAAAGTAATTGAGCCAATACCAAAGTATTGAGATAACATGTCAAACCTAAAGTAAGTTTTATATTGCCAAGTAGTATCAGTATATAAATATCGTTTTGTTAATAGAGGAAGTCTTAAGCAAGGAATTAAACTCTTTTTTACATACCCTATTACAGGCATTCCATGCTCATTAAAAACTTCATCTCTCATGTACTCAATAGAGTAATTCCTTATATAAGTAAGTATGACTGGATTGTTTGACCTAATATAGCTTTCAACCAGACGACCAGTACTTTCTATATTTAGATGAGAGTAGTACATTTTTATATATGCAACTGGACTTTTACTTACACCATATCTTTTAAATGATTTTTTAATGGCATTTGTAACTCTTCCTGATATAAAATCGAAAAAATCTGTTCCATCAACTTTGTCAGTACCCATTTCATCATACATATACTCTGCAAGAGCAATAGGATTTGTTCCTTCTCCAAAAACTGGGTTATCTCTAGTGATATTGGTATCATTGCCATCACTATCAACATACAAAGAAGTTTTTCCTTGAATAATTCTATTGTGATACTCTGTAATCATAGTTGCAGAAACAGGAACACAGCCCTCTCCTTTTGGATTACCCAATTGAATTTCATCTGTCCATCTATCATCATTTCTATTAAAACTAACACCTTGAATAGTTTTCTTTATAGTATCTTGACAGCCATAAAGCCATAAATCATTTAGATAGTTAGAAACTCCTATAGTTGAACTCCAGCCACCAGTAGAGATAGAAAGAGCTGTATCAACAATAGTAGCTTCATCACCATTTAATATACCATTAATTCTCTCTTCACCACTATCTTTGATTTCATCAATAGCACCAGTTCCGTTTGTTACAATAGCTTCAGCAGACTCAACAGGATTTACAGCTATTTCAAAAGTGACATATACTCCATTTTCAAATTCTTCCCCAAGTTTTTCAGCTCCATTTTCAACTTCTTCTCTACCACTTACAAAAACTTCTTCAATATCGCCTCCAACAACTTTGGAAACACCTTGTTCTATCTTATTCCACATACCTCTGGTTCTAGTAGTTTGATTAGTTTCAGGAATTAGCAAATATTTTGTAGTATTGAGTTCTTGATGTCCAAACTTCATCGTTTGATAGTAAGCCCACTCTTTAAGAATTTCATTTTGGATATCTTCTAAACTCACCTCATCAACATTTTCTGAAAAGTTTAAATCTTCTAATGGAATGATATTATCCTCAATACTATATTCAACTATCTCTTCCTCTAACTTTTCAGATAACATCTCTTCAAGAACTTTCTCTCTCATTTCTGCTGTAAGTTCTAATTTGGAAAGATTTGTATCAATTGGTGGATTTGAGATTGAAAAGACTAGATAAGTTCCTAAATTGTTACCACTTTCATCTTCAAATGTATGATAAAGATTTAAAGGAGCAATATCAAGACTTTCAGTAATTCGAACACCTTTGTGTCCCAAATCTTTGAGTTTCTTAAAAACTTTTAGAGTATTCTCATAATATGGAAGTAAGCCCTCATTTACTACAAGTTCAGCTCCATAATTTAGATTTGCTCCATAAACATGAGTCTCAAACTCAAAGATATTTGTTAGATTGTTTTCCAGCAGTTTATAAAAATTTAAACTATCAAGAACAACACCATTTTTAGAGAATGTAAAAAGCATGATGCTATTTTGTCCATTAAGATTTTTAAATAGTTGTGAGTCAGCTATCCTCATATCCCTACTGTTTTCATTTTGAGACTCAAATATTGAGGCTTTGTAAATATTGTCCAAGAAGTTTATTCTATTGTTTTCTCCATAAAGCTTCACATTTTTATCAATTTCAATATTACCAGTAACTTCAACATCTCCATTTGCAATAAAATTCCCACTTCCAAAAACTCTACCAACAACTTGTAGTTTATCAACTTCAATATCCGAGTCTACAATTAAGCCTTTGTTGAATGGGAGTTTATTATCTATGTTCAAATCTCCTTTTACTTTCAAATCTCCTTCAACCATCAATAGACCATAAATATTTGTAATATTTGAGTCAATAACTAGTGATGTCTCTATTTTCAGGGAAACTCCGAAATTTAACTCATCTCCTGAAATAGTCCAAACTCCATTTTCAAAGTTTGCAAACCCAATTTCTACTTTTTCTCCTCGATACTTCACAAAACCGTCATTTCCAAAAGTATAGAAATCATCAAGTTTTGAGATGTTTAAAAACTCTTCAACTTTTAAAGCTCTAACTTTTGAGTATCCACTTGACTTCTCATAAGAGAATGAGCGAAGTACAGATGATGGATTTAAGCCATTTAAAGTTGTTATCTGTCCAGAGACATCTAAACTTCTTGTATTTGCACTAATTTTTCCATTTGAGTGAACATCTGCAAGTGGACCATCTGTAATAAGATTTCCTGAAACCTCAATATTTCCACTAGAAATAAGAGCATATTCCCTAAAAGATGACGGCTCATTTTCTGCATAGTGATTAGAAGAGTTTCTCTTTAGATACTCCTTTTCTTGGGAGCTTTCTGTTCCACACCCAGAAAAGAAAAGAAGTGCTGAGAGATATAGTATAACTTGAAAAAACAAAATTTCCTCCTAACTTATTTTTGAAATTATATATATATACATCTTTATATTATCTTAAATAACACTTTAAAACCACTAAGTCTAAAACATAAAAAAACAATGGTACAAATAACATTATATGTTTTAAACTCTATTTAGTCTGAGAAATTTAATAAAAGAGTTTCTGCTAAAATTGTTAAAAAGATATAGAAACTTATGATTGAAATTCCACAATTGGGAGATGAGGTAGAACTCTCTCCATCTTTTCCCGAAGAAGTAGATATTTCCAGTTCCATTGATTATGGTGTTCTCTTTGGAGAAGATAGTAATGGAAATCGATATGCAATTTTAGATAGAAATCGAATTGGAGAGGCGATAAATTTTGTAACAAAATTAGAAGAGCCTTATCCTGTATATCTACTTCCAGAAAGAGCTTTTGAAAACCTATTTCACCGCTCTCTTGAACTTAAAAACGATGCTGATTTAAGAGCAACTTCCGTAGCTGAAACTGAAGAGGAAGATGATGAAGATTTAAATCTTGCTGAATTTCTGAAAAACACTTCTGATATTCTAACTTCTGAAGAGTCAGCACCAATTATTAAATTTGTAAATGCTCTTTTTTATCAAGCTGTAAAGCGAGGTTCTTCTGATATCCATATCGAAACTCATGAACATAAAGGGGAAGTGAGATTTAGGATTGATGGAGCTTTAATTAAATATATTGAAGTTGAGTCTAAAATCATCGGACTTATCATAAGTCGTATAAAAGTAATTTCAAATCTTGATATTTCTGAAAAGCGAATTCCTCAAGATGGTCGAACTCAAATTAAAATTGCTGGAGATGTAGTAGATATAAGAGTTTCTGTTTTACCCTCTTACCACGGTGAAAGAGTTGTTATGAGGATTTTGATGCAGTCTGAAACAATTCCAACTCTTGAAGAACTCGGCTTTTCCGATGAAATGACAGAGCAGTTTCGACAACTATTAAAATTTTCTCATGGAATGATACTTATTACAGGTCCAACAGGTTCTGGAAAATCGACAACTCTTCACGCTTTTCTTCAAAGTATTGCTACGCCTGAAAAGAATATTATGACTGTTGAAGACCCAGTTGAGTATAAAGCTGAAAATGTGAGCCAGATACAGGCGAACGCTAAAGTTGGTCTTACATTCGCTTCTGCACTCCGTTCAATTCTGAGACAAGACCCTGATATTGTCATGGTTGGGGAGATGAGAGATAAAGAGACGGCGACAATTGGAATTCAAGCAGCCTTAACTGGACACCTTCTCCTTTCGACTCTTCACACAAATACGGCAACTGCTGCAATTACAAGGCTAATAGATATAGGTATAGACAAATTCCTAATTACTTCTACCCTTCGAGGAGTTTTAGCTCAGAGACTTGTTCGAAAACTGTGTAACCACTGTAAGGTTGAAGACCGAATTTCAGAGATGTATGCAACAGAGTATGGTCTTCCAGAAAATGCTGAAATCTATAAAGCAAAAGGGTGTTCTCACTGTAACTATACTGGATATAGCGGAAGACAAGCAGTTGGAGAACTCTTTATGATGAATGATAGAGCAAAAGAGTTAATTAAAGATAGTGCTTCAGATTTTGAACTTCGAAGAGAGATGAGAAAAGAGGGTCTTGTTACTCTTGGAGATGGTCTTGTGGATATGTTGCTAAATCACGATACAAGTCTTGATGAAATCATAAGAATTGGTTTAAAAGAGGCATAAAACTTTAATATGCTCATGTCGAAATGACTTTTTGTCATTTCGAATTAAGAAACTCTATTCCCATCTTTGATAAAGAGAGTTTTCAATACCTAAAATATCGAACCACTTTCCAATTAGGAAATTTTCCATCTCTTCGAGCTTCTCTACACCAGAGTAGTAACCTAAAATTGGAGGAGCAATTGTCACTCCAATTCTTGATAGTTTTAGCATATTTTCCAGATGAATTGGAGATAGTGGAAGTTCTCTTGGAGCAAGAAGAAGTTGTCTATTCTCTTTTATCATAACTGATGCTGTTCGAGTTGTGAGGTTGTCAGCAATACCAACAGAGATTTTTGCAAGAGTGTTCATTGAACATGGAATAACAACCATTGCGTCAAATTTTGAAGAGCCTGAAGAGGGAGGTGCTTCGATTTGATGCTCTTTAAAAACCTTTCCCTCCTCTTTCTCCATAACAACTTTAGCACTGTCACTTACAATCATATATTTTTCAACCTCATCAGGCAAAAGTTCCCAAAATCTTAAACCTAATTTATAACCACTTGCACCAGTTATTGAAACTACTATTTTCATTTTAATTCAGGAATGATGATATTTTTCCCCCTCTTTTTTGCTATACGCATCATTTTATGAGCTCTATCTAAAACACCACCAAAAGTTGTATTGCTACCTCTATCAGCAACACCTGCACTAAATGAGATAGAGACTCGCTCTTCTTTATATAAGAATTTTGTGTGTTGAACTTTTCCTTGAAAGTGTTGAGCAAATTGGATAGCTGTTGTCAAATCTCTTTTTGGTAGAGAGATAACAAACTCATCTTCTCCAACTCTAGCAGTTGAGTCTCCAACAGAGATGTAGCTTTTCAAGATTTTAGAGAAGTATCTTAGAACCAAATCACCAGCATCATCACCATATTTTGAGCATACATCTTTAAAGTTGTCGATATCAATTACAATAACTGCAAAGTTCTCATTTTTTGATTGAAATCTCTTTTCTAAATCTTGTAAATCATTTTTTAAACTAACCTCATTTCCAAGTCCAGTAAGAGTATCAACATCATTTTTTTTTCGACTCTCTATAAGCTCGTTTACAGCT
This sequence comes from Candidatus Thiovulum imperiosus, assembly GCA_024281175.1. Classification (GTDB taxonomy): domain Bacteria; phylum Campylobacterota; class Campylobacteria; order Campylobacterales; family Thiovulaceae; genus Thiovulum_A; species Thiovulum_A imperiosus. The sequence continues at coordinate 26,839 of JAMJTW010000031.1, forward strand.
TTATCTATCTCTTTTTTAGCATTTTGAACAGCCTCTTTATATTTCTGGAAAGAGCCAAATAGTGATGAGGTCTTCTTTTTCACATTTTCAAGTTTTCCAGTAATTGAAGAGAGAAGTGAATTACTATTTGCACTACTCTCTTTTACATCTTTAATAACATCTTCAATTCCTTTTGATGGATTTGTAGATGAGTTCTTATCGCTATTTACACCTTCAGAGAGTTTATCAACTATTTTTCCAACTTTTCCAACAGAATTTCTCTCCTCACTTCTATCCAACTCTATTCTTCGAGTTTGAAGGAAAGATACCCTTTTCTGAACATCTGGATTGTAAATTCTTTTCGGTTCTGCTCTCAACTCTTTATAAAGTTTTTGAGTCTCATCATCACTTTTGGAGAGAGATGGTGTTGCTCCTTGAACAAGAAGTTCTGCAAGTCTTCTGCTATCACCAGCCTCTTTCCCTTTTTCCAAAATTGGAACTATCTTCTCAACTATTGAGTCTAAATCATCATCTACTGTTATCTCAACAAATCTTCCCAATGTATCTCTTGTTGCTCTCCACTGTCGAGAAGATGAGAGCCTTGCCCACTCTTTTCTAAAATCATTCAAATTTTCAGAAGTGTGTCCTCGAAAAAGTAGAGCTTCTGTTCTACCAGAAAGAAGATGAATATCCTTATTATCAATTAATGCTGTTGTTTTAACTATGGCTTGAGTAAGTTCTAGCAGAGCCATATGTCTATTTCCCAAATGGTTCTGGTTCATTCGATTTAGTGCTGAAGTTAAATAACTTAAAAATTGAGGTATTGTCTTCATATTGTATCTGCTAACTTCATTCTGAAATTCAACATCTAACTTCTCAATATACTCTCTGATGATATTGCAATCTTGAACTGCAACCCCACTTATTCTAGCTTCGGTGCAAAATTTATCATAAAAAACAAGCGGAGTAATACTCTGTCCATTTTGAGAAATCTTCTGAATTGCCTTTCTTGTTAATTCTGAAATGCTCAACTTCTCACCTCCTAATTGTAAATTGAGAAATAATAACAGAAAAGCTACTCAGTAAGTTACAATTTCACTCAAATAGCTTTTTGCTGATATAGTGAAAAAGACTTCTCGACTTCTACAAATAAGGAACTTTTAAAATGGATTACTTCTCACTTTTCAATAGCGAATCAGTTATTGTTTTTCTGCTTCTTTTTGTAAGAATCTCATTTCTTTTCGCTTTTCTGCCATTTTTTAGCAATATGTCAATTCCAGCAACTCTCAAATCAGCTCTTGCACTCTATCTAACATTTATATTCTATTTTTATGTTCCAATTCCAGAGATTCCAAATAACTGGTGGGGAATCGCAGTAGCAATTCTTTCAGAAATGATTTTCTCTCTATTAGTTGGTCTAATTTTAAATATTACAATACATATATTTACTTATGCTGGAGAACATATCTCTTTGATGATGGGATTTTCAATGGCAACAGTTTTTGATTACCAGACATCTATATCGATGCCGATGCTAAGCCAATTCTTTGGATTTTTAGCACTTTTAATGATACTCTCATTTGATGGTCATCACATGATGTTGCTCTTTTTTCATAAATCTCTAACAGCAGTTCCACTTGGTGGATTTATAATGGCAGAAGGAGTTTTTGACTATATCACTGAGGCTTTTAAACATCTTTTTGTTATGGGACTTACCGTAGCTTTTCCAATTTTAGCACTATCACTTTTAGGTGATATTATTTTTGGAATGTTAATGAAAACAATGCCTCAATTCAACTTACTTGTAATTGGATATCCAATAAAAATTGCCGTAGGTTTTATTGTTCTAATTGCTGTTTTAGGTTCAATGATGCTTATTTTCAAAAAAGAGTTTGTTGATGCGTTTAATGATTTACAAATGTTCTTATAAATTTTGGAAGCAGAACTAAACTTCTGTTTCCAAATTTCGAATTTTAGTAGTTGTAAGCTACTTTATAATTTGGGTCGTCCTCTTCATAAGTACAGAATGGACCAGCATTTTTTAAGATAGCTTTACAGTCGTTGGAAAGGTGTCGAATTCGGAGATTTTTTCCAGCTTCAGAATACTTTTTTGTAATTCCATCTATCGCTTCAACTCCAGAAATATCCATAACTTTTGCATTTTTGAAATCAAGAACTACCTCATCAGGGTCACTTTCCAATTGGAACTGCTCATAGAAAGAGGTAACAGAACCAAAAAAGAGTGGACCTTCAAATTCATAAATCTTTCTACCATCTTCAACTCTGCTTCTGGAATAGACTCTTGCATGTTGCCAAGCAAAAACTAGAGCTGAAATTATGATACCTGTAATTACAGCAATTGCTAAATCAAAGAAAATTGTAATGAGGGTTACAGCTACAAGGACAAAACGGTCACTATTTGGCATATACTTTATTCTATTTCCACTCTCCCACTCAAAAGTTCCAATCGAAACCATAAACATAATTCCAACAAGAACTGCTACTGGAATTACGGCGATGAGGTCTGTTAAAACTATCACAAAAAGAATTAAAAGAACAGATGCAACAAGTGCCGAAAGTCGTCCCCAACCACCATTTGAGAAGTTGATAATAGATTGTCCAATCATTGCACAACCTGCCATTCCTCCAAAAGAGCCACAAGCCACATTTCCAACTCCTTGAGCCACACACTCCTGATTTCCACTACCTCGTTTTCCGCCCATTTCATCAAGAACTGAAAGGGTAAGAAGAGACTCAATTAGACCTACAAGAGCTACAAGAACAGCATAAGGCAAAACCATAAGAAAGACATCTAAAGAGATTTCAAATTCTGGAATTGAGAAAGTTGGTAAAGAGCCTGAAATATCAGCAAGGTCTCCAACTCTTTTTGTATCTAAGTCGAAAAGTAAAACTATTGCAGTAATTGTAACAATTGCAACTAATCCCGATGGAACTGCTTTTGTGATTTTTGGAAAGAACTCGACGATTGCCATCGTAAGAAAAACTAAAGCATACATTACCCAATTTTCACCCTCAAAAAGTGGAAATTGTGCTAAAGCAATTACAATTGCAAGACCATTTACAAATCCATACATTGCAGGTTGAGGAACAAGTCGAATGAGTTTTCCTAATTTCAGAACACCCACAAAGATTTGGAGAAGACCTGCTAAGATGGTGGTGAGAAGTATATATTGTAAAATCATCTCAGCATCAGCATCTGGAAAAAGCTCTTTCACTTCAACTCCAAGCCCAACAAGAACTACGGCAACAGCACCAGTCGCACCTGAAATCATTCCCGCCTTTCCACCAATTAGAGCTGTAATGAGTCCTAAAATGAAAGCGGTGTAGAGTCCAACAAGTGGTGAAACTCCAGCTATAAATGAGAATGCAATCGCTTCTGGAACAAGTGCAATTGCAACAACAATTCCAGAAAGAATATCATTTTTTGCACTATGACCAATAAAAGTGTTTCTTATATTTAACAAAAACTATCCTAATATTTTTTGGAATAGTAACAAAAAGATAAAAGAGTCTAAAAAGAAGACTCTTCGGTCGCTACCCTCCCTCAGAGTGTTCTGCCCTAAAAAGGGGACTGACCAAATAGAGTATTTTTACATCTTAACAATTTATATGTCATTTCGAACCCTTTAGGGTGAGAAATCTTTTACATATTTGGGTAAAAGGATAAACTTCCAAGATTTCTCAATCACTTCGTTCATATCGAAATGACAAGAAAGCCTATTTGGTCACTCCCATTTTCTCAATTTTCTGCAAGAACTTCTATCCACTCTACAAGTTTTTTGATACTATCATCTCTATTTGATAAGAAGAGATAAGGCTTATTTCTTCTATTCTCTTTAACATCACTCTCCATAAATTCAAGGTTTACACCAACATAAGGAGAGAGGTCGGTTTTATTTACAATTAGGATATCGCTAAAAAGAAGACCAGCACCCTTTTTCCGTGGAATATCAGCACCTTGAGCAACATCAATAACATACATATAGTAGTCAATAAGTTCATAAGAGAAAGTTGCACTCAGATTGTCACCACCACTCTCTACAAAGATGATATCGGGATTGTATCTCTCTTCTAACTCTAAAACTTCTCGCTGATTTGCACTTATATCATCTCGAATTGCTGTATGAGGACAACCACCTGTTTCAACTCCAATAATTCTCTCGCTATCAATATCAAGATGAGATTTAAGATAGTTTGCATCTTCTGTTGTGTAGATGTCATTTGTAACAATACCAAGAGAGTATCTCTCTTTCAAGATATTTGTGAGCTGTTCAATAATGGAAGTTTTTCCACTTCCAACTGGTCCAGCTACTCCTATTTTTATGCTCATATTTTCTCCTAAGTTACGAAAAGTTTCGGTTCTAAATCTTTGTGTCTATATATTATCTCTTCAAAAAGTGGGTTGAAGTTAGAAAGATGCTTTTCTCCACTAGAATCTACTTCTAGTTCAAGTAGAGTTCTCTGAATTTCTGATGGTTTTATTCTTGATATTTTCAAACTACTCATTGCGATATTCAAAAGAGTTTTTTTACTCCAGAGAAGAAGAAAAGTTTCTGGTGAAATATCAAGTTCATATCCATAAGCTGAGAGAACTGCTAACTCATTTCCAAAAGCTACACCCTCTTTCACTTTTAAGAAATACTCTTTTACAACTTGTTTCTGAATTCCAAAATCTATCTGTTTTAAATAGTTTGCTCCAATCTCTTTTGACGCTTTTGCATAATGAAAATTTTGCATAGCACTAAAAACCTCATCGGCTCTAATTAGAAGATGCAACTTATCCTCTTCTAAATGTTTGAAAATCTCTCTTACAAATGGAAATTCTAATTTCTGATACTGCTCAACAATCAGATTTTCTAAAAATAGTTCCAACTCATATCTGTTTGTAACTCTTTCCAAAACAATATGAGGTTCTAATCCAAAAGAGTGAACAAAAGCTCCACTTGGAAAACTATTATCAAGTATCTGAAGAAATCTGCTAAGAGCTTTAGTGTGAATGGTGTGCATTTCCATTTGGTTTGAAATATCCTTTTCTCTTTTCTACACCTATTTCACTATTTTTACAAAATTCTATAATATCCTGTAGAGAGACATCATTTAGAACTACTATTTTATAATCTTCAATTGAGATAGGTTGATGTCTATTCCCAACTTCATAAGCAATTTTTGCAAAATCGATATGGTTTGAGAAAGAGAGTTTATAAATTTCATCTTCTCCTTTTTTTACACCTATCTTATATCCATCTTCAGCTATCAAAACATCTCCTTCGTGAAGATGAGAAAACTTCGCCTTTACAATAAAATTTACACCTTTATCAGTTGTAGCTGTAAGATTTGGTTTTTTCATATCAAACCAACCAAGCTCCACAATATCATCATAATCTTTACTCTTTTCTATTTTAGTAACTCTTTTTATCATCTTTTTATCTCCTTATGTGTTAAAATTATAGGCTAATTAGAGCGGAGTATTAAATGAACCCTTACTTAAATGATATTATAGAAATTTCACAAATTGATAATGAGATAGCTGAATTTGAACCTAAAGTTGAAAGAATAAAGTATAGTTATAACTCTATTCAAAGACAGAGAGATGAAATTCTTCAAGAGATTGAAAAAGTTGTTGATGATATTCGTGATGTAGATAATAAAATCGGTGTTCTTGAAAAAGATATTGAGAGAATTGGTCAAGAACAGAAAGAGTATGAGAAAAAATTAAATACTATTACAAAAACTAAAGAGTTGAATGCCTTAACTATGGAGAATAATCTTCGAAAAGAGCAAATTCAATATGATAATAGTGAAGTTGATAGATACGGAAAAATAAGAGACAACCTCGACCAGAAACTTAAAGATAAGAAAAATGAGTATGAAGAATTTAAAGAGAAACTCTCTTCTGAAGAAGAGAGAGTTAAAAAAAGTTTAGATTCTATTTCTGAAGCTAAAAATGTTGTTTTGAAAGATAGAGACAAAAAGAGAGATTCAATGAATCCAAAAATCTACTCTTTCTATTCAAAAATTCGAAAATGGGCTGGAGAGAATGCAGTTGTTCCAGTTCGAGATGGTGCTTGTTATGGCTGTTTTATAAAATTAAATGACCAAACTTTTCTTGAGGTAATAAAAGGTGAAGAGATAATAACTTGTCCAAATTGCGGTAGAGTTATCTATTTAGAGAGAGATGAGGAGTAATGTTCTCCTCCACATATACAGTTTCTCTACTAACTCTACACTCTCTACTCTCTCCTATCATATTTGCAATATCTTTTAAAAAAAAGTATCGAAATTCAATTCCAGCGAGATTCTTTCTCTGGAAAAATAGAACAAATTTAGAGAATAGATATTGGTTTCACGGCTGTTCTTTGGGAGAGATAAATGCGATAAAGCCATTTTTGAAAAAGTTTCCAGAAGACACTCTGCTGACAACAACCACGGAAACAGGTTTCAATTCAGGAAAAAAGAGTGGATTTGAGACAAGATATCTACCTTTTGAACATCTACTATCTTTCTGGAGAGGAAAACCGAAAAAACTTATAGTTTTGGAAGCTGAACTCTGGTATCTGCTTTTTAGAATTGGAAAGAGAAAAGGTGCAGAAACTATACTTTTGAGTGGTCGAATTTCTGAAAGAAGTTTTCCAAAATATATGAAGTGGAGATGGTTTTATAAAAGAATTTTTCAGAATATAGATGTGATTTATGCTCAGAGTGAAATTGATAAGAGTAGATTTGAGAAATTGGGAGCTGGAAAGGTGAAGGTTTTAGGAAATATAAAACTTTTGAAATCGAAAAGTTCTCAAAATTTAGATATTCCAAAAGATAGAAAAGTTTTTGTTGGTGCTTCAACCCATAAAGGAGATGAAGAGACAATTTTAAATGCTTATCCAACTTCTGAAAGAGTACTTATAGTTCCAAGACATAAAGAGAGGTTTGATGAGGTTTGGAAAATTGTCTTGGAATTTGGAGAGAAAAGAGGAGTCTCTACTTCAAGATATTCAGAAAGTCATAGCTTTCAAGCAGATGTAGTTTTAGTAGATACTATTGGAATGCTTATCGATATTTACGCAAAAAGTGATGTTGTAATTTTAGGAGGCGGTTTTTATGATGGCATTGGTGGACACAATCCAGTTGAACCAGCCTCTTTTCAAAATATAGTTATTTCTGGAAAATACGCTTTTAACCAACTTGAACTCTTTCCCTATATTGATAATTTAAAAATTGTAGAAAAGATAGAGTTAAAAGAAGTTCTACAAAATATAAACTCCTTACATATCGCAAAAGTCTCTCAAGATATAGATTTCCAGAAAATAGAAGATACTCTCAAAAAATAGGATTTACTAAATAGAGTATTTTTACACTTTACATATGTCATTTCGAACCCCTTTTGGGTGAGAAATCTTGGGAGTGGCAGAAACCTATTTGGTCAGTTCCGCATGAAACTTACTTTTTTAGACTCTCTTCCAAATTGTGATGAGTAACTTTGATAGTCTCCAAAATCTCCTCTATCTCCTTTTCAGAACCACCATTTGTAAGAAGAGTATAAAGTTTCTCAATTTCTGCTCGAAGTGGTCTTGGAAAGTTTTTAGCTCCATAATCCAACATATTCAAAGCAAGATTTGCTGAAGAGTGAGAAATTTGTCTCTGAATTCCCTGAAGTGTTACGGTTGTAAAAGGCGAATTCATATAGAAAATTGTCTCATTTATCACATGTCTTAAGTAGTTTCTAAATCTTACAATTTCGTTTTCATCAAGATAGTTTAGTGCTACAAGAAAATCTTTTTTGTAAATCTTAGAAATCTTGCGAAGTTGATTGAAAGATTGAATTGAGATTTCTCTTCGTTGCTCTTTGAGTTCATCAAAAACGATTTGACTTGCTGTTTTTCGGACATTTGCAATATGAAGATTTTGAAACATTGTTGCAAAAATTCCATTCACTTGCTGTTTTGTTGCCCCAAAGTTTTCCAGAGTCTCTTCAATTTTCTCTCTCAAATCTCTATACTCTAAATCGAAAAGTTTTCTCTCTTCGTAAATCGATTTCACTTCTGTAATCATCTCTCCAATTTGAAGAGGCGAAATCGTTTCAGAAATATAGAAACCGTTTTTCCGAATTGCTGGAAGAACTTCTTTTGTTATCCACTTTTTAAAGTCTTTTGCATTCTCTTTTTTACTACTGAAACTTGCTGAGTAAATCCCACTCTCATTTACAAGAGTTAGCTTACCATTTCTGTCAAAAGATACACCTCCATTTGGGAGGTGTATTTTCTTATCAATCTTTAAAATATCCTCTTTTTCGATGTGTTTAAGCATTTTATTTGTGTTTGACAAAACTCTTTTTGTTCTGGTATCAATCTTTTCATATCCTAAAATTGAAGCCACATCTTTTGCAACAAACCACAAATCTTCTGTTTTTAAATCAAGTAGAGTTCTTATCTCTTTTCCCTCAAAAAATCGAAAGTTTTCTGGCATTTTTTCTAAAAGTTTTAAATTCATAAATTATCTTTTTTGGAGATTTTACAGGAAAGTTTTGCAATCCCTATAAGGGAAACGGAACTATAGCACTATGTTGGAAGACCTAAAAGAATTTCAATGTTTGCAATCCCTATAAGGGAAACGGAACCCTAACTGTTCCCATTTATTGGGTGTAATTGTAGTGAAAGAAAAATAAAATTTAGCTTAAGCGAAAATTGACCTCGATTTTTCGGGCATAAATTTTTTGCTTTATAAGAGATTTTTATGGCATAAGTTTGAAGCCATTTTTTATTACTTCTGAAACTTAAACGGTGATTTTCTGAAACTAATTTCAGGAAATTTTCTCTTGTTTTCATCTTTCTCTCCTATCTATATAAGGCAAAACACTCTGAGGGAGGTTCTTCCAGAACTGACCGAAGAGTCTTCTTTTTAGACTCTGCGACTATGCTCAGAGAGGAAATCCTGCTCTATTTAGCCAGTTCCTCTTTTTAGACTTTTCGCGTTCGCTAAGAGAGGAAATCCTTACTCTATTTGGTAAGTTCCCAAGTTTTTACATAAAATTATTAAAACTTTACTATAATGGTAAGTTTTAAGCATAGGAGGAAAAGATGGACGCTTTAAAGATTTACGGAGGTAAAAAGCTCTCTGGAAAAGTAAAAATTTCTGGAGCAAAAAACTCTGCTCTACCAATCATTGCTTCTACAATATTGGCAAAAAACAGGGTCAAAATTGAGAATATGCCTAATGTTGTAGATATAAAAACTCTACTAAAACTTTTGGGAAGACTTGGTGCAAACTACGAACTTTCTGGAAATAGCTTAGAGGTAGATAGCTCAAAAGTAAATAGTACGGTTGCAAATTATGATATAGTAAAAACGATGAGAGCTTCTATTTTAGTTTTAGGTCCTCTGCTAACAAGATTTGGACATTGTGAGGTATCTTTGCCTGGAGGTTGTGCAATTGGGGCTAGACCTGTTGATTTACATCTTAAAGCTCTACAAAAGATGGGTGCTGAAATTACTATTGATGAGGGATATATTAAAGCGTCTACACCAAAAGATGGGTTACAAGGAGCAGATATCCATTTTGAAAAGAAGAGTGTAACAGGTACTGAAAATATTGTCATGGCAGCAGCTCTTGCTCATGGAGAGACAAATATCTCAAATTGTGCTTTAGAACCTGAAGTTGTCCAGATATGCGAAATTTTAAGAGATGCTGGAGTTGAGATAGAGGGAATTGGAACTGAACAAATCAGAGTAGTTGGAACTGGTGGAAAACTTCTCCAATTTCAAGATATAAAAGTTATTCCAGATAGAATTGAAGCTGGAACTTATCTTTGTGCTGGAGCAATTACCAAAAGTACAGTAAAAGTTTCAGATGTAGAACCAAAACATATTCAAGCAACTATAAATAAATTAGAAGAGATGAACTTCAAATTAGAAATTGGAAAAGATTTTGTGAGAATTGCTCCTCCAGAAGATGGAAAAATAGGTAGCGTAGATATTGTTACAGCTGAATTTCCAAAGTTTCCAACTGATATGCAAGCTCAATTTGTAGCTTTGACAACTCAAGCATGTAGTGAAAGTATCATTGAAGAGAGGCTTTTTGAAAACAGGTTTATGCATGTTAGCGAACTTCAGAGACTTGGTGCTGGAATAGAGATTGAGAAAAACCAAGTTAAAGTTTCTGGAAGTAGTGAACTTATTGGTGCTGATGTTATGGCAACAGATTTAAGAGCCTCTTCTGCTCTTGTTTTAGCTGGACTTGTAGCAAAAGGGGAAACTACAATACATCGTATTTACCACCTAGATAGAGGGTATGAGAGTTTAGAGGAGAAACTTCGAAATCTTGGAGCAAAAGTAGAAAGAGTAAAGGTAGATATTCTTTGAGAGATATCTTTTCAGTAGAGAGTTACAATTACGATTTCGATAACTCTCTTATTGCAACCCACCCTCTCTATCCAAAAGAGAGTGCGAAACTTCTAGTTTATAACAGAGATACAAAAGAGATAATTCATACAACTTTTGGAAACCTCATCAATTTCATACCTAAAGAAACTTCCATTCTTTTCAACAATACAAAAGTTATTAAAGCCCGTTTCTTTGGAAAGAAAGAGAGTGGAGGAAAAGTTGAAGTTCTACTAAATAGACCTTTGCCAGATTTGAAATTCTCAATTTTTGTAAAAGGAAAAGTGAAAGTTGGAACTAAAATTCTCTTTGAAGATATTTCACTTCAAATTTTAGAACTCGTTTCAGACGGTAGTAGAGTTGGTGAGTTTTGGAGAAGTGGAGAGAAATTGGAGTTTGAAGAAGTCTTGGAAATCTTAGAAGAGATTGGAGAGATACCTCTACCACCATATTTAAATCGAGAAGCTGGAGAAGAAGATGAGGTAGATTATCAAACTATCTTTGCAAAAGAGAGTGGTGCTGTGGCAGCTCCAACTGCTTCTCTCCACTTTTCAGAAGAGATGTTGAAAGAGTTAGAAAGCAGATTTGAAACTTCATACCTTACACTACATGTTGGAGCAGGAACTTTCAAACCAGTCGAGGTTTCTGATATTAGGGAACATACTCTACACAAAGAGATTTTTCAAATTCCAGAAAAGACAAAAGATATTTTGGAAAGTTCTAAGAAGATACTTTCAGTTGGAACTACTGTTACAAGAACAGTGGAGTACTTTTGGAAAAGTAGAGAAGTTCTTGGAGAAGCTGATATCTTCCTACATCCTGAAAATAGACCTCAAAGAGTAGACTATCTACTTACAAATTTCCACCTTCCAAAATCTACACTTCTTATGCTTGTCTCTTCATTTGTTGGAGTTGATGAGGTTCAGAGAATTTACAAAGAAGCAGTTCAAAAAAGATACCGCTTCTACTCTTATGGAGATGGAATGCTTATAATTTAGAGTCTAATAGAAAGACTCTTTCTCAGGCGAATTTGGGAGGTGACTAAATAGGCTTCTGTCATTTCGATATGAGCGTAGCAATTGAGAAATCTTGGAAATTTATCATTTTAATCGAAACTCTTAAAACATAAAAACACTCTATTTGGTCACTCCAGATTTTTTAGTAAAGTATAATGGAGAGGTCTTCTTTTTCTGAAAAATTTGTATTTTTTATGAGAATTAGTTTTATGGTAGAATTCCTTAAATCAAGTAGAAACTTGGAATTTCTATTTGAAAACTTGAATTAAGGAAAAAACTAATGAGCGAGAATTATAACACATCTTTGTTTGAAATGGTAGAGGGTGAACTTAGAATTTCTCATCTTGTAATTGCTAGTATAATAAATAGCCAACCAGCTTCAGTTAGCAAACTAATTACGAATTATAGTGAAGAGTTAAGCAATTTAGGAAAGATAGCATCAAAAAAATCTAAGAAAAAAGTATATTTTCTTAATAGAAAACAGTTGAATTTAATGTTTTACATTATAAAAATGCCATCTGCTAACTTATTTATATTAGCCTCAAAATTCAATGACTCTTTTAAAGCGATAGAGGAATTTTCCAAAGAAGATAATGTCGATACAAGAAAAGGTTTTGTTTATGTTGCTGAGTTTGATAATGGGAATTTGAAAGTTGGACATTCAATAAATCCTACTCAGAGATTAAGAAATTTAGAGACTCAATCTGGCAATAATATTATTAAATACTCTCTTTTTGAATTTAAAACCAAAAATGAAAGTTTAAAAGCTGAAACAGACCTTTTGCGAAACTTGAAAGAGTGGCGAATAATTGGAGAATATATTGGTAGAAGCTATGAATATGTAGTTGAAACTGCGAAGGAAATTTTAAAGGCTTTCAACTATACAGAGAAGATTTTTCTCTTTTACAACTACTCAACTTTACGAACATATTTTCAAAAGCAAAATTGGAAACCAGATATTTTACAAGAGATACTTAGAAGTAGCCAAAGTAGAGTGCCCACTCTGAGTATAGTTACTAAAAAAGCTATTTAGCAATTCTCAAAAATTCAAAAGTTATCTTAATTTAGAAAAGTTACAAAAAATAAAGAGTGATTCTTCTATAATTTGTCAGTTTATATAAAAATTTGGAGAATTGATGTTAGATTTAGCAATTATTGGAGGTGGTCCAGCTGGATTAACTGCTGGACTTTATGCAACTAGAGGTGGTTTAAAGAGTGTAACAATGTTTGAAAAAGGAGTACCTGGAGGTCAAATAATGAACTCTTCAGAAATTGAGAATTATCCAGGTGTTCCAGAGGTAATGAGTGGTATGGATTTGATGGCAAAATGGCCAGAACAGTGTCAGAGATTTGGTCTTAAACATGAGATGATAACTGTTACACAAGTTACAAGAAATTCTGAAACTGGAATTTTTACAATTCATAAAGAAGATGGAACTACTGAAGATGCTATCTCTGTAATTGTAGGAACAGGTTCTACTCCAAAAAGAGCTGGTTTCAAAGGTGAAAATGAGTTTTTTGGAAAAGGAGTTTCAACTTGTGCAACTTGTGATGGTTTCTTCTATAAAGATAAAGAGGTAACAGTTATTGGTGGTGGAGATACGGCACTTGAAGAAGCTGTATATCTTGCAGGTATATGTTCAAAAGTTTATCTTGTTCATCGTAGAGATACATTCAGAGCTGCACCAAGTACAGTTGAGAGAGCAAAAAACACACCAAATATAGAATTTATCGTAAACTCAACTCCTGATGAGGTTTTTGGAGAAGATTTCGCTGGAGTTCAAGGAATTAAAATTAAAACACCAGAGGGAATTCGACAACTTGATACAACAGGAGTTTTCATCTTTGTTGGAAATGATGTAAATAATGGAGTTTTAAAACAAGATGATGGCTCTTTCCTTTGTGATATTACAGAGTGGGGAGAAGTTGTTGTAAACCTTAAGATGGAGACTTCAATTCACGGTCTTTACGCTACTGGGGATATGAGACTTGATGCACCAAAACAAGTTGTTGTTGCTGCTGGAGATGGTTCTACTGCTGCAATTGGCGCAATCTCTTATGTTATGGAAAACAAGTAGAATTTTCTCTTTGGGCGAACGCGAAGAGTCCAAGAAAAAGACTCTTCGGTCACTCCCGAAAATCTGAATTAGAAAATGAGCTTATCACTAGATTTTAGAAACAACATCTTCTCTTTAAACAAACTTCAGCTACCAAGTAGATACTACTATTTTAAAGAACCAGAAAACTATATAAAATTCTTAACAGTTGGAGAGGGTCTTTTTCCAAAAGATAGAGTGAAAACAGAGATATCTTTGGAAAACTCATCTGCAATTTTTTCAACAGAATCGGCAACAAAAATCTATTCCAGCAAAAAAGAGTTTGCAGTAAATCAGATTCAAATAGAGTTAGTAAATTCAAATTTTGAATTTCTGAATGATGAACTAATTCTATTTAGCGATGCGAAATTTCTTCAATTTCTAAAAGTGAAGTCAGATGCAAATTCTACATTTTTTTATGGTGATATTTTAAGTCGAGGTAGAAGTTTTGAGAATTTCGATTTTGAAGTTTTAGGGACTAAAAATAGCTTTTTTTTAGATGGAAAATTGGAGTATTTAGAAAAATATACTAAAAGTGGTGATGAGGTAAAGGAGTATCTGAAAAGGCATAACTCGGAAACTCTTTTTGCAAAAGTTTATATCAGAACGAGTAGAAATATAGATTTTTTAAATCTCTTAAAAGGAAGTTTCTCTTTTTCAAAAAATAGAAAGATGATACTTGGAGTTTATAGCGGAAACATGGTGGAACTAAAAAAGTGGCTACACAATATCTGGAGACTTTATAGAGAATTTCATGGTAAAACAAATTTCAATTTGGGAAAACAGTGATGGAAATTATAGTTTGGTATGGAATTCTCCACGCTTTTGGACCCGACCACCTGTCGGCAATTGCTGACTTTTCAATAGGGAAGAGTAGAAAAAAGACTTTTGCCATCACCACTGCTTTTGCGATTGGTCATGGAGTTATGCTTTTTCTCTTTGCAAAAATTTTGGAGATGTGGAATATTTCAGAGGAGCTTTTAGGGTATGGAGATATGATTAGCTCACTTGTAATCCTATTTATGGGAATTTATCTCCTCTTTATGGTTTTTACAAAAAGAGTTCTGCTTTCAAAACACTCCCACAATGGAAAAGAGCATATTCACATAAGTTTTGGAAAACACAATCACAAAGAGAATATTTCAGCTTTCTCAATTGGAGCTTTAATGGGAATTGGTGGAGTTAGAGGAATGCTTGTTACTCTTGGGGTGATAGAGAGCAGTAGTGTAGATTTGTATTTACTCTTCGCTTTTGTATTTGGAGTGAGTCTTGTTTTTCTCTCTTTTGGTTTTGTGATAAATTTTATAAATGAGAAACTTCTGCACTCCCAAAAAAGTGTAGAGAGAGTTTTTGGAACAGTTGGTTTAGTTTCAGTTGCGGTTGGAACAAGTATGATTTTAGGATAAGGAAAAAGCGGAGTTTCTTTTTCCTCCTCCTTTTGGGGATTTATAATTTCTGTTCTAACTTTTCAAGAAACTTAATAGTCTCTTTTCTATTTATAAAATCATCTTTTGAGTGTTGAATAACTCTTTGAAGTAGTTCTCTATCTTCCACTTTTCTAAAAAGCTCTAAAACTTCAGTCTCAAATTTTGGTAGGTGTTGAGAGATAATAGACCAGACCTCATCAGAGTCAATACCGAAATATTCGTGTACAACAAGATTACGAAAATTGACAATCATTCGATAGTTAGAGGAGAGAAGTTCACCATTAATTAGGTGTTTTGTAGCTTCACCAATTATCTGCAACTCTCTCATTGTTGCATCAAAACTTTTCTCATCATAATAGAAATCTTCACCATCACTAAATTCAGATGTGTATCTTTTGATTTTATCAATTGAGATAAGTATATCGACGATAAAAAACTCTAAAACTCTTTTAGACATAGACAAGCTCCTTTGAAATCTCCTCTCTTATAAAACCCCTTAATGAGGATAGATAACCAATATCTACGCTTATTCCAAAATAGCTTTCCAGAAATATTCTAAGCTTTTCACGATTTTCAAAATCTTTTTGGTTTGACTCTATCACGATATCAATATCACTGTTTTCATTAGCTTCATTTCGTGCATAGCTTCCAAAAAGTCCAATTTTTTCAACTCCAAATTTCTCTTTAAATTCGTTTTTGTGAGACTTTAGGAAAGAGATGATTTCAGTTTTTGAGGTCATGGAAAACCTTTTTTATGGATTTTAGCGAAATGGGAAAAATGGTTGAGGTTGTTTAAGAGAAAATAAGGTCTCTTCTTTATTTCCCCTTTTTTGGGAAACTAAAGGAGTGTGAAATCTCTTTTAGACATAAATTATCTCATTTTGAATTGATTGTTTGATTTGTTCTCGAACTGTTTTGAAAAGACCTAAGTCTATATTTGGATAGAGGTTATCTTCTAAAAAATATTTAAAATCATAATACAAATTAAAGTCTGACGGCATTTCAACAACTAAATCAATATCACTGTTTTCAGTTGCTTCATCTCGTGCATAGCTTCCAAAAAGTCCAATTTTTTGAACTCCAAATCTCTCTCTAAATTCGTTTTTATGAGACTTTAGGAAAGTTATGATTTCAGTTTTTGTGGTCATGGAAAACCTTTTTTATGGATTTTAGCGAAATGGGGTAGGTGGTTGAGGTTGTTGGAGATAAAGAGAGGGTAATGTTTTCCTTCGTTAAATCTTTATCCTGTCTTTTTCACGGGATTTTTATATAGAATAATTATTCTTTAATTTCTTAATGAAAGTTCCTACTAATAAATTATCTTTTAATATTTCTTCAAATTTTAATTTACCAGAAATAGAGAATCGAGCTGAGTGGTTAAAGAGCCTTACTTTTACCGTAAAAGTTGGCTTTATAAAATCTTTATAAAATCTTATAAGGATTTAAAAAACACCCTTGAGAAATTAGAGGTTTATGAAAAGTGAATTCTCTTCCAAATCTTTTATAAAATTACAATAAGGAGAAGATATGTTTTTAACAAACCGGGAACAAGAGAAGTTGATGATCTATACAGCGGGGAAACTTGCTCTGGAGAGAAGAGATAGGGGTTTGAAGCTAAATTACCCTGAAGCAGTTGCAATTCTCAGTAGTTTTATTCTTGAGGGTGCTAGAGATGGAAAGAGTGTAGCTGAACTTATGGTTGAAGCTACAAAAGTTCTAAGTGCTGATGAGGTTTTAGATGGAGTAGCAGAGATGCTTCAGATGGTTCAGACTGAAGCTACTTTCAACGATGGAACAAAACTTGTTACGGTTCACAATCCAATTCCTGTAACAAGTTCTATTGCTGGAGAGTATATTATTGATGAGGGTGAAATTGAGCCAAATAGCGGAAAAGAGACTCTCTTTTTAGAAGTTACAAACAGCGGAGATAGACCAGTTCAAGTAGGTTCTCACTACCACTTTTTTGAGACCAATTGTGCATTGCAATTTGATAGAGAGAAGGCTTATGGAAAACGGTTAAATATTCCAAGTGGAACATCAGTTCGATTTGAACCAGGGTCGAGCAAAGAGATATCTCTTATAGATTTTGGTGGAAAGAGATATATCAGTGGGTTTAACGCTCTTGTTGAGGGAGATCTTGAAAGTTCAAAAGAGATTGCTATGGAAAGATTAGAGAAATTTTTAGGAGAGTGTGATGAAAATAGATAAAAGAAAATACGCTTCAATGTATGGACCAACTGTTGGAGATAGATTTAGATTAGCTGATACAGAACTTTTTGCTTGTGTTGAGAAGGATTACACAATCTATGGAGAGGAGAGCAAATTTGGTGGTGGAAAAACTATCCGAGATGGAATGAGCCAATCTCCAACAGCAGGAAGTGAAGTTTGCGACCTCATCATCACAAATGCAGTTATTATCGACTACACTGGAATTGTAAAAGCTGATATTGGAATTAAAGATGGTAAAATTGTAGCTATTGGAAAGAGTGGAAACCCAAATAATACAGATGGAATTACAGAGGATTTAGAGATTGGAGCAAATACAGAAATTCTCTCAGCTGAAGGAAAAATTATTACAGCTGGTGGAATAGATGCTCATATCCATTTTATCTCTCCAGGGCAAATTGATGAAGCTCTACACAGTGGTGTAACAACAATGATTGGTGGAGGAACTGGTCCAAATACAGGAACAAATGCAACGACTTGTACTCCAGGGGAGTTTAATATCTCAAAGATGATAGAGTCTGTAAACGACCTTCCCCTAAACTTTGGATTTATGGGAAAAGGGAACTCTAGCAACTACGAAACTTTAGCTTCTCAAATTCGAGCTGGAGCGATGGGATTAAAACTTCATGAAGATTGGGGTACAACTCCAAAAGCGATAGATACTTGCCTAAAAGTTGCTGATGATTTTGATGTTCAAGTTGCAATTCACACAGATACTTTAAATGAGTCTGGATTTGTTGATAATACTGTAAATGCTTTTAAGGGCAGAACAATCCACACTTTTCACTCTGAAGGTGCAGGAGGTGGTCACGCTCCAGATATTATGAAAGTTGCTGGACTTGAAAATATTCTCCCATCATCTACAAATCCAACTCTACCATACACAAAAAATACAATAGAAGAGCATCTCGATATGCTTATGGTTTGTCACCATTTAAGTCCAAAAATTCCCGAGGATGTCAGTTTTGCAGAGAGCCGAATTCGAGGAAAAACTATCGGTGCTGAAGATGTTCTTCACGATATTGGAGCTATCTCAATGACAAGTAGCGACTCTCAAGCAATGGGTAGAGTTGGTGAAGTTATTACAAGAACTTGGCAAGTTGCCCACTCTATGAAAGTTCAGAGAGGCTCTTTAGAGGGAGATAGAGAGTATAACGATAACAATAGAATTAAGAGATATATCGCTAAATATACGATAAATCCTGCTATCGCTTCTGGAATAGATGAGTATGTTGGAAGCGTAGAAGTTGGAAAAATAGCTGACTTAGTTCTCTGGAATAGAGCTTTTTTTGGTGTGAAACCTGAAATTATTATCAAAGGTGGATTTATCGTAACAGCTATGATGGGAGACTCTAATGCATCTATTCCAACTCCTGAACCAAATTTTTATAGAGATATGTTTGGAAGTTTAGGAAAAGCTGGAGCTAAAACAAGTGCTATTTTTGTGGCAAAAGAGAGTCGAGAAGTAGATACAGACAAAGAGGTTTTGGTTGTGAAAAATACGAGAAATATCTCAAAAAAGGATATGAAACTAAACAGTTTTATTGGAGATATTAGAGTTAATCCTGAAACTTATGATGTTACAGTAGATGGTGAATTGATTGAGTCAAATTATATGACGGAACTCCCAATGGCTAGGAGATATTTCTTGTTTTAGAAGAGTATTCTTCACAATTCATTCACAAGTTGTTGATAAAATTCTTTTGTAAAAAAATTTCTTAAGGATACTTAATGAGAAATCGTGTTTTCTCTTTTCTGTTTGCTCTGGTTCTTGGAATCAGTTTTATCTCTTGTGGTGGTGGAGGCGGAGGCTCTGAGTCTTCAGCTGAAGAATCTACTGAAAAAGCTACTATGTCTATTCGAGTTCCAATGAGTACATTTTCTGACTCTGGATTTAATATCGATAGAGTTTCTGTTACAGTCTCTGGAAATAGCTACTCTGAAGAGCAGAATCTAACTATCTCTGAAGATTCTGCTACTGGTCTATTTAAATTTTTAGAAGCTGGAACTTATGAAGTCTCTGTTAATGCTTATGAGGGTGACTATCATGTGGCTGAAGGGAGTGGTGAAGGAGTTGTTGAGGTTGGAAAGACATCAACGGTAAGCGTATCACTTGAGTATCTGGTTGGAAACTTAGAGGTTACTGTTTCTGAACCTGTAGAGGATGAGTTTAATCAGAGCCGACTACTTCAAGGACTTGTAGCTTGGTATGAGTTTGAAGGGAACGCTGATGACTCTTCAGGAAACGGGAATGATGGAACTGAATATGGTGGAGTTGGTTATACAAAAGGTGTGATTGGAAAAGCAGGGAGCTTTGATGGGAAAGATGATTATGTTAATATAGATGCAGTCCCTGATTTAGGGGAAGACAATTACAGCGTATCCGTATGGATTAATAAGAGTCAAAAATCTATTGAACTTCAGTCAATCGTTACTCTTCAAAAACATAGATATTTTTATATGGCATTCAGGGGGAATAATTTAGAAAGTAGAAGTGAACCTAACACAATAAATACTGCCAATAATTATGACTATGCAATAACAACAACTGAAGAAGATTATACGGATTCTCAATGGCATAATATGGTTGCTGTTAAAACTAACAATACCTTGATGTTATATGTAGATGGTGTTTATAAGGGAGAGCCAGTTAATGGTGGTATTTCAATGGATAGGTCAAGCTATGGAGGGTCATCAAGAGTTGGAAGCTATGAATCAGTCTCCGGTTACGATCAATATTACCTTAACGGTCTTATCGACGATCTCCGTATCTACAACCGAGCTTTATCCGAAGAGGAAATAAAAGCCCTCTACCAAATGGGAAATAGCCAGTGACACTAGAAGAGAAGAGGCTGGAAATAGATATTTTTGGCAAACAGATAGATTCTATCAAAGGTAAAATCGATATTCTTCATAAAAAACTGCTTATATTTTTAGGAGTTGGTGCTGGAAGTTGGTTTTATGTTATCAAGTTTGGAGAATCTCAACTATTTGCTTTAAATCTACTAGCAGTTCTCTTCTTTCTAGCTTTTCTCTTTGCAGGTTTGGGAAACTTTGCAATTATCTTAAAACTTTCCAAGCTTGAAAAAAGATTGTCAGAATTAGAGGAGAAACTAGAAAATGTTAGGTGATATTGTAATAGGTCTTATTCCTGTAAGTCTGTTAATTTTGCCATTTGTAGCCTACTTTGCAGTAAAAAACAACTGGAAAATAGTGGATTGGTTCTAAATTTTCTCTTCCTTTTTGAAAGAACCATTTCTGCTAAAATCTCCAAATGAATTTAAAAAACAAAAAGGAAGTGACCCACTCTATTTGGTCAGTCCATTAACTAAAGAAGCTCTACTTAAAAGCGGAGTAGTAAAATCTAAAGAGTCTAAATTGGACTCTTCATATTTCTGGTAATATAGTACAAAACTTCAAAAGAGAACTTTAATGAGAGTAATTGTAATAGGTGGTGGTTATGGAGGTATTAGAGCAGTTCAGGCTCTAGTAAAAAATAGGGATTTGGAGATAGTTGTAATTGACAAAAATGGATATCACTATCTTCAAACTGATGTCTATTCTTATATTGCAAATGAAACAAATATTAGTGATATCACTATCGATTTAGGTGCTTTATTTCGAGGACTTAGAGAAGATATTCAATATATCAATGAAACAGTTTTGGAAGTTGATGAGAATAGAAATGAAGTTATTACACACAACTCTCGTTTTACTTATGATTATCTTATAATCGCCACAGGTTCTGTTACAAATATGCCTGTAAAAGTTGAAGGCATACATAGATACTCTTATGGAGTTAAGAGTTTACATCATGCTCTACTTTTTAAGCAGAAATTTGAAGCAAGTATCTTTGAGTATATAAAATATGGTGGTTGTGCAAAATTTAATATTATAATTGGTGGTGGCGGTCTTGCTGGAATAGAAGTTGCAGCGGAGATGGCTTACATAAAAGATATCTACCTTACAACAATTGGTAGTGGTTGTAAAGGAGTTTCTATCTATCTTGTAGATGGTAGTGGAATTTTAAAAGGTCAAGACCCTTATGTTATAGAGAAGAGTACAAAAAGACTTGAAAAACTTGGAGTTAAACTTAAGATAGGAAATAGAATTTCTAAAATAGATAAAGATTTTGTCTATTTTGGTGATTATGACTATATCAGATACAACTTTCTAATTTTTACAGGTGGTGTTTTAGGAAATAGTATCGGTCTTCAAAAAGAGGTTTCAACAAACAAGATAGGACAGTATATTGCTGATGAATATTTTAAAATTCATAAAAATATTTTTGCTGTTGGAGATGTTGTTGAAGTTTTAGATGAGAAAGGAAATTATGTTGCTCCAACTGCTCAGAGTGCTGAACAGATGGGAACAGGAATTGCAAAAAATATTTTAAGAGATATTGCTGGAAAAGGAATGAAAAAGATATCTCCAAAAAATAGAGGTTTCTTAGTCGCTTTAGGTGGAAAATACGCTTCGGCAAATCTTATGAATTTAGTTCGATTTTCTGGATATAAAGCCTACTTTTTCAAACTGCTTGTAACAGAAGGGTATAAACTACCTTTAAAATATTTCACTGCCAAAGGAAGAAAAATTGCCGAAAACTGGTAAAGTTTATATAGAGACTTTTGGTTGTGCTATGAACCATAAAGACTCTGAAAATATGTTGAGGGAACTCCAAGAAGAGAATTTCTCTCAAACCTCATCACCAGAAGATGCTGACTTGCTTCTTATAAATACCTGCTCTGTTCGAGAGAAACCTGTTCATAAACTATTTTCAGAACTGGGACATCTTAATAGAATTAGAAAAGAGAGTTCTAAAATTGGAGTGACAGGTTGTACAGCTTCACACTTAGGAGATGAAATTCTCAAAAAAGCTCCTTATGTAAATTTTGTTTTGGGAGCTAGAAATACATCTAAAATTAGAGAAGTTCTATATAGAGATGGTGCTGTTGAAATCGATATAACTCACGATGACTCCCTACACTCTTTTGGTGAAACTCCAATTTCTAAATTTCAGAAATCGATAAATATCTCTATCGGTTGCGATAAAAAATGTACATTCTGTATTGTTCCTCAAACAAGAGGTACTGAGATATCAATTCCGTTAGACCTAATTCTTTCAGAAGTTCGAAAGGGTGTAGAAGCAGGTGCAAAAGAGTTTCTTCTTTTGGGACAAAATGTAAATAGTTATGGTCGTCGATTTTCTCTGAAACACCAAAAAATAGATTTTACAAAACTTTTGAGAGAGATTTCTAAAGTAGATGGTCTTGAGAGAATTCGTTTTCAATCTCCCCACCCTTTGCATATGGATAATAGATTTATAGAGGAGTTTGCAACAAATTCTAAAATTGCAAAATCTATTCATATGCCTCTTCAGAGTGGTTCAAGTAGAATACTTTCTAAAATGAAGAGAGGATATACCAAAGAGTGGTTTTTAGATAGAGCTGAAAGAGTTAGAAAGGCTGTACCAAATGTAGCTATCTCAACAGATGTAATTGTTGGATTTCCAGATGAGAATGAGGAAGATTTTAGAGATACAATGGAAGTTTTAGAAGCAGTCCGCTTTGAGCAGATGTTCTCTTTTAAATACTCTCCAAGACCTTTGACTGAAGCTGAAAACTTTCCAAATCAAATTGCTGATGAGGTTGCTGGAAAAAGATTACAAACTTTGCAAAAACGACACTTGGAAATTTTAAACTCTCTTGCTGAAGATAGAGTTGGAAAAGAGTACTCTGTTCTCTTTACAGATTTTGAAGAGGGTTGTCTTCTTGGTAGAACTTCTGAAGGGTATTTAGTAAAATCTCTTGGCACAGAAGAGAGTGTAGGGAAAATCAAAAATATAAAAACTACTTCATCTTTTAGAACTTATATGAAAGCTACTATTCTCTGAACATTCACTCAGAGTGGTGTTTCCAATTTCCACTTTAGTTGGTGGTAAGTTCCACCAAATTCCATTCCAAACTCTTTTCCCGATGAGGTAAGTTTCCAAATTCCATCCTGCTTTTCTTGGAAGCCCTTTCTTTCCAGAAGCAAGTTCGCTTCTCTTCCTGAAATTCCGTGTAGCTTTCCAAGTTCTGTTGGGAGGAAGTAGGTTTGGGAAAAGTCGAGTTGGAAGAGAGAAGAGATACTTTTTTCACCTAAAAGCTTTTGGAGAAGTAGTAAGTGAAAAGGTTTTGTCTCTTCGAGAAATTCCACGAGCTTTTTAGCTTCTTCATTTTGGGAAAGGAGTTCTGAAAAGTTTGGAAGTTCTGAAATGGAGTAACTTCCTGTTTTTCTGATAGAGGGTAATACCTCTTCCATAATCCACTCTTCAATTTTTTCCGCTTCTGGCATTTCAGATTTTATAATAAGTCGCCAAACATCAGGTTCTAAAATTAACTTTGTTTGTGGATGTAATTTAAAGGTCACTGTATTAGTGACCTTATCAAATTCTTGCCATTCTACGGGTTTTTTGCAATGAACTTTTATCGCATTTGCAGTTTTTTTATACTCTAAAAGCTCTGCTACATCTTTTGCAACAAACCAATCTTTGCCATCTATTAACAGAATTCTGACTTGAAAACTGTTAAAATTTTTAGTTATTAGGTTCATGATTTATACTTTAAAATTTTATTTACAATGTCATTTTACTTTTAGAGTATTAAATTAAACTTAAATGAGCTTGTAAAGATTGCCTTTAGATATTAAAAGGAGATTAAAATAATGTCAGAAAAATATTCAACAACTTTTTACACAACTAAAGATATGAAGAGAGAGGCACTAAAAGTTGCTAAGAAAAAAGGAATAAATACTTTAAATGGTCTTTTGAATTTTCTAATTGCCGATTTTATAGAAAAAAATAGAGAGCTTTTAAATAGAGAAGAGTCTCACAGAAACAGACTCTAAACGAATATGAAGAGTGTTTTTAAGATTTCTCACATTCGTTCGAAATGACAAAAGGGGGAAAACCCACTCTGAACGAATGTGAAGAGTCCAAAAGAAAGACTCTTCTTTCGTAAAACTTCCTTAGAGTGGAGAAACATGTCATTTCGAACCCTTTAGGGTGAGAAATCCTTTTCAAGTTTTTAAGATTTCTCACATTCGTTCGAAATGACAAAAACGGGCGGAAAGAGAGAAAGACCAGCCCCAAAAGGGGGCTGGAGTTAGTTGAAGATTTCTCGTATTCGCTCGAAAT
Source organism: Candidatus Thiovulum imperiosus (assembly GCA_024281175.1). Taxonomy (GTDB): domain Bacteria; phylum Campylobacterota; class Campylobacteria; order Campylobacterales; family Thiovulaceae; genus Thiovulum_A; species Thiovulum_A imperiosus. The sequence continues at coordinate 51,148 of JAMJTW010000031.1, forward strand.
GACAAGATAAAATTGTTAAAAATCATAAATCTTGAACACAGACGGCGAAAGTGCTATTAGTCTGGTTATCCCAACCGCCATCACCGTACTCGAAACTGACAATCCATGAACTAGAAATATCTTTATAGTATTTTTTTGAAGTCCATGTCCAAGTTGGAACAAAATGTGAAATTTCACTTTCAACAAATTTATCATTGTGTCTCTTATGCTTACTTGCATCAAACCATTGACTCCATTTTTCATAAGTTTCCCACTCATGAAAATAAGTCATCAAACTCTTTGCTTCATCTCGGCTTGGAAGTCTCCAATTTGAATATCCAGAAAGATTTAAGTTTTCACAATACCTCATCGCCTCTTGCCAAGTGTAATATTCTCTGTTCTTCTTTTGCCACATTAAATCTGTTTTCTTATCAACAAAAAAATCTCTGTAAATCTCATAACGGTATATTTCCCAATACCCAAAGTATCCCAAAACCAAAAGAAGAGAAGCAATAAGATTGAAAAGAATTTGCTTTTTTGGAGACCTATTGACTTCGCTCTCATTTCTACTCTGAGAAAGCGTAGCGACCGAAGAGTCTCTTTTAGGTTCTTCGCTCTGCTCAGAAACGGTTTCCCCTTTTCCATTCAGATAGAAATCGTCATAAAGTTTCTGATGAACCCAAGGAACTTGAAAATTATTTGTCTCTTCAATTACACCTTTTACGGTCTTTTTCAAGACATCATCAATTTTCGCACCTTTTGAAGATATATGCTTTAGAAGATTTTTTGTAAAAACTCCATTTCGCTCTTTTGGATTATCAAGAGCTATCTGGTCTGGACCAGTTGCAAAAGAGATGATAGATTGGTGGGTAAAACTCATATTTGGATTTGCCAAACCTCGATGAATATTTGCACTTCTACCGCCTCTACTTTTGATATTCTTCTCAAATGGATTATCTCGACTAGAGTCCAGAAAGAAGAGGTTCAATTTCGCCTTACTATCCTCCATTCGGTTCTGAATAAAATCGAGTGAAATTGCTGAGTCTGGAATTTCATCTTCCGAAAGAATTTCAGCATCGACTGGAACAAGAAAGTTCCTACCGAGATATTGCATTCCGTGTCCAGCATAAAAGAAGAGAGAAATCTCAACTCCTACGGAATTTTGCCCAAACTCTCGAACCAGCCTCTTAAACTCTTTCTGCTCTAAGTCTTCGCCATAAAAAACCGTGAAATCTAAACTTTCTAAAGCCTCTTTCATATCTCTACTATCGTTTATCGGTTTTTTAAGCTTTGCTATATTTTCATACTCTCCGTTTCCGATTACAAGAGCTGTTTTCATTCTAAAATCACTCTGACATCTACAACTTGAATTCCATTTTCATAGGCAAAAACAGGGTTCAATTCAATATCTGAAATTCCTATTCTACTCTCTACAACTTCACCCAATTTCAAAACTGTATCTATTAAAGTTTCAATATCTCTAGGTTTCTCTCCACGAACTCCCGAAAGAATTTTGTGAAGATGGCTAGATTTGAACATTCGGATAGTCTCCTCTTTTGAGAGTGGAAAAGAGCGGAATGAGACATCATTGAAAACTTCAACCATTGTTCCGCCAACTCCAGCCATAATGGTTGTTCCAAATTGTGGGTCTCTTCTTGCTCCTAAAATCACTTCAGTTGAAGGAGTTGCTGTTTCAGAAATTTCAATTCCAGAAACTTCAGCACTGGAATCAAACTCTTTCGCATTTTCTAAAATTTTTTCAAACTTTTCAGAAACCTCATCAGCACATTTAACACCTAGAAATACACCTCCAGCATCGCTTTTATGGAGAATATCTTTTGATACAACTTTCATAACAACTGGAAAGCCTATCTCTTCAGAAAATGCCACCCCACTCTCTGGAGTTTCTGCTACAAAACTTTTTGGATTTGAGATTTCCAAAAGGTCTAAAACCTCTTTTCCCTCATTTTGAAGTAGTGAAAATCGTCCCTCACTTTTTGCAACTTTTACAATTTCAGAAATCTTTTCGGTAGGTATCTCTTTTCGAATTACTTCCTCTCTACTTCTCAAGATATTTCTATAAAATCTAAACATCGCACCAAGAGAAGAGACCGCCTCATTTATCTCTTCAAAGATAGGAATTCCCCGTTTTCTCATATTTAAAACTCTCTCTTCCATCTCTTTCCCACCAACAAATGAGAAGACAACAGGTTTTGGAAATCCTCTTTTAAACTCTTCAGAAATCATCTCTTCTATCTCTTCGGCACTAAATACTGCTACTTCTGTTCCAAGAACGATGATTGCATCAACTTTGGGGTCTTCAAAGGCGAGTCTTAAAGTTTTCTGATACGCCTCTCTATCAGCACCACCTGTAATATCAATTGGGTTTTTGAAAGAGCCACACTCCGAAGCCACTGCACCAACATCACCATATCGACCACTGAAATCATCATCGAGAAGTTCAACATCCCACTTTTCAGCCGAGTCAGTCGCCAAAGCACCTAAACCTCCACCATTTGTAATGATAAGAGTTTTCAGACCTTGTGGCATTGGAGAATTGGAAAGGAATTGACTCCAGTGAACTCCTCTTCCCATTGTGAAAACTCGAAGAACTCCACTCTGTTTCATAATTTCGTTAAAGAGTTTGTCAGAACCTGCTAAAGCTCCAGTATGAGAAGCTACGGCTAAAGCACCTCTTTTTGAAGTTCCAGATTTAAGAACAATAATGGGTTTCTTTCTTGCAACTCTTTTAAAACTCTCTAAAACTCTTTCACCACCCTTAATTCCCTCGATATAGAGAAGAATAGTTTTTGTGTATGGGTCATTTTCTAAGTAGTCCAAAATATCAGCTTCATTTAAATCAGCTTTATTTCCAAGAGAGACAATTGCAGAAAGACCGATATTTTCAACTTCTGTCTTTCCAATCATTGCTACTCCAATCGCACCGCTTTGAGTAATTACAGCAACACTACCTTTTTGAACTGCTTTTGAACCAAAAGTAGCATTTAGCGATGAGGTTCTGGAGTAGATACCAAACATATTTGGACCAAGAAAACGGAGATTTCCAGCTTTTGCAACAGCAACTATCTGTTCTTCCTCTTCGATATTTCCAATTTCTCGAAATCCAGAAGTGATGATTTCAGCAAATTTTACTCTTTTCTGAACAAGTTCTCGAACAACAGAAAGGACAAGCGAGTGAGGAACAACTACAACTGCAAAATCTATTTCAGACTCTATCTCCAAAACAGATTTTGAAACAGATAAGCCTAGAATTTCTCCACCCTTTGGAGAGATTGGATAGATTTCTCCCTTGTATCCGCAAGAAATTACATTTTGTAAAATTTTATATCCAAGTTTTTTCTCATTTGAAGAAGCACCAATAACAGCAACAGATTGTGGTTGAAAAAGTTGTTTCATACTTTCCCTTTTTGTCATTAGTTTAACAAAAGTTACATCTTTTGAAAAATCTCTTTCACTTTTTTAAAATCTAGAATTTGTTCAAAATCATCTCCAAGAGCATTAGAAAGAGGTTTTGAGTGAATTACAGTAGAGTTGTAAAGTTTTTGATACACCTCATCATCTAAATCTTTTGTAATACCTTTTGGAACTTCTATTCCCTGCTTCTCTGCCATTTCAAGAAATTCAAGATACTCTTTTGGATAGAACTCCTCCATTGCATTCATTGTTATGCAGTTTCCAATACAGTGGTGAGTTCCCAAAACTACGGAGAGACCAGCCGAAAATGGGTGAACTACTCCAACAAAAGAGTTTGCAATTGCACAACCTCCAAGATAAGAAGCAACCATCATCTTCTCTCGATTTTCATCACTCATCATATCTTCACTATGAAAAACTTCTCGAACAAGTTCTATCGCTTGTTGTGAGTATGCATCTCCAATCGCATTTCGATATCTACCATTTAAAGACTCAATGCAGTGAATATAAGTATCCATTCCAGTATAGAAATACTGCTCTTTCGGTACACTTTTTGTAAGACTTGGGTCTAAGATAAGTTGATCGTAAATTGTAAAGTCGCTGTTCATTCCAAGTTTCAAACCACTTTTTGAGTTTGTCATAACACAAGTTCTACTCGCTTCAGCACCTGTTCCAGAAACAGTTGGAACTCCAATTTTATAAACTCCTGCCAATTTTACTAAATCCCAACCTTGATAATCTTCAGCCTTTCCACCATTTGTAAGTAGATTTGAAACAGCTTTTCCAGTATCAAGAGTTGCACCACCACCAATTGAGACTATGGCATTTGGAATACCTTTCTGAAGCTCCAAAACTCTATCTCGAAATCTATCTATATCTTCTGTTTTTGGCTCATCTGTTGTATCAACATAAAAAACCTCATCACCATCTTTTAACTCTATTTCTAAATCTCTATTTTGAAAATAGTGGTCTATAAAATAGAGGATATATCCATTTTCTCTTTTTGCTTCTAGTAGTTTTGGAAGCTCTTTTATTGCACCTTTTCCAAATATGTAATTTCCAACATTTTTTGAGTTGTTCATAATTCTCTTTTTCTCTACAATCGTCCTAATTCTATTTCGTGAAAGAGATAAAACTTTTGGGACTGACCAAATAGAGTATTTTTATGCTTGAATAACTTATATGTCATTTCGAACCCCTTTAGGGTGAGAAATCTTTTACATCACTTCGAGTAAAACGATAAGTTCCCAAGATTTCTCAATCGCTACGCTCATATCGAAATGACAAGAGAGGCAGAAATCTATTTCGTGAAAGAGATAAAACTTTTTACTAAAAAATAGCTATTTTTCTTTTTTGTTGGAACAAACCAGTATCTAATTTCACCAACCTCTTTTCCAGTTTTAAATTTCTCCACTTTCAAAACTGGATAATCTATTCCACCTTTAAAAAGTTGATTACAACTTAAAATCCTTTTCAACGAAAGGAAAGGTGCTTTCCAGAGAGAGTTGAAAAGAAACTGCTCTTTTGTATATTGTGAACAAGTTGGATAGTATCGACAACTACCATAAGCTAAATGGGTTAGATATTTTTGATAAAAGAGAATTGGAAAAACGAAAAGTTTTTTAAAATTCATTTTTGGAATCAGAATTAAATTTCTGATTCTTTTACTTCAAATTTCTGAAGTAATTTATCAACTTTTTTTATCTGTTCAAGTTGAATTTTGAGACTTTCTAAAAAGAGAACAACTATTGAAAGTAGAAAAAAGAAGAGAAATGTGATTATGATTGCTAGTGGAATTGAAGTGACTTGGAGAGAGATAAGAAGAATTGAGATAGTTCCAAAAACAACCATTGACCAAGAAACCCCCAAAAGGAGGTTTAGAAATTTTTCAAGTTTGTCTCTATTGACAAAAATCATCTTTTTTTAATGTTCCTCGCTGATGTGAGTTGCTCCAGCCAAATAGACATAAGTAAGTATCATAATGATAAATGCTTGAAGAACACCAGAAAATGTTAGTAGTGCAAATGCAGGTAGTGGTGCAAACCAAGGAGCTAACATTAGGACAACAGCTAAAAAGAGATCATCACCTTTAATATTTCCAAAGAGTCGGAAAGAGAGAGAGATAATTCTACTAATATGAGAGATGATTTCAATTGGGAACATCAACCAAGATAACCACCAAACTGGACCCATAAAGTGACCAAAATATTTTACAACTCCATTTCTTCGAATACCTTCAAAATTGTAGTAAACAAAAATTGAGATTGCTAAAGCTAATGTAAAATCTAAGAAACTTGAAGGAGACTCAAATCCTGGAACTATTCCAATAAAGTTTGAAACAACAACAAAAAGTCCAAGAGTAGCGACAAGAGGGAGATATTTTCTAGCATCTTCTTTTCCAATAGTATCTCTACCCATTGCTAAAACGCCAGTTAGAAAAGCCTCCATAACATTTTGAACTCCAGTTGGAACTAATCTCATAGAAGTAACAGTCATTCTAGCTAAAAAAATTACAATGAGTGTTGCAAAAAGCATGTGAGCTAAATATACAAATTCGTGATTGTGAGAAATTGTACCAAAAAAGAGAAATAATCTTTCTTCCACTTACTTTATCCTTATTTTTTGGCAAATTATATCAGATTGGGGAGCTTTCGCTTAAGAAAAGAGATGGTGAAAATATTTTTAGTTTTTTTATATTATTCTATTTTATATCACTTTCCATATTTAAGATAAAATCTTACAAAAAGAGTGTAAAAGATGAATATATTTTCAACTACTGATAGCGATTTTACCGATAAATTTGAAGAGATTTTAGGTCGAGGAAAGATGGATATAGACGGTGTCACGGAGGTTGTCTCTTCTATTTTAAAATCTGTTAGAGAAGATGGAGATAAAGCCCTATTTCAAGATATTGAGAAGTTTGATAAGTGGAAACCTGAAAAGAGTGATGATTTAATAATTTCCCAAGATGAAATGAGAGCTGGATTTGACAGACTCTCTCCAGACCTTCAGAAAGCTCTTCGAGTAGCGTATAGTAGAATTGAAAAATATCATAAACAGCAGATGCCAAAAAGTTGGATAGATACAGAGAGTAGTGGAAATATTTTAGGACAAAAAGTTACACCTATTGAAAAAGCTGGACTCTATATTCCAGGAGGAAAAGCTATCTATCCATCTTCTCTACTAATGAATGCAATTCCTGCAAATGTCGCTGGAGTTAAAGAGATAGTTGTTTCATCTCCAACACCACTAAATGAGGTTAGTGATATTCTTCTTGGTGCTGGATATATCTGTAACATTTCAGCTATCTATAAAGTTGGTGGTGCTTCAGCAATTGGAGCTATGGCTTATGGTACAGAGACAATACCAAAAGTTGATGTAATTACAGGTCCGGGAAATATCTTTGTTGCTACAGCTAAAAAACTTGTTTTTGGAGATGTCCAAATTGATATGATTGCTGGACCGAGTGAGATTGGTGTGATTGCAGACAAAACAGCAAATCCAAATCATATTGCGATAGATTTACTATCTCAAGCTGAACATGATGAGATGGCAAGTTCTATTCTGATTACAGACTCACAAACTCTTGCTGATGAGGTTTCTAAAGAGGTGGAAATTTGGCTTCAGAAACTATCTCGAAGAGAGATAGCGGAAAAGTCCATTGTTGAGAGAGGTGCTATTATCGTAGTAAAAGATTTAGATGAGGCAATTTCACTTATGGATAGAATTGCTCCTGAGCATCTTGAAGTCGTAACAGAAAATCCATTCGATTTGTTGCCAAAAATCCAAAATGCTGGAGCGATATTTTTAGGAAAATATACACCTGAAGCGATTGGAGATTATGTAGCTGGACCTAATCACACTCTTCCAACAGGTGGAAGTGCTAAATTCTTTTCACCTCTCTCTGTTGAACACTTTTTAAAGAAAAGCTCTATCATCGCTTTTTCAAAAGAGGGGTTAGAAGAAGTTGGAAAAGATGTGATTGTTCTTGCTGAAACAGAGGGACTTGAAGCACATGCTCTATCTACAAAAGTGAGATTGTGAAAGTTTTAAAAAGAGCTTTTGGGGAGTATCAGACAAACTGCTATATTTTGGATTTTGAAAATTTCCAATTTGTAGTAGACCCTGGAGTTGGAGCTTTCCAGTGGGTGAAAAGGGAAGTAAAAGACCTAAAAGGAATTCTTCTTACTCACGCTCACTTTGATCATATGTGGGACTCTTACAAAATAGCTGAAGAGTTTGGAGTTAAAATCTATCTTCACAAGCTCGATGAGGTTATTTTAAAAAATGACTTTTTTGGTAGAGGAGTTCCAAAGTATAGAGAGGACTTGGTAGAACTTACAGACTTTTCCCTCTCCCTTTCTTCTATTCCTATCCTCTTTCACCACCTTCCAGGACATACACCTGGAAGCTCTATTTTAGAAATTGAAAACATATACTTTTCAGGAGATGTACTTTTTAAAGGTTCTATTGGAAGATTTGATTTTCCTTTCTCAAGTAGAGATGATATGAGAAGAAGTTTGGAAAAAGTTTTAAAGTTACAAAACTTTCCAGTTTTTCCTGGTCATGGGGAAAACACATTTTTGGAATTAGAGAAAAATAGTTTAAGGAATTTTATTTATGGATTATCTACTTAAAGTTTTGGGTTCTGGTGGAAGCAAAACAAAGACAAATGCAACTGTATCACTTCAGATAGCTGATAATATGCTAATTGACGCTGGAAATATATTTCAGAAATATGAATTTGATACAAATAAGATAGAACATGTTTTTATCTCTCACTCTCACTTCGACCACATTTTAGAACTGCCATTTCTAATTGAGAATGGTTTTACTACAAGAACAAAACAGCTCCATATTTACGGTCTGCAAGATACTATTGCAAATATAAAGAAGTTTATGTTTAATGACTATATTTGGCCTGATTTCTCTCTAATTCCTCTGCTAACAACTGGTGAAAAATCTATCGTATTCAACGAAATCGAGTTTGGAACAACACTTTATATAAATGATATTTCAATTACTCCAATTCCAGCAAATCATATTGTTCCAACAGCAGGTTTTGTCATTGAGAAGAATGATAGAGCTTTCGCTTTAAGTAGTGATACTTATCTAAATAATGATTTTTGGAAAACTATAAATGAGAATAGAAAGATAGATACAGTTTTAGTTGAAATCTCTTTTGAGTCTGCATTAAATGGACTTGCACAAATTAGCAAACATCTTACACCACAACTTTTAGATAGGGAGTTGGAGAAGTTGAAAAGAGATGATTTGGAGATATATATCTACCATGTAAAAGAGAGTAGTATTCCTGCTGTAACAGAGGAATTAAAGAACTATTCAAATCTAAAAAAATTTGATGTGAAATTTCTTCCAGAACAGTTATGAAAACTTTACTATTTTTAATTTTTAACTCTCTTCTCTTAGCAGATAGCTCATTTTCACTTTTAGGAGAGAAGAAGTATGATGAAAATTTCACTCATTTTGAATATAGCAATCCAGAAGCTCCAAAAGGTGGAGATATTATTTTTGGAGTTTTTGGAACTTATGACTCTCTAAATCATTTCAATTTGAGAGGTGAAACAGTCCAAGGTTTAGAACTCATTTACGATACTCTTTTTGTAAAATCTGGTGATGAAATCGCTTCCTATTATGGTCTTTTGGCTAAGGATATAAATATCTCTTCTGATTGGAAATCTGTTATTTTTACAATTCATGAAGATGCAAGATTTTCAGATGGAAAATCCGTTTTAGCAGAAGATGTGAACTTTACTTTTCAAACTCTACTTACAAAAGGTTCTCCTATCTATAAAGCTCACTTAAGAGGAGTTGGCAAAATAGAGATTTTGGGAGAGAGAAAGATAAAATTTGAAGTTGATAAGAAAGACCTCATCACCACAATTTCTACAATAAAGATTTTCTCAAAAGAGTTTTTTAACAATGATATACCCGTAGGTAGTGGAGCTTATAAAATAGAGAAGAATGATTTTGGAAGTTCTATAAAATATATTCGAAGAGATGATTACTGGGGAAAAGATTTAAGTCCAAATGTTGGAAAATACAATTTTGACTCTATCACTTATGACTACTATCGAGATGAAAATGTCCTTTTTGAAGCTCTAAAATCTCTACGATACCACTTTCGATATGAAAATATCTCCAAAAATTGGGTAACAGGATATGATGGACTCCAAGAGAAATTTACAATAGAGGAGATACCTCATAAACTCTCTCAAGGAATGCAGGGATTTTGGTTCAATACTCGACTTCCAAAATTCCAAGATGTCAAAATTCGACAAGGTATAGCTTTAGCTTTCGATTTTGAATGGGCAAACAGAAATCTATTTTATGGACAATATAAGAGAAGCAATAGTTTCTTCTCAAATTCAATTTTCGATTCAAAAGAGTTTCAGATGCCAGAAGCTGGTGGTAGTTATCAAATAAGACCATCTCTTCGAAAAGCGATGAGGTTACTAATCTCTGCTGGTTGCTACTTACAAAATGGAAAACTCTATCTTCCAAATGGTGAACAACTCAAATTCACTCTTCTTTTAGGTTCGAGTGGTTTTGTAAAAGTTGCCCTACCTTTTAAACGAAATCTTGGAAAACTTGGTATAGATTTGGAAATAGAAGTTGTAGACCCTTCTCAATACTATCTGAAATATAAGAAATTTGAATTTGATATGGTTGTTAGAACTCTCTGGCAACCTCTCCTTGTTGGTAGTGAACAGTTTAGTTATTGGCACTCAAGTTTAGCAAAAGTTGAAGGAAGTCAAAATCTTTCTGGAATTGAGAATCAAAAGATAGATTCCTTAATTGAAAAAATTGGAAATAGTGAAAATTTTATAGAGTTACAAAGTTTAGTTTTTGAATTAGATAGAGAACTTTTAAAAAATTTTTATGTGATTCCCCATTGGCACATCGATAAATTTAGAGTTGCTTACTGGAAAAGAGTTCACCGTCCAGAAATTTCACCACTGTATGATTTAAATATAGAGAATTGGTGGTTTGAGTAGACAGAAGATTTAAAAAGGCGATGAGGTCGTAAAAACCTCATCGTTCAAGAGCAACAACACCACTTCGAATTATTTCAATTGGGTTGTATTTCTGAATTGCTTTTATAAAATAGGCAACTCTAGTTGGTTCATCTGCAACCATACAAATGATAGAACCATCGCCAACATTTACAATTTTCCCGTTGTAGGCTCTTGCGAGAGCATCAACATCGGAGAGACTCTCTTCAATTGGAACTTTTACAAGAGCCATCTCTTTCTCAACAAAGTCATCTTTCTCAACAACTTTGAGAACTGGAATAAGTTTGTTTAATTGCTTCTCAATTTGAGTAACAGTTTTACAACTACCATAAGTCTCAATTGTAAGTCTTGAAAGTCCGCTATCATTTGGAACTGGTGCTACTGTAAGAGACTCTATATTATAGCCTCGTCCTGCAAAAAGTCCAGAAATTCTTGCAAGAACACTTGACTCATTCTGAACAATAACTGAAATTATATGTCTATCTTCTCTCATTTTCTACCTTAACATCATATTGTAGAGTGAACCACCAGCAGGAACCATTGGCATAACATTCTCTCTTCTATCAACTTTTACATCAATTAGAGCAACAACATTTCTCTTTTCAGCATCTAAAAGTGCCTTTTCAAGCTCTTCCATAGTTTCAACTCTATATCCAACACCACCAAAACTCTCTACAAGTTTTACAAAGTCTGGTTGAACTGTAAGGTCTGTTTCAGAGATACGGTCGTCATAAAATAGAGTTTGCCACTGTCGAACCATTCCTAAATAGTTGTTGTTCAAAATCACATTTACAACTGGAAGTTCATACTCAACAGCAGTCATAAGCTCTTGAATATTCATGAGAATTGAACCATCTCCTGTAACATTTACAGCAACTCTATCTCTATCTCCAGCTTTAACACCCATTGCTCCAGGAAAACCGAAGCCCATTGTTCCAAGTCCGCCAGAAGTGTTAAATTGTCTAGGTCGAGAGAATGGATAGAATTGAGCAGCCCACATCTGGTGTTGTCCAACATCAGTTGAGATATTTGCTCTATCTCCAAAAACTTCACCAATCTTCTCTATCACCTCTTGCGGTTTGATAGCTTCACCTTTATCATATCCGAGTGGGTGCAACTTATCGTTCTTCTCTATCGCATCTCGCCAATCTTCAAACTGCTCTGGCTCTATTTCTGTAATTAGAGGCAACATATCTGTTAAAACAGAGTGTAAATCTCCAATGATTGGATAGTGCGAAGCCACGAGCTTATCAACAGAACTCGGGTCGATATCAACATGAATTATCTTCGCCTCTTTTGCAAATTCTGAAAGTTTTCCCGTAACCCTATCATCAAATCTAGGACCAAAAGAGATAAGCAAATCAGCTTCACTCATAGCTATATTTGCAGCGTAACTACCGTGCATTCCTACCATAGAAATTAGAAGTGGATTTGTACTTCCCATAACTCCTCTAGCCATAAGAGTCTCAACAGCTGGAATTCCAGTTTTTTCAGCAAACTCTCTAACAAGATTTCCAGAATTAGACTGTACAACACCACCACCAACATAAAGAAGAGGTCTTTTTGAAGATTTGATAGCTTCTACTGCATTTTTAATTTTCTCTAAATCACCCTTGAATGCTGGATTGTAAGTTGGAATTTCAGCTTTGTCTGGATAGACAAATTCAGTAATTTGAGCAGAAACATCTTTTGGAATATCAACATGTACTGGTCCAGGTCTTCCACTTCTTGCGATATAGAACGCCTCTTTAATTACTCTTGGTAAATCTTTTGCATCTGTAACAAGATAGTTGTGTTTTGTACAAGCTCTACTAATCCCAACAGCATCAATCTCTTGAAAAGCGTCTGTTCCGATAAGAGCCATTGGAACTTGTCCTGAAATAACAACAATTGGAACGGAGTCCATATAAGCGTCAGCAAGACCCGTAACAGCATTTGTAAATCCGGGACCACTTGTTACTATCGCTACACCAACTTCTCCTGTAACTTTTGCAAATCCCTCTGCTGCATGTATAGCTGCCTGTTCGTGTCTTGTCAATACATGTTTTATATCATCTTGCTTATAGAGTTCATCATAAACATTCATTATAGCTCCACCAGGGTAACCAAAAACTGTATCTATTCCCTCCCTTTTAAGGGCTTCAACAACCATTCTTGAACCACTTATTTCCATGGAAGCCTCCTATAATTTCTAAAAAAGTTTTGACATTATAGTAAAAATGTGGTAGACATATCTGATTTTGTACAGGTAAGTGAAATTTAAAATAAACTTTCAGGCTGAATAACTCTATTCTCCTTATCTACAACTTTCCAATAGAGTTTTTCATCAATAATTCTCAATTTAATACCAAACTCAATATCATCTTGTTCTAAAATATTTGAGATAGGAATATAGTTTGGAAAAAGAATTTGAAATTTTTTATCAACGATTTCTAAGAGTTCTCTATATTCACCACTACTTAAAATAGTTTCAAAATCTTGTTGAGTGCTATTGTGAATTGCATAAATAATTATAAGAAGCATTGCAAAAACCAAGAGTTCATCTGAGTCTGTACACCAACAACTTACACCTGAATTCCAAAAATTTACTACTTCCATATCCACAATTCCAATTTTTGAGGAAGTAGTAAGTTTTGGCAGAGGACTCTTTTCAACACAACTTATAAATAAAAGTGTAACTAGAAAAAGCAGAAAACTCTTTTTAAGCCAATCCATTTAAAATATACTCAAAGACCTTATCATTCATAGCACCTCATCATTCATAGCTTCCATTTTTTAAATATTGTCAAACTCATTTATAAGTTTTATAGGAGATAGTGAAAAGCTGTTTCCTTGATAAAGTTTTGAAGCCTTACCATGAGCCAGACTACCTGATATAGTTGCATCTAAAGGTGAATAACCTTGAGCAATTAAAGCACCAATCATTCCAGCAAGAACATCACCACTACCAGCTTTTGCAAGGTTTGGTTCACCAAGAGTATCAAAATAGAGGTCTCCATCTCCAGCAATAATTCTATTTGCACCTTTTAAAAGTAGAGTTACATTTGGATATCTATCAGAGAACATCTGAACAAGTTCAACTCTCTTTTCAACAACTTCACTAACTGTAAACTTTTTATCAAAGAGGTGAAAGAGCATAGAGGCAAACTCTTTCGGGTGAGGAGTTAAAACTATGTCAAGTGGTCTGGTGGAGAGTATTTTTAAAATAGATGGTTCATGTAGAGCATCAGCATCTAAAACAAGAGGAATAGATGAATTGAGAATTGTATCTCTAAAGTGGTCAAGCCCAACTTTACCAAGTCCCATTCCAGCAATAATTACAGAACTATTTTCAGGAACTTCTCTACTCTGCATAAGTTCAAAAGGTAACTCTCTTTTTATTACGCTGACTACTGAGACAAGACCAGCACCAAAGTTTAGAGAAGCTAAAGCTGAAATAGTTGAAGCACCCTCTCTCTCTCCACTTAAAACAGCAACATGTCCATAACTTCCTTTATGCGTAGCTTTTTTAGTTCGATGAGGTAGCTTTATATCACTCTCTTCTAAATTGAAAAATGATTTTTTGCTCTCATACATTTTTCTTGAAATTCCTAAATCTGCAACCAAAACCTCTCCAACCAAATCTTTTGCAACATCAGAAAATAGAGCTATTTTTAAAGCACCCATAGTAATAGTAACATCTGACTTTACTGCAACTTTATCAACATTTCCAAAAGAGTCTACTCCTGAAGGAATGTCACAAGCTATCTTAAAACCTTTGAAAGAGTTTATATCATTTATAATAGAACTAAATTTATCTGTTATTGGAGTTTTAAGTCCACTACCAAAAAGAGCATCAAGAATTATATCTCCATCTTCCAGTTTGTAAATTCTCTCAACTCCAACAGCTAAAGCTCTTTTAAGTTGAAATCTTGCAAGTTCACTTTTTGGTGGTGCTGAGAGATAGAGTTTTACTCTAAAATCACCACAAAGCTGTCTTGCTACAACTATACCATCTGCTCCATTGTGTCCAGAACCACTAACAACTACTAAACTACTACCTTTTGGAAATCTATTTTTAATGTAATTAGAGATTGTTGTTGAGGCATTTTCCATCAAAATCTCTTCAGTTAAAAATATGTCGCTATAACAGAAATTATCAAGAGTGTGAACCTCTTTAAAAACTTTTTCCAATTCCTCTCCTTTTTAAAACTTATATAAATTTGAAACTTATAAGTAGAGTATTCTCTTAAAGAATTTTAGCTAAGATATTGGTTCTAAAATCAGGTGTGACCAAATAGCTGTTCTTGTCACCTCGACTGGAGCATCGCAGAATGGAGAGGTCTCACTTCCAAGATTTCTCGAGTAGCTCGAAATAACGGTGTTCTTGGATTTCTATTAAGTTATTACAAAAATTTAGTTTCCAAAAGATGAAAATCTTCTATTTGGTCATTTCCCTCAAATCATGCTTTTAGAAATTAGGTTTTAAAAAGCGAAATAGCTAAAAATAGTTTCTATTTTATCACTAAAATTGTGTTAATAAAGCAAAAGATAATACTATTATAGTGATACTTTTATGATATAATCGCAAGAACATTTTAAAGAAATTATCTAGCATAAAGGGAGCTTTCTTGAAAATATTAGTAGTTGATGACAGTTCTACAATGAGAAGAATTATTAAAAATACGCTCGGTAGATTGAATTATAAAGATATTCTCGAAGCTGAACACGGTGTTGAGGCTTGGTCCATTATGGAAGCAAATAAAGATTTAGGCATGTTGATTACAGACTGGAATATGCCTGAAATGAATGGACTGGAACTTGTCAAAAAAGTAAGAGGTTCAGGTGATTTTAATGAATTACCAATAATTATGGTTACTACTGAAGGTGGGAAAGCTGAAGTTATTACAGCCCTTAAAGCTGGGGTTAATAACTATATAGTAAAACCATTTACTCCTCAAGTTCTTAAAGAGAAACTCTCTGCTGTAATGGGTGGTTAATGGAGAGATACTACTACGAATTAGTAGTAAAACCTCTCTCTCACTACGACCTATTCCTAGACTTCACTCTTCAAATAGTTGAAGATGGTTTGGAAGAGTTTGATGACTCTATTATTGTTAGAAACCTCCAACCGCTAGATGATGTGGCTTGGGGGATTGAACAGTTTCGAAAAAAGTTAGAAGAGAAATTTGGAATAGAAATTTTTGTACAAATTTCTGAAAAAAGACTAGAAAATAGAGACTGGATAGAGAACTTTAAACAGAGTGTCCAACCAGTTTTAATACCACCTTTTTACATTCACCCAACTTGGCACAAACCTAAAAAAGAACTTATATCTCTTGCAATAGACCCTGCAATGGCATTTGGTTCAGGACATCATGAAAGTACAGAACTCTGCTTGGGACTTATAAGCGAAATGGAAGTTTCTAAAAAGTCTCTTCTTGATGTTGGAACTGGTAGCGGAATTCTTGGAATTGCTGGAGCAAAACTTGGAGCAGAAGTCTCTATTTGTGATATAGACCCTGTTGCTGTGGATAGTGCCGTAGAGAATTTTGAAAAGAACGGTTTGGAGTTTGTAGAGAGCTGGATAGGTTCGGCAGGAGATACAGGAAATAGCTACGATATAGTTATCGCAAACATAATTCCAGATGTGATAGTCGCGATTTCTAAAAGTTTACGAGAGAGAAGCGTAGATAAACTTCTCCTTTCTGGAATTCTTTCCAATAGGTATAATCTCGTTTTAGAAAATTTTTCAGATTTTAAGTTGGTTCAAAAGAGGGAGAAAAACGAGTGGGTTGCTCTTCTTTTGGAAAAAAGGGTTTAGTTGATGATTTTAGTAATGAGTAATAATGCTACTGAAGCTGATATAGACAGTGTAGCAAAACAGATAAAAGAGTGGGGACATGATGTGAGTATCTCCAAAGGTGAAATCCAAACTATTATTGGTATTATTGGAGATAAACAGGATTTAGCTGGAAAGCCTCTTCACACTCTAGCAGGAGTTGAAAAGGTTCTTGAGGTTTCTGCTCCATACAAGAAAGCAAGTCGGGCTTTTCATCCTGAAGACTCAACTTTAGATATTGCAGGTGTAAAAATTGGTGGAGGACATAAAAGTATTATTGCTGGACCATGTTCAGTAGATAGTTATGAGAACCTCATCAACATTGCAAAATCTGTTCAGAAAGCTGGAGCGACAATGCTTCGAGGTGGTGCATTCAAACCTAGAACAAGTCCATACTCTTTTCAAGGTAAAGGAAAAGAGGGACTAGAGATGTTAGCTGAAGCTAGAAGAGAGACAGGTCTTCCAATTGTAACAGAGCTTATGAGTGAAAAAGATATAGACCTTGTGTATCAGTATACAGATGTTATTCAAATTGGTGCTAGAAATATGCAAAACTTCGCACTTCTTAAAGAGATTGGAAAACTTGGTAAACCTGTAATTCTTAAAAACGGTATCGCTTCAACTGTAAAAGAGCATCTTATGAGTGTGGAGTATGTTTTAAGTGGTGGTTTACAAGAGGTGATAATCGCTCTTCGAGGTGTCAGAAGTTATGAAACAGCTATGAGAAATACTCTTGATGTGGCTCTTGTTCCTTACCTTCAAAAAGAGACTCATCTACCTGTAATTGTAGACCCGTCTCACTCTGCTGGAAAACGGGAGTTTGTTTCTGCATTAGGTTTTGCTGGAATGGCTGCTGGAGCTGATGGAATGATAATCGAAGTTCACCCTTGTCCAAGTTGTGCATTGTCTGATGGAGACCAAGCTCTACTTCCTGAGGATTTCGATTACCTTATGGAAAAGATAAAAGTTCTTGATGCTTGGAACCAGAAAGAGTGGAAAGAGAAGTTTGGAAGTAAAAAAACTAGCGACTCTTTTTTAGGAGGTAAGTAATGGGAATGCCAGGTGGAATTGAGTGGTTACTAATTCTTGGAATTGTAGTTCTTATTTTTGGTGGAAAAAAAATTCCTGAACTTATGAAAGGTGTTGGAACTGGAATTAAGAACTTCAAAAGTGCTGTAAAAGATGATGAGAAGAAAGAGGAGATTGCTGAAACTAAAACAGAAACCCCTAAACCAGAAGTACAAAAGAGTGAGAAAGTCTAGTGGTTAAAATTGCCATTTTAGGTGTTGGAACTGTTGGAGAGTCAGTAGCTCGAATTTTAGAAGAGAATAGAGATATCATTTCAGCAAGAGCTGGAAAAGAGATAGTTCCTGTGCTTGGGGTTGTAAGAGATTTAGGAAAAGAGAGAAGTGTCTCCTTTCCTCTAACTACTTCCCTGGAAGATGCTCTTTCTCGAGATGATATCGATATCTTTGTAGAACTTATGGGTGGAGTTGATGAACCTTACCAAGTTGTAAAAACTGCTTTAGAAAATGGAAAGAGTGTTGTTACGGCAAACAAAGCTCTACTAGCTTATCATCGATATGAACTTCAAGAGATAGCTGGAACCGTTCAATTTGAATTTGAAGCGAGTGTTGCTGGAGGAATTCCAATCATCAATGCTCTTCGAGAGGGTCTAAGTGCAAATCATATCGAGGGAATTAGAGGTATTTTGAATGGAACTTCAAATTACATTCTTACAGAAATGATACAAAAGGGTGCAGATTTTGGAGAGACTCTAAAAATTGCTCAAGAACTTGGATATGCTGAAGCTGACCCAACTTTTGATATTGGCGGTTTTGATGCTGGTCATAAACTTCTGATACTAGCCTCCATTGCTTACGGTATTGATGCAAAACCTGAAGATATACTTATCGAAGGTATCGAGGAGATTTCAGCTGATGACATCTATTTTGCAAATGAATTTGGATACTCAATCAAACTTCTTGGAATTGCAAAAAAAGAGGGTGATGAGGTAGAACTTCGAGTTCACCCAACAATGGTTTCAAATAGCGAAATGATTGCAAAAATTGATGGAGTTATGAATGGTGTTTCTGTAATTGGAGATAAAGTTGGTGAGACTCTCTATTATGGTGCTGGAGCTGGTGGAGATGCAACTGCTAGTGCTGTGATTTCAAACCTCATCGACATTGTTCGACATGACAAGAAATTTCCAATGCTTGGGTTTAAAAAGCCTCTTGAGAGCGGTTTAAGACTCCGAAATCGGGAAGATATAGAGACAAACTACTATGTTCGAACTAGAGTTGAAGACCGTGCAGGAGTTCTTGCCGAGATTTCTAAAATTTTAGGCGATTTTGGAATTTCTATAAATGCTGTTCTTCAAAACAATGAAGAGAAAGAGGAGACTACAAACCTTCTAATTTCTACTCATAAAACAAAAGAGAGTCAAATCCTTTCAGCTCTGAAAGAGATTTCAACACTCGACTTTGTAAAAGATAAACCTTTTATGATGAGAATAGAGAGATAGAGTCTCTCTCTACTCTCTTAAGCATAGTAACCATACTTTTTTAAATCTATTCCTATTTTCTCTTCTAATTTTCTATTTGAGTTTTTATGAAAAGATAAAATTTCTTTTCTGAAACTATCTTTCATCGGTGAGTATTTAATATAGATGATTTTGTCTAAAACTCGTTGGAGAAATATTCTTAAAGAAATCCTATAAAAGAACCTTGCCAAAGTTTTGTAAAAAATATTGCGATTGTATCTCTCTGAAAAAAATCTCTTTATAGGATTTATTGATATAAAACCTAGAGAGTGTTGATGATAACCTAAAAATCTATTCAAAACATAAGCAATTCTTGCAGAGATAAGAGAATATCCTCTATTTCTTCCTTTCCCTCTATCTTTAACATCTTTTAGCTCTATCTCCTCTTCTAAGAAGTTACCTATATTTTGAACGAAACTTTCTCTATCTTTTACAAACATCTCAAAAGGGACAAAAAGAGTATCTTTAAATTTGTCATCTATTTTGTTGTAGAAATATAAGTAGTTCAACATCTTATAATCAAAACTTGGAGCAAGAGGTCTTTTAATATTTGTATCTGTAAACTCTTTGAATGTAATAGTCCAACCCTCATGAAGAGTCTGTTTGAAAGCTGATTCTAACCAACTATCTTGTCTTCTAAAAGTCAAAATGATTTTTGCATCTGGGAAAAGTTTATAGATAAAATCCATGTTTTTGTCAAACTCTAGATAGCTATTCGCCATATTACCAACTAGCCCTTCTCTGCTTATTAAGATATTCTCTTTCTCAATTTCACTTATCTCTATCTCTATCTCTTCTCTTTTTTGCTCAATATCTACGGCAATAGGATGAGAGTAATTGATATCATCTAAAATCTCTCCAATTTTAGAATCTCCACGAATAAATTCACTATTTTCCAATTTCGGAAAGAGATTATCTTGTAAAAATGTAGTAGCAGTTTTGTGCATTCCAATATGAATGTATATATTTTTTACCATAAATATACCTTTAAAATGCACATCTATTTACTGTTTTTCTCGATACTCTTCATAAGTTCCTCTGAAATCAGCAATTCGTCCATCTGGAAAAATTTCAATTACTCGATTTGCAAAAGCGTCAAGAAGTTCACGGTCATGACTAACAACAATAGCATTCCCCTCAAAATTGTGAAGAGCTTCACCAAGAGCGATAATGGACTCAAGGTCTAAATGGTTGTTTGGTTCATCAAGAAGCAGGAAGTTACCTTGTTCCAACATCATTTTCGAAAGCATCATTCTATGTTTTTCACCTCCAGAGATACTTTTTACACTCTTTTCCTGTTCTTCACCAGAAAAGAGCATTCTTCCAAGACAGTTTCTAACTTCAGCCAAATCACCTTTTGGATTGAAAGATTTAAGCCACTCATAAAGTGTATAATCTCCAACGATTTTATCGGTTGTATCTTGCGGAAAATATCCAGTTTGAACAGTTGTTCCCCATTTCACATCTCCACTTTCTGGTATTAGTTCACCTAACATAAGTTTTAGTAGTGTACTCTTTCCAACACCATTTCCACCAATAAGAGCTATCTTATCTCCATGTTCAATTTTGAAAGTCTGTTTCTCAAAAAGTTTTCTCTCACCCTCATATCCAAATGTTACATCTTCAAAAAGCAGAGTGTCATTACCAATAGTTCTATTCAATTTAAAAACAATGCTTGGGTCTCTACGAGAAGATGGTTTCACATCATCTATATTCAACTTTTCTAACTGTTTCTGTCTTGAAGTTGCCTGTTTTGCCTTTGAAGCGTTTGCTGAAAATCGTCGAATAAAAGACTCCAGTTCTGCTTTCTCTTTCAACTTTTTACTTCTTTCAGCTTCCTGTTTCTTTGCAATTACCGTAGAAGCAAGATACCAATCATTATAGTTTCCTGTAAATTCTCGAATTGTTTTGAAATCTAAATCAAGAACATGAGTAACAACTTCATTCAAAAAGTGTCTATCGTGAGAAATCACAAGAAGAGTTCCCTCATGTCTCTGAAGTTGTCTCTCAACCCAAGAGATAGCTTCTAAATCTAAGTTATTTGTAGGTTCGTCGAGAAAGAGAATATCTGGTTTTGGAAAAAGAACTTGAGCAAGAAGAACTTTAAATTTATCAGCACTAGAGAGTGAAGACATCGGGTTATAGATTTCACTTGCTGGAACTCCAAGACCTTCAAGTATTTTTGTAATATTTACTTCATACTCATAAGTTGGGTCTTCCTCAACTGTAACAACTTCGAGTTCTGCAAGTCTATTGTTTACCTCATCAGTAAATTCTGGACTCATATAGAGTTTCTCTTTTTCCTTTATAGCATCATAAAGTCTACGATTTCCAAAAAGAACAGCATCTAAAACTGTAAACTCTTCAAATGCAAATTGGTTCTGTCCAAGAACTCCCACTCTCAATCCAGGCTCAATAGAGATTTCTCCATCATACTCATCTATTTCACC
The DNA here is from genome assembly GCA_024281175.1 of Candidatus Thiovulum imperiosus. GTDB lineage: Bacteria > Campylobacterota > Campylobacteria > Campylobacterales > Thiovulaceae > Thiovulum_A > Thiovulum_A imperiosus. Next base: position 72,415 of record JAMJTW010000031.1, read on the forward strand.
CGAAAGAATTTTCATAAATGTAGACTTTCCAGCACCATTTGCCCCAATAAGTCCATATCTCTTATTTACATCTAATTTTAAGTTTATATTTTCAAATAGAATTCGCTTTCCAAATCTCTTTGTCAAATTTACAGTTTGTAACATCTATATCCAATTTTTTCCTCTATTTTACCGTAATGAAGTATTAGAGAATAGAGTCTTGCTTTTTAGATAAATATGAAAAGAAAACTTTTTTGTAAAATTCCAAATAATAAAATTTACATGAAATGATAATTCTAAATGATACCTGAAACAGATTTCAAATATATTGCTAAAAATACTTTTAAAATAAAGTTACTCTTTATTCTATCTTTCACAATATTTAGTTTTTTAGTAACAGCAATTATCTATTTAACATCTTTAAAACTTCATAATAATTTTCTTGAAGCTCATATAAATAGCGAAGCGGAAACTTTTTTAGAAAGAGATAAAGAGAATTTTAGAGAGTCACTTAAAGATTTTGAAGATATAGTAAATCTACTTTTTAAGAGTAACGAATTTGAAAACTATTTAAAAAGCGGAGATGAAAACCAGACCTCATCACTATTTAGATACACAATAAATTTCAAAAGAGATATCTACCAACTACGATATATAGATAGTAGTGGAGTTGAAAAGATAAGATTTCAGAGAGACAAAATAGGTGAAAAACCTTATAAAGTTTCTGATAAGTTTTTGCAAAACAAGAGAGATAGTTACTATTTTAAAGAGATTTCAGAATTGGAAAATAGTCAAATCTGGTACTCATATATAGATTTAAATAGTGAGCGGGGAGAGATAGAAACACCATTTATTCCAACTTTAAGAGTTGCTAAGAAAGTGTTTGTTGAAAACAAGTATCATGGATTTCTAATTTTGAATATATTTATGGAAGATATTCTATTAGATTTATTAGAGTCCAATATATTTAATGTATCTATTCTTGATGATAAAAAAAATTTTCTAATTCATAAAGAACTATCTTGGTCGAAATATCTTGATAAAAAAGTAGAAAACTATTTACCACCATACAGCGAGAAGATAATAACTTCAGATAGTTTCTACTCTAAAGAGATATTTGCAACTCATTTAAACCCATATATCAATATGCCTGAAAGACTCTATCTAATTTTACAATTAAATTTTGAGAGTTTTGAAGAGGCTAAGAAAGAGAACAACTTTTACATCTTAATAGCTACAACAACAATTTTTCTATTTACAATTTTTATAGGAACTCTATTCTCTTACATTCCATCTAAACTTTCAAAAAGTCTATTAGAGACAAAATTTAGACAAGAACTTGTTAGAAAAAAATTTAATGAATATATTAAAGCGATGGAGAAAAATAATATTATCTCAAAAAGTGATTTATCAGGAAATATAACTTATGTAAATGACAATTTCTGTAATATCACAGGATATAGTCGAGATGAGGTTCTTGGTAAACCTCACTCTATTCTTCGTGCAGAAGATGTTCCAAAAGAGACTTTTAAAAATTTGTGGGAAACTTTAGAAGCAAAAGAGAGTTGGCAAGGTATTCTAAAAAATAGAGCTAAAGATGGGAAATCTTACTGGGTAGATACTGTAATTAAACCTGTATTGAATACTCAAAATAGAGTTGTTGAGTATATAGCTGTTAGACATGATATTACCGAACTTATGGAGCAGAGACAACATCTTTTAAAAATAGCACAAACTGATGAATTGACCTCTTTTGGAAATAAGAGAAAGTTGATGGAAGATATAAGTAAAAAAGATGCACACAACTTAGCAATTTTTACAATAAATGGATTTATAAATATTGGTGATATATATGGGTATGATATATCAAATGAAATTATTAAGCAGTTTGGCTTTATCATAGAAAGAGAGTTACACAAGAACTTCCAAATTTATAGAATAGATAATGACAGATTTGCCGTTTTAAACTACTCTTTTCAAAAAGAGCATTTTATAAATTTTATCTATCTTTTAAATCAGAAACTTAGTAATAGCTCAATTTCTACTAAAGTTAAAGATTTCAATTTAACAACAACTTGTGGAGTCTCCACTGAAAACAGCGATACTCTTTTAGTAACAGCTGAAATGACAAATCGCCATGCTCATAATATTAATAAAGATATCTTGGTCTACTCCAAAAATTTGGGGATTGAAGAGAACCATAAAAACAATATATTCTGGATAGATAAGATAAGAAAAGCTCTTGGAGAAGATAGAATTGTTGTCTTTTATCAACCAATTTATAACTACAAAAATGGAAAAATCGAGAAATTTGAAGCATTAGTTCGAATGGTTGAAAATGAAGATGTTATCTCTCCTCTACTCTTTTTACACATAGCTAAAGCCTCCCAACAATATTTAAAAATCACTAAACAGGTTATAAAAAGCAGTTTTGAGACTTTTCAGAATCTCGACTATGAATTCTCTATAAATTTAACAATTGAAGATATTTTAGATGATGATATGAATAGTTATTTAATTAAGATGCTGGAAGAGTATGATGATATTGGAAAAAAATTGGTTATAGAACTGGTCGAGTCGGAGAGTATACAATCTTTTTCAGAAGTTGATAAGTTTTTAAAAAAGTTAAAGAGTTACGGCTGTTCAATAGCTATTGATGATTTTGGAACAGGATATAGCAATTTTGAGTATCTAATAAAACTTGAACCAGATTACATAAAAATAGATGGTAGTTTAGTGGAGAACATAGTTCGAGACGATAACTCAAAAGAGATAGTAAAAACAATTGTAGATTTCGGTCATAAAATGGGCTATAAAGTTATTGGAGAGTTTATCTCAAATAGAGAGATTTACTCTATGATAGAAAATTTAAATTTAGATTACGCTCAAGGCTTCTATATTGGTAAACCCAAATCTAGTCCTGTCTGATAAAATAGTAGTTAAAAGTTACAATAGACCCTTTACTTTTTTATCATTTTGACCGAACAAAATAGAGTGGATAGGTTCTCTGAGACTACTCCATTCCAATACGCTTTAGTCGAGGTAATGGAAACAGGAGTGACTAAATAGGCTTCTGCCTCTCTTGTCATTTAGTGAAACTTCGGATATGAACGAAGTGATTTAGAAATCTTGGAAACTTATAGTTTTACTAAAAGATTTCTCACCCGAAAGGGTTCGAAATGACATATAGGTTGTTAAAGCATAAAAATACTCTATTTAGTCAGTTTCATGGAAACAAATTAAACTTTTATCACAACATCAGTAAAAAGGAAAAAATTTGATTTTTTCAAATGTAATATCAAGGACTTTTGGCAAATTTGCATCAAAAGAGTTTTCATCTCCAGTTCAAAAATTTATAAATGTTTCTTATGTGAAACTTTTAAAGTTGGATATGTCAGAATTTCATAAACCGTCACAATATAGTTCTTTAAACAATCTCTTTACAAGAGAACTCACAAACAAGCGAAGTTTTCCAGAAGATAGTTCCAAAGTTATATCTCCAACAGACTCAAAGATAACAGCATTTGGAGCAATTCATCAAGGGTTAGCACTCCAAATCAAAGGAATGTCTTATAACATCTCTTCATTACTAACTGAACATATTTCAAGTGATAAAAAAGGTAGATTAGAGGGTGGAGAGTATATAAATTTCTACTTATCGCCGAAAGATTATCACCACTATCATATGCCAGTAGATGGAGAGATTTTAAAAGTTATTCATATTCCAGGAAAACTCTATCCTGTGAATATGCCATATTTGAGAAAAAAGCCGAACCTATTTATTGAAAATGAGAGAGTTATTTTAGAGATATCAGTTCAAGGAAAAACTCTTTTTATGGTTCTTGTTGGTGCTTTAAATGTTGGAAAGATGGTTTTAAACTTTGAGCCAGAAGTGGAGACAAACATAAAAGGAGAGACAAAAGTTTTTGATTACACCTCATCACCAAAAAAGATAAAGAAAGGTTCAGATTTAGGTTACTTTAAAATGGGTTCAACAGCAGTATTGCTATCTGAAAAAGGACTTTTCAAATCTAAAGTTTCTATGTCTCAGAAAGTTAAATTTGGAGAAACCATAGCTGAAATGGAGGAAAATTAGTTGCATGTAGCTATCATTATGGACGGCAACGGAAGATGGGCAACAAAACAGGGAAAAAGTAGAGTAGAGGGACATAGAGTTGGTAGTGAAGTTGTAAGAGAACTCACAATTTTTGCTTCAAAAGAGAGTCGGGTTAAGACCTTGACTCTTTACGCATTTTCTACTGAAAATTGGAAAAGACCAAAACATGAAGTCGAATTTTTGATGCGACTTTTAGGAAACTATCTTGATAAGGAGTTAGATACATATTTAGAAAATGGAGTGAAATTTCGTGCTGTTGGAGATATTTCAAAGTTTTCGAGTAAATTGCAAAATAGTATTCAAAATCTTGAGGAGAAGACACAACATCTAACTTCTCTCACTCAAAATCTTGCTCTAAATTATGGTGGTAAAGATGATATTGTTAGAAGTGTAAAAAGAGTTTTGAAAAGTGGTGATGAGGTTTCTGAAGAGAGTATCGAAAAAAATTTAGATGTCTCTTACCCTATTGACATATTTATCAGAACAGGTGGTGATAGCAGAGTTTCTAACTTTCTTCTTTGGCAAATCTCTTATGCTGAACTGTTTTTTACAAATACACTCTTTCCAGATTTTACAAAAGAGGAGTTTCTAAATATCTTGAATAGGTTTGAAACTATTCATAGAAGATTTGGAGGATTGTAATTTCCAAATTTCTCTTTTAGCTACTTATAACATGCTAGAATTCGAGAAAATGTTTGAGGAAAAATCATGGCTGAAAAAGTTGAAGTTTTAGACAAAAGAGGTAGAGCTGTTGAGGGTTCATCTCTATCTGAAAAACTCTTCTTTCTTGAAAGATACTACTACAAAAATAGAAAGAAGATAATATTTTCAGGAGTTATAATTCTTTTGGGTGCAATTGGATATTTAGGTTACACTCTTTTTGAAGAGTATAGGAGTGAAGTTGTAAATAAGGCTTATTACAACTATGAAAGAGGTATTGAACCAGAAGCAAATTTGAAAATAATTGAAGAAAATAGTCCTCGACTACTCTCTCTAATCCAGTTCTCCGAAGCTATTAGTAGTTCCAATTTGATAGAGTTAGAGAAATTCAAAAATGGTGGGGATACTGTTCTTTCTGATATCGCAAGTTACCAAGTTATCTCACTATCTAAAGATACAACAGCTTTAAATAGTTATAGCTACTCTCAAAATGCTATTTTTAGAGATTTAGCAATTGTTTCAGAAGCCTACTCTCTAATTGAAAGTGGAAAAGTTGATGAAGCTAAAAATCGACTCAGTTTTATTGAAGATGGTTCATCTCTTCAGAAAGTTGCAAATCTCTTAAAACATTATGGTGTAACAGATAGTGATAACAACTCAACAATTCCAGAAATGAGTTTTGAAAATATAAAGTTTGGAGAGTAGTTTGAAAAGAGTCGTTCTTATTCTCTCTACGGCTCTTCTCTTCATCTCTTGTAGTGGAAAAAATAGCTACAAACCAGATAGAACTAAAAGAGTTCATAAAAGACTTCCTTTTCTCTTCAACTCAACAACTATTGAAAAAATTGGACACAATAGAGTCTATCTCTCAAATGGAAAAGTTTTTGATAGAGATGGTGTAGAAATTGAAGAAGTGGAAGAGTATGGAGTTATCTATTCAAAACATGAGAACCTCATCGCCTATATTACTGAAGAGAATGTCTTAAAACTTTTAGAAGATGAAAAGGAGATTTTTAGTGCAAATTTTGATAAGGTCTCTACAATAGATGTTCGAATTCCAGCACCTCTTTTTGATGGAAGAAATATTCTCTATTTCACTCTTGATGGAAAAATAGCTATCTACTCTAAGAAATTTAACAAAATTAGTAGAGTTGTTCCAGTCTCTTTTGCTTCCAATTATAGTAATGTTATCGACTATCGACTTTTTGGAAAATCACTAACTCTAATCACTCATCGAGAAATTCTTCAGATAGATGAGACATTTGATAAGAAGATATCTTTACCAATCCGAGGAGCTATCTTTAAAGAGAACTACTTTTTCCTAATTACAAAAGATGGTGAAATTCGAAAGTATGACTACAAGTTACAACTTTTAAATTCTAAAAAGTTTCCTTTAGCCTATTTTGTAGCGTTTAGAGAAGTTGATGAACGAATTTATCTTTTAGAGTCTGAAGGCTATCTTATCGATTTAGATATAAACTTCCAAGATTACAAAGTCTATTATGAACCAATAGATTTAGATAGAGAGAACTGCTTTTTCACTCCTCAAAAACTGATTTGTGATAATAAAACAGTTCGTCTCCCACTTTAGAAGAGACTTTTAAGTCTCTCCTCCTATCTCTTTCTAATCCAGAGACCTTGATGAGCTTTCACTTCAAAATCAGAATCTGAGTTTCGAATCCATCGAGATTCTTCATTTTTCCATAAAAAGATTTTGTCAGAAGTGTTTTCAAGAATCTCAACTCCATTTTCATTTAAATCGATAGTAGTTCCAATAAGACTCCATTTTCCATCTGGTAAAGATGAGATGTAGCTTGTAAGGTTTCCATATTTCACACTTTCCATTCCATCTCGGATTAGATGAACTAATCCACCTTCACCAACTTCACCAAAAACAAAAGCATTTTCATATCCCATTGTATCTTTTAAAAGAACTTGGGAAATAGATGCTCGAGTTCCAGAACTACAATATACTAGAAGATAAGCATCTTTAGGTAGAGCTTCAACTTTCTTTTCAAGACTACCTCGACCTAAATTCAAAGCTCCTGCAATATGTTCAATTTCAAAACTTATAGCATCTCGAATATCTACGATATAGACTTCCTCTCCACTCTCTTTTAGAGCTTCATACTCTGAAATAGTCATATATTGAGCTTTCTCTCGACCCTCAGCAGAAAAGTCTGCAAATGTTTTGTAATCTTCCGCAAATAGCAAACTACCTAAAAGGGCAACTGTTCCAAAAATTCTAAACACTATTTTCTCCTTGCTTTACCTTCGATAATAAATCGAAGTGCGTTTAGTTTGATAAATCCTTCGGCATCTTTCTGGTTATAAACCTCATCTTCCTCAAAAGTAGAGTAGTCAGAGTTGAAAAGGGACTTTTCAGACTTTCGACCAACAACAGAAATATTTCCTTTGTAGAGTTTAAGTCTTACAACACCTTCAACATTCTCTTGAGTCTTGTCAATTGCACTCTGCAACATCTCTCTTTCAGGTGAGAACCAGAAGCCGTTGTAGATTAGTTTAGCATATCGAGGCATAAGTTCATCTTTGAGGTGTGCCTCTTCACGGTCTAAGCAAATAGACTCAATTGCACGATGAGATTTTAAAAGTATAGTTCCTCCTGGAGTTTCATAAGCTCCGCGACTCTTCATTCCAACAAAACGGTTTTCAACTATATCGGTTCTACCAATACCATGTTTTCCACCAAGTCGATTTAGTTCTCGAAGTATTTCAGCAGGAGAGAGCTTCTTATCTCCAATTGCAATAGGGTCTCCATTTTTATAAGTAATCTCTATATACTCAGCTTCATCAGGAGCATTTTCAGGAGAAACTGTCCATCTCCACATATCATCTTCAGGTTCAGCCCAAGGGTCTTCGAGAATTCCACCTTCATAAGAGATGTGAAGAAGATTTGCGTCCATAGAGTATGGGGACTTTTTCCCTTTCTTATCTATCTCAATACCATGTTCTTCAGCATATTTCAAGAGTTTCTCTCGAGAGTTTAAATCCCACTCTCTCCAAGGAGCAATGATGATGAGGTTACTATCTATTCCTAAATATCCCATCTCAAATCGAACTTGGTCATTTCCTTTTCCAGTAGCACCGTGAGAAACACCATCAGCACCAACAAGTTTAGCAATTTCTGCTTGTCTCTTTGCAATTAGAGGTCTTGCAATTGAAGTTCCCAAAAGATACTCACCCTCGTAAATTGCGTTTGCTCGAAACATTGGAAAAACAAAATCTCGAACAAACTCCTCTTCAAGATTTTCTATAAAAACATTTTCAGGTTTAATTCCTAAACTTATCGCTTTCTTTCTAGCAGGTTCAACCTCTTCACCTTGCCCGATATCAGCTGTAAATGTAACGACTTCACATTGATACTCATCTTGTAACCATTTTAAAATTACGCTGGTATCCAAACCACCAGAGTATGCCAATACAACTTTTTTTACACTTTTTTTCAAAGTCTGAGTCCTATTTTTTTAGCGATTTTATCACATAGAAAAGATATAGAGTAGTGGGGACAGACCAAAAGCTGTTCTTGTCATTTCGAAATGAGCGAAGCGATTGAGAAACCTTGAAAGTATAGAAGATTTCTCACCCAAAAGGGTTCGAAATGACATTTAGGGATTGACTAATTTTTTATCTATAAACAGTTTTATTTAGAGCTTGAGCTTCCAACATATCCAACTCTTCATACCCTTTTTGAACATCAACGCCCATTCCAAGGATAAATTGGAAGAGAAATTGGAATTGTGCTTCTTGCCCTAATCTTAGAAACTCTTCTGGTTGCATAGATATAAAATTTCTAGTGATTTTCTCATCAGCACTGTTTACAAGTTTCTGAGCAGTTTTTGCTTCTAAATCATGATTGTCCGTAAATTTAGATATAAAATTGAAATATCCAGCTTCAATAACCGTTCTATCACTATTCCAGATAGCGTCCATGATTGAGTTCATAAGAGCTTTTAAACTCTCTGCTTCATTACTTCCTAATTCACCACCAACAAGTGTAACTAAATGAGAACTTAAACTTAATTTTAAAGCGTTATCGCTTATTGGTATATAATTTTCTTCATTCAATATCTATTCTCCTCTTCTGGAAATATTCCATTCTGAACCTCATCAGCATATCTTTTTACAGCTTCCCTAACAAGTTCTCCACCATTTAGGTATCTCTTTACAAATTTCGGTTTGAAGTCTTCAAAGAAGCCGAGCATATCACTCCAAACCAAAACTTGACCATCTACATCTTTTCCAGCACCAATTCCAATTACAGGAATAGAAAGAGTTTCTGCAATCTCTTTGCCAAGTTCGCTTTTAACTCCCTCAACAACAATAGCAAATGCTCCAGCATTCTCTACTGCTTTTGCATCTTTTAGAACTTTCTCCCAACTCTCTGTATCCCTACCTTTTACAAAGTATCCTCCCTCGCCTCGAGAACTTTGAGGAGTTAAACCGATATGTCCCATAACAGCAATACCGTTCTGAACTAAATGGGAGATAGTATCAGCTTTTTCAACTCCACCCTCAATTTTCACAGCATCAGCACAAGTTTCAGAGTAGAAACGGGTTGCATTTTCCAGTGCAATTTCTCGATTTCTATAAGTTCCAAAAGGCATATCTGCAATGATAAAACTCTCTTTTCTACCTTTACAGACAGCTTTCGTGTGATAGAGCATAACTTCCATTGAAGCTGAAAGAGTATCTCTCTCTCCTCGAAAACTCATGTTTAGGCTATCTCCGACAAGTATCATGTCTACAATACCATCAAAAAGTTTTGTGAAAAGAGTGTCATATGCAGTTAGCATAACTATTTTGCTATCTTTTTGAAATTTCACTATCTCTTCAATCCATTTACAGTTTGTAACATCTCATCTGAAGTTGTAATCGCTTTAGAGTTTGCCTCATAAGCTCTCTGTCCTGTGATGAGGTCAGTAAGCTCTACAACAAGTTGAACATTACTCATCTCTACAAATCCCTCTCTAATATTTCCAAGACCATCAAGACCTGGAGTAGCAATAATCGGGTCTCCAGAAGCGTCTGTATTTAATAGTAAGTTATCTCCTAAACCGTGAAGACCCGCTGGGTTCACAAAGTTTGCAAGTTCTATTTGAGCTATCTGCTGAGACTCAGTCTGTCCAGCTTGAATAATTGTAACAATACCATCTGTACCTATTTTAATATCTGTTGTATCTTCTGGAATTACAACTTCTGGAATTAATTTATATCCATCAGAGTTTACAACTTGTCCATCTTGGTTCATTTTAAATGCACCATTTCTACTATATGCTATTGTTCCGTCAGGCAACTCTATTTGGAAAAATCCATTTCCAGTAATAGCCATATCAAGGCTATTTCCAGTCTCTTGAAAATTTCCTTGAGAATGTATTTTAGTAATTGCTGTTGGTCTAACTCCAAGACCCACCTGAATTCCTGTTGGTGAATTTGTTGTTGCACTTGTAGCAGTTCCCGCATATTCAGTTGTCTGATACATCAAGTCAGCAAACTCTGCTCTAAGTTTTCTATATCCAATTGTATTAACATTCGCAATATTATTTGAAGTTGTATCGATTTGTGTCTGCTGTGCAAGCATTCCAGTTGCAGCACTATATAAGGCTCTGAACATCTTTCCACCTTTAAAATAAGTTTTACTCTATTTTATCAAAAATGCTAAAACATATTTTTAGAAATTTATATGTGGTTTTATAATTTTCTCTTTAATTATAATTTAAATTATTTATATGTATAATTCTAATTGATAATTAAATATCAAAAGGTTTTGTGGTGAAAACTTCAAATGTCAATGGAACAACTTCTCTAAACGAAAATAGTTCCAGAAAAAATACAAACAAGAAAATAAATACCAAACCAGAACAGAAGACCCCTAAAAAAAGAGGGCGACCGCCTAAAAAGGCAAAAATTGAAGTTGAACCTAAGCAAGAAGTAGTTGAGTTAGAGACAAAAGAGGTTTCCGAAGCAAAAGTTGGAGAGACAAAAGAGGTTTCCGAAGCAAAAGCTGAAGAGACAAAAGAAGTTTCCGAAGCAAAAGTTGGAGAGACAAAAGAGGTTTCCGAAGCAAAAGCTGAAGAGACAAAAGAAGTTTCCGAAGCAAAAGTTGGAGAGACAAAAGAGGTTTCCGAAGTGAAAGTTGAAGAGACAAAAGAGGTTTTTGAAGTGAAAGCTGAAGAGACAAAAGAGGTTTCCGAAGTGAAAGCTGAAGAGACAAAAGAAGTTTCCAAAGCAAAAGCTGAAAAGACAAAAGAGGTTTTTGAAGTGAAAGCTGAAGAGACAAAAGAAGTTTCCGAAGTAAAAGCTGAAGAGACAAAAGAGAAAAATTTAAAGGATATAAAAATGGCAGAAGTAAAAGTAGAAGAGACAAAAGAAGTAGCAGTAGAAACAGTAGTTCCAGAAATCAATCTTATTGAGACTCAATTAAATAATACATCAAACTTTGTTGTAAGTGTAATTGATGGAATGATTAACCATTTAGAAATAGCAAGAGTTCAAGGTTCTTCTAAAGTTGAAAATACTGTTCATGGTCTTTTAGGAGACAACATTGTTTCTGAGTATACAGCAAAAGGTTTAGGTTTTGTTGGTGGTAAATTCTGCCAAGGTTACACTTTTGGTATGACTCCAGCAGTTACAATGAGTGGTGTTGCAGTAGGTCTTTACAAAAAAGCTGTAAACTAAAGTAGTGCGGTTCTAAAGAGAACCGCCGAATTCTATGCTTCACAACTCATATCATCATGAGTAGGGTGTTCTGGTAAATCCAGAGGTTCTCCATTTCCACTTTCAATCGAATTTCTATGAGCTATCTCATTTCCATTATGAACAATTGAAAAAGTTATTTCTGAAACCCCTCGAACAGTATTTATAGTTGAGCAATATGTTTCAAGAGTTGATAAAACCCATCTTCTAGCGATGAGGTCTTCTGCATTAGAGTCAAACTTGTAAGTTAGGTGAATTTCATTGAATTTTTTTGGAGGCTCTCCATTTCGGACAACTTCACCAACTATCTCAATATTTGAAATTTCATATCCCTGCTTTTTTGGTAGAACCACCATATCTGTTGTTGAACAAGCAACTGTTCCAGCAAGAAAATACTCAACTGGAGAAATCTCTTTTGGTCTAATTTCAAAAGAGCTTTTGCTTGTTTCAGCTTTCAAAACCATATCTTCAGAGGAACTACCCTCCAGATGTTTTAAAACTATTTTCATTTTAAAAACTCCAAGATTTCAGTAACTTTATCTTTTTTCTCCCAAGTAAATTCTGGAAGTTCTCGTCCGAAGTGTCCATAAGCCGAAGTCTTTCGGTAGATAGGTCTAATTAGGTCTAAACTCTCAATGATACCTTTTGGAGTAAGTTTAAAAATTGCTCTTACCATTTCGACAAGTTTCTCTTCAGAAACTTTGCTAGTTCCGTGAGTATCGATATGAATTGAGATTGGCTCAACAACTCCAATTGCGTAAGAGAGTTGGATTGTGGTCTTTTCAGCAACACCAGAAGCTACTATATTCTTAGCGATATATCTTGCCATATAGGCTGCACTACGGTCTACTTTTGTTGGGTCTTTTCCAGAAAAAGCTCCTCCACCATGAGGACAACTTCCACCGTAAGTATCAACAATTATCTTTCGTCCTGTAAGTCCAGCATCACCTTGAGGGCCACCAATTACAAATTTTCCAGTTGGATTTATGTGATAGATGATATTTTCAGAAACCATCTCTGCTGGAAGAACATGTAAAATTACCTCTCGAATTACATCTTCGCGAATTTGCTCTTGAGAGATTTCAGGGTCGTGTTGAGTTGAAACCACCACTGTATTTACTCGAACAGGTTTCTCATTTTCATACTCCACTGTAACTTGAGCTTTTCCATCTGGTCGAAGATAAGGCAAAGTTCCATTTTTTCTAACTTCTGCTAATCTCTCTGTAATTCGATGAGAAAGATATATCGGTAGAGGCATTAGAGTTGGAGTCTCTTTTGTAGCATACCCAAACATAAGTCCTTGGTCTCCAGCACCAATTTCACCATCAGCTCTATCAACACCTTGGTTTATATCTGGAGATTGCTCACCAATTCCATTTAAAACTGCACCACTTCGATAGTCAAAACCGTACTCAGCATTTGTATAGCCCATCTCTTTTACAACTTCCCGAACTATATCTTGCATTGGAGTATAAGCGTGTGTTTTAAGTTCTCCAGCAATTACACAAAACCCGTTTGAGAGTAGAGTTTCACAAGCAACTCTTGCTTCTCTATCTTTACTCAAAATATCATCAAGAATTGCGTCACTGATTTGGTCAGCCATCTTATCAGGATGACCCTCTGTCACAGACTCTGATGTAAAAAGATAACTTTTTGACATTCAACCTCTTTTTATCTGAATTATATCCATTCTAACATCTTTCATAATTTAAGTAGAATGCTAAAAAAAGAGATTTAATGCGAAACTCTTTCTCTCTTTTGGAACTAGTTTTTGTAATTGTAATAGTTGGTATTGTCGCTGGTTCAACATTTCAATTTATGTTAAAAATTTATAACTCTTATAGATATATTAGAGATATAAGCTATTTAGATTTAGAAGTTACAAACGCTTCTATGATTTTGACAAAATATCTCGAATTTAGAATTGAGGGTAGTGCTACTAGTTTTGATGGTAGCTCGTATATAGATTTAGACTTAGATGACTCTGAAGATACTCTACTTTGGATTTCAAGAGCTTTCGATATTCACAATGGAGTTTGGAGTAGTGATGAGAATATTACACTCTCAACTATTTCAGGATTTATCGATTTAGTAGATGACCACAATAGCACAGTTTTAGTTCTACCAGAAGAGAATAGCTCTTTAACAGCAACTGGAGAGATAGTATCAGCTCTTTCAAATGATGAGGTCAATATATCAGAAACAGACTCTTTTGCTATCTTTTTTAAAGGTGGAAGATTTGGATATGATTGGAGTAGCAGGAGTGGTGGATATTACGGAAATTTTTTACAAAAAGATAAAAATTATTTTTTAAGTTCAGGATTTTCTACAATTTATGAGCAGTTTTTCCTCTCTTGGAGAGCCTATGGAGCAAAAGTGGAAAATGGAGATTTGTATCTTTATAGAAACTTTAAACCTTGGAAAGGTGAAACATATTTAGATGGAAATCGAACTCTTTTTTTAAAAGATGTTTCAGAATTCAAATATAGCCATACTGGAGCAACAGTTCGATTTCGAATTTGTGTTGAGAGAGGAGCAGAAGAAGATAAGGCATCTTTCTGTAGAGATAGTATTGTCTACTAGTTTTTACTTATCTTCTTTGCAAGTTTGTAACACGCTTCAAGAGAGGGTTCTGGTGGAACAACAGTTATAAATTCTGCTGGAACTGTTTTTGCAGTTGTTTCCCCGATGGAGACAAATTTAGTACTTTTTGGAACAGTGTAATTTTGAAAAAAGCACTTTAAAGTTGATGGAGAAGTTGCAATTACAATAGAGTCTTCTGAAATTATCTCTCTACTTATCTTACATCTTGTCTCATATAAAATTTTATTGACAACAAAAATACCTCGAGTTTTTAACTCTCTACTCAAATCCAAAGCTACTCTTTTTGGACGAATATAGAGAAATCTCCTATCATGAAACTCATTTAAAATTAGTTCAAGTACTGATTTGCTATCTCCTGAAGCCTCTTTTAAAATTGTGCCTCCAAATTTTCGAACCTCATCAGCACTCTTTTTTCCAACGACAATTGCGGGAATTCTTTTCCAGTTTCGATTTACTCTATTTAAACTCTGAACACCAACTTTAGAGGTAAAAATTAAAGTATCTATTCCACTGAAAGAGACCTTTTTTGGTAACTGCTCTATCTCTATTGTAGGTAAGGGAATAGCATTTTCTACTATTTTAGGGGAAAGTGAATATATCTTCATATTTTTATTTTATCAGAAATGGTAGAATGGTAGAAAAGGAATTTTATTGAGTAGAACATATAACTTATCAACTCCACTCTCTTTAGAAGAAGTTAAAGAGTTAAAAGCTGGAGATATTGTAAATTTTACAGGAATAATATATACAGCAAGAGACGCCGCACATAAAAAACTTGTAGACCTCCTTGAAGCTGGAAAAGAGTTACCTTTTGAATTAGATGGTGCTGTTATCTATTTTGTTGGACCAACTCCACCAAAACCAGGTGAACCAATTGGTAGTGCTGGACCAACAACAAGTTATAGAATGGATAGCTACTCTCCAACTCTAATTGCAAAAGGGTTAAGAGGAATGATTGGAAAAGGGCGACGAAACCAAGCTGTAAAAGATGCCTGTTCAGAATATGGTGCTATCTATTTTGGTGCTACTGGTGGTGCAGGAGCTTTACTTGGCAAAAGAATTAAAAGTGCTGAAATAGTAGCTTATCCTGAACTTGGACCCGAAGCGATAAGAAAACTTGAAGTTGAAAATTTCCCTGTAACAGTAATCAATGATAGTTATGGTGCTGATTTATACCAACAAGGTAGAGAAGCCTACGAAGTAGTTTAGAGGCAGAAGCCTCTAAAGAATATGAACCTCATATATGTAGTCATCTTCATCAAGTCCATATCTAACTTCTCGGAAATAGACGCTTTTATCAAACTCTTTGTCAAAGTGTTTAACAAGTTGGTTTAAAGACTTTTGACTATTTGTTCTATCAAAGTAGATAATAGCTTCTCCCTCGGAACTGGCTCTATTTTCAATCTCTTCGAGAGTTATTACTTCGGGGTTACTTTCTAAATCAACTCTTGCTAATTTCAATTTCATTCAAATCCCTTTAACCATTTTTAAAAGAGCAAAAAATGTTCGACTATTTTAACATTTTTTATATAAATAATGTCTAAAGGAAAATGTAGTAGAATGGTGGAAGTTCCGTGAAAGGAGAAAGAAATATGGAAGAGTTAGATATCGGTGCCATTATTAAAAAGATATCAGAAGATAAGGGTGTTGAAAGAGACAGAATTGAACTAGCTATCAAAAGTGCATTCATAAAAACAGCACGAGAAATTATAAATGATAGAGCAAAGTTTGAGATAGATTTCTCAGATAATACAGCAACTGTTTATGAAGTTGTACCTGTTGTTTCAGACCAAAAGAAGTTTGGAGAGGGTATAAAATTGTCAGAGGCGAAAGAGCGATTTCCAGATGAAGATATAAAAGTTGGAGATGAGCTTCAAATTCCTCACGATTTAAGTAAATTTGGAAGAAAAGGTTCTGAAGCTCTATATGCCTATATTGAAAAGAGTATTGAAGAGACAAAAGGAAACTCTCTCTATTTTAAATATAAAGATTTGATAGGTCAGAAAATTAAGGGTAGAGTTATCTTTATTGATAAGGAAGAGAACACAATTTTAGATATAGAGAATAGGGATATTCAAGCTATTATTAAAAGAAGAGATAGGATTAAGGGTGAAATACTTCGAATTGGTTCTGAAATTTCAGCAGCAATTAAATATGTGAAGATAGATAAATATGATAATAAAATTACTTTAGAGCTATCTCGAACAAACTTGAAGTTTCTTCAATCTCTTTTTGCAATATCTGTACCAGAGTTAGCTGACGGAGTTATCTCCATAGAGGGTAGTGCTAGAATTCCTGGAGAGAGAGCAAAAGTTGCTGTAAAGAGTTCAAATCCAAAAGTTGATGCAATCTCTGCAATGATAGGAACAAAGGGAGCTAGAATAAATTCTGTTTCTCGGGAGTTGAATGGAGAGATAATTGATATTATTGGCTATTCAGCAATTCCAGAGATATATATTAAAAATGCGTTATCTCCAGCAACAGTTGGAGCTATCAAAATTGGAGAGACTGAAACAGCAGAAGGTGAAAAACTTGAAACCGCTTATGTTATGATAAACAGAAGTGAAAGAGGAAAAGCTATTGGTAAATCTGGGATAAATCTCCGATTAGCAAAAATGCTTACAGGCTACGAAATCAGACTTCTCACAATTGATGATAAACAACAACCTTTCTCAGATGTTCCTAAAAAAGAGGAGAAAAACCTTTCTGCCGATGATGTTTTAGGTGCTTTATTTAAATAATAAAATTTGATACTTTAATTATCTCTGTCACCTCGACTAAAACGAAATGGAGAGGTTTTTTATTTCTCCAAATATATTCGTTTTGTCGAAATGACGATGAGGTTTTCAAAATATTTGCAAGGAGTTAAAATGGAGTTTTTATATCCGCAATTTTTTCTAATATTTTTTCCACCTCTAATTTGGTTAGTCTACATTTTAGTTACAAAGAAGAGGGCAGAACAGGATATTTTTTCAAAAGAGGTTTTAAAGAAATTGACCTCATCAGTAGGAGGGTTTTCAACAAGAGTTAGAACTATTTTAGCTCTCATCTCTCTACTTCTTATGGTTGTTGCACTAGCAAGACCAGTAGAGAGTAGCGGTGAAATAGCTGTGGAGTCTACCAAAACAGATATAGTTATCGCTATTGATATTTCTAAATCGATGTTGGCAAAAGATATCTATCCAAACAGAATAGAGTTTGCAAAGTTGAAAATTCTTGAACTGTTACAGAAAATTGGAAAAAACAGAGTTGGAGTTGTAGCTTTTGCAAATAGCTCCTACACAGTTTCTCCATTAACTTTTGATAAAAGAGGTGTCTCATATCTTGTTAGAAATCTTGATAGTAAAAATATCTCTCAACAAGGGACTTCAATAAAAAACCTCATCAGCTCAGTAGACCTGTTTCTAAAAGAGAATAGAGATAGAGTTCTTTTAGTTTTGAGTGATGGTGGAGACTCTTTTGACTATTCAGAAGAGATTGAGATGGCAAAAGAGAGTGGATTGAAAATATTTGTTTTGGGAATTGGTACAGAACTTGGTGGACCAATTGAATTGGAAGATGGAACATATTTAGAAGATAGTGGAAAAATCGTTGTTACAAAGTTCAATTATGCAATAAAAGATTTAGCATTTGATACAGATGGAGTTTTTGTTTCAAGTGTAAATTCAAATAGTGATGTTGAACTGCTTTTAAATGAGATAGAGAATTTAGAGAGTAGTGATAGTAAATCTGAAAATGTTCCACTCTATAAAGAGTATTTCATCTTTCCTTTAATTGCCTCTCTACTATTTCTATTTCCTGTTCTCTTTTCACTACCAAGAATGAAATTTCTCTATATCTTGCCTCTTCTCTTTGTTCCAAAAGCGGAAGCTGGTTTACTAGATTGGTGGTATCTTGATAAAGCTGAAAACTCTTTCAACTCTGGAAATTACCAAGAAGCCAGAGATTTCTGGAAAGAGGTTGATAATTCTGATGAGGTTAGCTTCAATATCGGAAATTCATACTATCGTGAAGGAAACTACTCTGAAGCAGTCCAAAATTATAAAACAGTTTCTGGAGATTTAAAGCAGAATGCCCTTTTTAACTCTGGAAACTCCTATGTAAAAATGGAAAAACTTTTACAAGCAAAAGAACTTTATGAAAAAGCCTTGGAACTTGGCGAAAAACCCAACATTCGTGAAAATCTTGAGTGGGTAAAAAGGCAACTTAAAAAAGAGAATCAAGATGAGAAGCAAAAAGATTCAAAAGAGAACTCCAATTCACAAGAAGAGAATCAAGAAGAAAATTCCAATTCACAAGAAGAGGATTCTGAAAAGAAGCAAGATTCTAAAGAAACTAAAGAATCAGAAAATGAATCAAAAGAGAAATCTGAAGAATCTGAAGAAGATTCCGAAAAAAAGGGAGATTCTGAAAATATAGATAGTAAAAAATCTGAAACTGGTGAAAAGTCTGAAGAGGAGAGAGAAGATGTTGTTCAAAAGAGAAGTGAAGGAGAAGTTGTAGAGGAGAGAGAAGTAAATGAGTCACAATTTGTGGAGATGGCTGGAGAGGAGATGTTAGAAAATGGAGAAAATAGAGAAGAGATGAAAATTTTTCAGATTCTAAATGAGACTCAAGGAGGAACAAAAGTCTATTCAATTCCTATAAATAGGAGTAGAGAAGAGAACTTGAAACCTTGGTAAATTTTGGAAGAGTCAAAGACTCTTCTCAATTTTATCTACAATAGTCTGCAAGAAGTCCTGATTTCAGAGCATTATAAGTTTCATCGCCAACTAAATCTTTTACAATTTGAAGACCAAAACAGATAGAAGTTCCGGGACCTCTCGAAGTGATAATATTTCCATCTCGAACCACCATTTTGTCAAAAGAGTATCCAGTTTTACTAATTTTCTCTTCAGCAGATGGATAACAAGTAAAGTTATCTTTTAAAACTCCAGCAACATCTAAAGCGTAAGGTGCAGCACAAATTGCTCCAATAGGTTTCTTTTGAGAGTTCATCTCTTTTAAAATAGTTTGAACCTTTTCATCAGAAGCTAAAATATCAGTACCACCCCAACCTCCAGGTAGAACAACCATATCAAATTCTGTTACTGAAACTTCAGAAATCAAAATATCTGTCTGAATTGTGATTTCATTCGCACCTTTAACACTACTTTCATTTACTCCAGCAACAACAACACTAATTCCAGCTCTTCTCAAAACATCAATAAGTGAAACAGCTTCTATCTCTTCAAAACCATTTGCAATTGGAATAAGAACTTTCTTCATTATAAAATCCTAAACTTTCTTTATAATATAAGAAAATTTACCTTAGATAGAAATAGTATGAAATTAGCTGTAATTCCAGCTCGAGGTGGAAGTAAAAGAATACCTCGAAAAAATATAAAAGAGTTTCACGGAAAACCGCTTATCGCTTACTCCATAGAAGTTGCTAAAAGTAGTGGTCTATTTGATAAGATAGTTGTTTCAACTGATGATGAAGAGATAGCTGAAGTCTCTCGAAAATATGGTGCTGAAATTCCATTTCTAAGACCCAAAGAGCTTTCTGATGACTTTACAGGAACTGATGCTGTAACAGAACACTCATTGCAATTTTTTAAAAATACAGAATTTGTTTGCACAATTTATGCAACTGCACCTTTTTTAAAAGCTGAGTTTTTAAAAGAGGGATTTGAGAAATTAGCAAAAAGCGATGCGATAAACTCTTTTTCAGCAACCTCTTTTCCATTTCCAATTCAGAGAGGATTTAAAATTGTCAATGGTAGAGCAGAGATGTTTCAACCAAAACACTACTTTACCCGCTCTCAAGATTTAGAAGAGGCTTTTCATGATGCTGGACAATTTTACTGGAAAAGAGTTGGAAAAAGTAGCAAAATTATGTTTGGAAAAGAGTCAATTCCAATCATAATTCCAAGATATCTAGTTCAAGATATAGATACCTTGGAAGATTGGAAAAGAGCTGAAATTATGTATAAAGTTTTAAAAGAGAGCTTTTAGCTTATCTCTTTCTTATAAGTTTGGCTGGAACTCCACCAACAATTGAAAATGGCTCTACATCTTTTGTTACAACAGAACCAGCTCCTACTATTGAACTTTTTCCAATTTTTGTATTTGCAGTAATTACAGAATTGGAAGCAATCCAAACATCATCTTCTATAACTATCTCTCCGTAAGTATGTCCCTGTTGAAGAAAAGGAGTATTAACTCTCTCAAAATTGTGATTAGAAGCTCTTAAAACACAATTTGGAGCAATTGCACAGTTCTCGCCAATTTCTATCTTTCCAGACGATGCACCTAGCTGTGAATTTGTATTCATTGTAAAGTTATCTCCAATTTTGAGATAACCGTCATCATTGGCGTAAAGATAACTATTTTTGGAGATGGAGATATTTTTGCCTAATTCAATATTTTCAAAACCGTAAATTGTTACACCATCTTCTATTCGGAAAACTCCTTTTACCGATTTGAAAAGAGGTCTGTATCCGAAGTATCTTAGTTTCACACCAATTTGAGTTGGAATTGAACTTAAAAATGCTATATAAATCTGAAAAAACAGTTTCTTCATCTACTCTCCAAAAACTGTGCAAGGGAGACCATCGGAATTTGAAATACAAAGAGGAGAAACAATTACCTTTTCTAAACTCTCCACTTCTCTCAAATCCATATCTTCAAGAATTAAAATTGGTCTATCTGGATTTAAAAAAGTTTTATGAGCTTTCCGCCCTTCGATTCGATTTTGAAAACTTGAAATTGAAATTGAATCGAAACCAATGACTCTAATTTTTGGAAATTTGGAAACTAAAAAGTCATAGAGCTTTTCAGAAAAGCCGTAGTTCTCTCTCCAAAATCTCTCTTCTTCTCGAAAATGGCAAATTCCAGTCTTAATAATTAGAATATCGTAATCTTTCTCTACTAATTTCTCCAATTTCTCCACAACCTCATCATAAATCAGAAGAGTTTTTGGCTCTATCTCAAGAAAAAGGGGTTTCTCAAAAAACCAAAAATTGGCTGGAAAACTAGAAATATCTTGTCCATTTTCGTAAAAGTGGTAAGGCATATCTATATGAGTTCCAATATGGACAGTTGTAGAGATAAAAGAGTCGTTGGCTACATCTCCATTTGAGATAGAACTTTTCTGTGCGATTTCAAATCTATTTCTATTTCCGTAAGTTGGTGTGTTTTTATCTATTGGGTAAGAGAGAAATTTCAAAACTCATCCTCCGAAATAGTTCTAATCACCTCTAAAAGTCCTTGACCTAAATCTACGAATGGATTTGCTACAAGTTTTTTAGCGACAGTTGGATGAAAAGCGTAAGGTGTAATTTTATAGTGTCCAAAATAGTCTCTATCGATATTTACAATTTCCAATTTATTCCCTAAAATCTCATTTATCATAGTGAGCAATTCCACTCTCTTCATCTTTTCTAAACCAGTAAGAATTAGATGTTCATTCTCAAACTCAATATTTTCTAAAATATCAACTGATAGTCTAGCAGTATCGACAACATGGATATACTCTCTAACATCTTCTCCATCTCCTTTATACTCTAACTTTCCAGTTTCTAAAGCTTTGGAGATGAGGTTGTAGATATAGTTATTGTGACTAGCCCTCTCTCCATAAACTGAACCGTAACGGATAATAGAGTATTTTAATCCATATCTCTTATAATACTCCTCAATGATTTTTTCACTTGTCCGCTTGGAAATACCGTAAAAAGAGCCATCTTCAGAGAGTGCGTAAGCACTGGAGGCATAAATAAATCTCTCAACTGTTCTGTTGTTTCTACACGCTTCAAGAATATTCATATTTCCAATGACATTTATTGTCATAGTATCCATAGGTTTGCCTATTGCTTCATCAAGATTAGCCACAGCTACAAAGTTATAGACAAAATTTGCATCTTCTATAGCTTTTTCAACAGACTCTCTATTTAAAATATCAACTTCGATAAACTCTTGAGAAGTTCGAAGATAGGGAGATTTAACTCTATCTGCTATAACAACACGGTAATCTCTTCTACTAAGCTCATCAGCTACATAACTCCCAAGAAAACCACTTCCTCCAAAAACTACTGCTTTTTTCAATTATCCTCCAATTTTAAATATTTCTCTATCTTTTCGAGTTACTTCTTTTGTTCGCTATCTTATCGCTATTTAAATAAGATGTAAGTTGCTCAAAATCTCTGTTAGAAAGTTCTACTTCAACTCTTTTGGCTTCAAGAAAAAATATTTTTCCATTAGCAGAAAATTTAATATCAACTCTCCTGTTTGTAACCGTTGTATCCTCAAAAATGATATTTTCACTCATACCGATTTCCCAACCAAAATGTTTGAAAAAAGGCATGATTAGATGAAACATTGTTCCTGTTTCTGACAAGTCTTTTGGAAATGCAAGAAGTTCTCTTATTTCTTTTTTCAATTATTCTCCAATTTTAACTGTAAAGTTGTGATAGTCTATATTCTTGATTGCAAGAATATAGATTTATCTTATTTCCATTTCTATTTTTTGAAGTAGTGCCTTTATTAAGTTTTGTTGTAAATGCTATTTTTTTAAAGAAAATATCTTTTTTGAAACTTGAATTCAACAATCTTGCTTGACGAATTAGATATTCAGCAAAATTTTTGCTAACTAAAAGTTGTTTATAAGCACTCCTTGGATTATCAGACTTTAAATCTATAAGGAGAACAATGAGTTTTTCTTCCAGTTCAATAAAGATGATTGCATCAGCTTTTTTATTAATAGTTGCTACATGAGAATTGAAAAATGGAAATATCTGACAGTTTCTTAATTCTATATCAAGGGAAAAAGCGACAACTCGTTTAGAAGTTTGAATAGAAACTTTTCTACATTGTGCATTTTCTTTTTTTTCTATAAGCTCTATTTTTCCACCACTATTTGATATCTTAAATCTACTATCAATAACCTCATCTAAAGTGGAAATGAAACTACTCAACTTCTAAATCTTCCATTTTAGAGTAATAGATATCATCAGATGAACTATTTAAAGAGTTTATGACATCATCAAATGTTTCAGCCAAAATTCCATTTTGTGAATTTATTTCCATCTCAAGAATAGAGTTCTTATTTAAAAGATAAGCAGAAACATCTTTTACCTCAAGCAAACTATCTTCAGAGTAATCATACTTTTTTAATAGCTCATCTCTACCTTTGAAATTCTCTTTTAACATAATAAGATTATTAAGTTCTCTAACTATATAATCGCTATGAGTTGAAAGAATTATATTTATTCCCCTATTTACAGTTTTTACTAATAACCTAGCAATATTTCTCTGATTATCTGGGTGCAAATTTAACTCTGGTTCATCAATAATAAGATAATCCCCTTTTTTAGCAATATGCTCTAAATAGAAAGATAGTGAGAAAAATGTTTTGACAGTTGATGATGTCAGGTGAATAGGTATAGATTTATTGAAATTATTTCTATTGTTTTGACGGTTTTTATAGGGCAAATAAGTTATTCCCTCTTTATCGACTTTATACCTTCCATTTAAAATTGTCTTATTTAAATCTGACGACAAGTCAATGAACTCTGTCTTTAACTTTTTGAGGTTGTGTATTTCATTCAAAAACTCTATATAATCGGCTATTGGTTTTGGATATTTAGAAAAAACTAAATCTTTAAATAAATCTAACGGTTCTATATCACTTTTTTGTAGATGGTCAAAAAGTGTATTCCGTTTTGTATTTAGCTCTCTATAAAATAGATTTAATCCTGTTCTTTCAGCAGGAAGCAGAAAAATATTCTCTTCTTGAAAAATGATACTTAGAAAAACTGAAGCTATCCTAGAATAAATGAAGTCTGAAGGCATTTTCTCTTCTAAAATAAAAGTTATTTCATAACTATCCTTTTCTTTTATCACTCCAAAGATTTTTTTTCTATTTTTTCCCAAAGATATATTGTCAGATATAGTCTTACTTTGAAGATTTTCAAGTATCTTTTTTTTGTTTAAACCTACTTCTATTTCAAAATTTTGAAAAGTATCTTCGGTAGTAGAAAAAAAGTTGTGAATATATTTTTTTATATTTGCTTGTCCAGTTTTTTGGAATATTTCAAAATTACTTGATATAAACTCATATACATCTAATTTATATATTCCGTTTTTATCTAACTCTTTTTTTATAGGCTCAAAAATTTTTTGTTCTATAAAAAAACTTTTTTCTGTTAAAGCCATATACAACATATAGTTTAGGTATGTTTTTCCGCTATTGTTCTGTCCAACAACAATAGTTAGCTTGTTTAACTTGACACTACCATCTTCGATATTTCCCAAGTTTTTAACTTTTATTTGCTCTATCACTTCCCAAAAAACTCCCGAATATGTCTAATAGCACTCATTCCCATCGCCTCAACTGCCTCTTTTGCATTTCCGCCAATATGAGGAGTTGTTATAAGGTTTGGTAACTCTATCAGTTCTCTATCTTCTGGAGGCTCAGTCACATAAGCATCGACAGCTCCACCAGCAATTTCACCACTTTTTAGAGCATTTTTAAGAGCTTCTTCATTAATTATCCCACCTCTTGCAGAATTTAGAATAAATGCACTCTCTTTCATTAATTTGAACTCTCTCTCTCCGATGAGGTTTTCAGTAGATTTATCGAACGGAGTGTGAATTGTTACAAAATCGGCTTCTCTGTATATCTCATCTTTACTCTTCTCAACCGCTCCAACACTTTTATAGTATACATCTTGTTCAATAATATCATTTACAAGTATCTTGCATTGAAAAGGTTCTAAAAGTCGGATTAGCTCTTTTCCAATATGACCGACTCCAATTATTCCAACTGTTTTTCCAGTAAGTTGGAAACCTCCAGATTTGTTCCACTCTCCAGACTTGAGTTGATTAGATGTTATGTATAAATTTCTAGCTAACATTAACATATATCCAAGAGTCATTTCCGCAACAGAAAGGCGATTTACCCCTCCGCTCCAGCCAATTTTTATATTTTTATCTGTAAATGTGATGTTGTTTAAGCCAACTCCATACTTTGAGACAATCTTGATATTTGGACACTTTTTAAGAACCTCATCATCAACTGGTTCTAAACCGACAATTACGCCATCAGCATCTTCAATAAATTGGATAAGCTCCTCTTTAGAAAAGCGTTTCCCCTCTAAATTTAGTTTTGCATCTGGAAAGTATCTATAAATCTCTTTTTGTAAATTTTTGTTCTTTGAAAATGATGGTGAAGTAGCAACTATCTTCAATGTAATTCCTATAAATCAAATGCTTTTATTATATTCTCTTCTGTGGGTTCTACAAAAAAATTATCTTTATACCAGTTTGCAATTTCAGAAACTCTTTCAGGGTTCTCTTCTCTAAACTTGGAGAGTTGTTCAATTTTTTCTTCTAATTCCTCTTTTTCATAAACGATATCCCAAATTTCACCTTTACCAAATTCAACAAGAGGGTTGGCAGTAAGGTTGTCTTGAGAAGCGATAAGAATTACAGAGACTCCAACTGCAACAGCCTCAACTGCTGTTCCAGAACCAGAAGTAATTATAAGTTTTGAAGTTTTAAAAATATCATAGAGATTTCCAGAGAGAATTTGAAAATTGTTTGGAATTTTAAAATCTTGAGGTTTGTAGAGAGGGTGCAATTTAAGAAATATCTCACTCTCTATCTCTCTTCCAAAATCGATAATAAAATCTGTGTCAGATTTGATATATGAACCCATGAGAACTATTTTCTTCTGCCCTTCTGCTACAAAGTTAAAAATCGATTTGTATCGAAATGCTACGCCTGTTTTGTAGAGAGAGTTTTTCAAATAGTGTTTTCCATTTGCTAAAACAGAGTGTGGAGCGTACCCCAACTCTCTATCAACTTCAAAAATATTGGAGTGTAGATAAGAGGGGTAGACTAAAAAAGTTTGAGTAGCATATATCTTTCCAGTTCCACCAGAAGAGAGATAACCTAAATTGAAACTTCTCTCAATTACTTGAAATTCACTCCATGAAACTATCTTTTTAAACTCCATTTCAGCAACTCTTTTCCCAACAAAATATCTTACAAATGCTTCCAAGCTCTGATTTCTTATATCTCTGATGAGGTGATAATTTAAAAGCTTATCTTTTCCTAGAAGAAGTAGAGTCTGAAAAGGGTAGAGAGAGACTTGAAAGAGAATTTTGAAAATATCTATAAAAGAGATAAGTTCATAGTCAAAAACAAAATTCTTATCTTCTCTTTGAAGAATTAGAAGCAGTTTTATAAATTTTATTGGATTAATTCCAATCTTATAAATTCGAGGAAGAAATGAGTATTTCAAATTTCTCTTTTCTAAAACTTTGTAGAGTCCTTCAAAGTAAGAGTCATCATATTTTTCCTTTTCCAAAATCTTATCTGAAAGAAAAAATATATCGATTAGAATTTCAGATTCTCCACCCTTTTTTTTCCAAATTAGATGAAAAACTATTTTTTGAGTTGTAAAGATTGCAAGTTTTAGGGAGATTTTAAGATAGAAAATTAGAAAAGAGAGAAAGAGTTGGAAAACAGTCCAATTTCTCCTCTCTTTTAGAAACCACTCTTTTGGGAAATCAGAAGTGTAAGGGTTTGAGATAACTGTTGTATTGATTACAGAGTAGAGTCCAGACAAATTGGACTTCTTTACTCTATTTATATACCTAAAATACTCTTCTCTCCGTTTTTGAAACTCCTCATCTAAAGTTCTTGCATCCATCATTTGTAAGGGGTTTCTTCTTCAGAAAAGTTGTGTTCAAGTAACCATCTTGTTGTCATATCTATCTGCCAACTTGTATCAATATCACAACCAAATGTATTATAAATTGGAACTATCTTCTGTCCCATCCACTTTTGAGGAAGAAGACCACTCTCCAAATCATCTAAACATTTTGCTCTTACAACAGAATGGCTCATATCAGCAAAGAAAACATCACCTTGAGAGTCTCGATCACAATTGAGAGTTGCTGGGTCTCCAAAACAGTCGAAACCTACAAATGGGTCTAAGAAACCATCGCTATTCAATTTTCTAGCTCGGAGAGGACTATACATATTGAATTTTGTTACAGTAACAGCTGAATCAGCTTCAGGATTTTTTTGAAGTGTTTCAAGAGCTTCATCGATAAGTCTATTATCTACGGTGAGTGCATTTCCCATTAAGACAACTACATTTTGAACATCTACTCCAAATTTTTCTTTTATTTTAAAATAGGCATCAACAAGAGCATCTTCAAATAAAGCTCCATCAGTTGCTAAATAGTCTGGTCTCTCAACTCTACGAATTCCATTCTCATCTGCATATTTCATAATATCTTCATCATCTGAAGAGATGAAAACCTCATCAACATATTTTGAGTTTTGAGCCGCCATAATTGGGTATGCAAAAGCTGGTCTCCCTAAGATAGACATCTTGTTTTTATCTTTAACCCCTTTTGAACCTTTTCTTGCTAAAAGTATTGCTACTGTCATATTTGACCTCCATTCACATCTATTATAGAACCTGTTATATAACTAGAAGCATCTGATGCCAAAAATAGTATTGGTCCAACTTGATCATCAACTTCCGCTAATCTCTGAAGAGGTATCTTCTCTTCTAAATTCTTCAACTCTTCTGCTGTCATACTCTCCATCAACATATCTGTTTTTGTTTGACTTGGAGAGAGAACATTTACATTTATACCAAAAGGTGCTACTTCAAAAGCTAACTGTTTTGAGAAACCGATAATTCCAGCTTTACTTCCGACATAGTGAACTCCACTTACAGGACTTCTATGTCTTCCAGCAATAGAAGAGACATTTACTATTTTTCCATATCTTCTCTCTTTCATTCCTCTAACTACATGTTTGGATATTAGGAAAAAAGATTTTAGATTTACATCTAAAACAGAACTCCACTCTTCGGCTGAAATATCTTCAATTTTATGAGTGAAATTTATTCCAGCAACATTTACTAAAATATCTACTTCACCACTCTCTTTAAGAGCCTCTTCTATCTCCTCTTCACTTTCTAAATCCACTTTTAGAAATCTTGTATTTGGTATTTCTCCACTGCTTCTTGAGAAGTAAGTCACTTCAGCTCCAGCTTTTAGAAAGGCTTCAACAACACCTTTTCCAATTCCTCGACTACCGCCAACAACCAAAACTCTCTTCCCCGTAAAGTCATATTTCACATTTTGAAACATTTCTACTCTTCTGTATAGATATGGTCTACATCTGGTCTAGTTATAGCTAATCGAATTCCAGGTTTATCTCCCACACACTTAATTTTGTGTTTAATTCCCTTTTTAACGACGATGATGTCATGTTGAGCAACTCTTTTTGTTCCAACTCCATCTATATACCACTCCCATTCGCCTTCTAAAATTATCCAAGACTCATCTGCATCGGAGTGGTAATGCTCTCTATTGCCCTCTTCTGGAAATTGTCGAATTAGAACTCCACCAAAAAGTTCATTATAGATAACTCTAACAGCCCAAGAGTCATCTTCTCCAAAATTGCTTTTAAGTTCATTTAAATTTACTGTTGGTAAGTTCTCATACTTTGTAAGAATGACATTATTAACACCATCATCTTTCAACACATTATTAACATCATCATCATGAATTTCTTTCATCTATTTTCCTTTTCTATAAATTCTAAATCGTTTTTTGAAAAGTGATTTTTATAATCACCAATTACACCTTTTCGTGGTGCAACACTTGAATTCTTATACAGTAGCCAAGCCATTCTAGCTCTTATTTTGTCTAAAATAACATTTCCTGTTGGTTTTAAAAATTCAGGTTTCTGAATATCATCAACTAGCTCATTTTCTACATTTAGCTCTTTTGCAATCTCTTCAATTGTTCCTACAAAATCTTTTTTTAAATTTCGATAGTTTATGAAAACATCAGCACTCTCTTTCCAAGTAGAGTTATGATAGTTCCAATATTTAACAAGGTTTCCATCTTTTTTCTCCTCAAACCCACGAGATGGCATTATTCTAAAATTTGTAGAACGAATAAAATCAGAAATATTCTCTTGTTTAACTCTTTGCTTCATGGCATTATGAAGACCGCCACCTTTTTTCATGTAGTAGAATAGAGAAACAAGAACATCTTTTACATCTCTTTTGATGTATATCTTATAAGAGTTCTCGTAAACCTCTTTTATAATTTCTAAATCTTTTTCTGAATTAAAAAAAGCTTCTTGAGTTCTATATGTTTCAATTTCTTCAGGCAACATATGTGTTTTAAAAATTTTGATACCTTCAGTTTCAAAAGTATATTCGTAAAATTCATCTGTTACACTTTGGTCATGAGGAAGAAACAGGTTTTCTAAAGATGAAAAGGAGGGTCGTATTTTTGGAAATATTGCACTCTCTATATTTTTAACTATTGAGTCTATAAGAAAATGAGTTCCTGACCTTTCGTGTGAAATTACTAAGACATTCATCTATTTTTTACCCACCTTACAAATTTATCTATTCCAGTTTCTAAATCTATTTTTGGTTTCCAGAAATCTCTTTCCAACTCTGAAATATCAGCGTAAATTCCAAAAGTATCCCCAGAAGTTCCATAATCTGCATACTCTATTGGATACTTTTCATCTCCCCAACTTTTTGCCAAAACTTCTAAAAGCTTTTTTACTTTACTCTTTTTTCCAGTTCCTAAGTTATAGACTTTTCCAAAACTCTTTTCAAGATTTACACTCTCTAACCAGATATCGACAACATCGTCTATATGGATAAGGTCTCTAAATCTATCTCCGCTCCCTTTTACAAAAACAGGTTCTCCTTTTAAGAAATATGCGAGATAGATACTTACCATTCCCTGCTTTAAATTCTCCATATTTTGACCTTCACCATAAACATTAAAGAGTCGAAAAGAGGTTGTATTGAGGCGGTCTGAAAAAGCAGAGACATAGTTTTCACCAGCAAGTTTTGTGATGCCGTAATATGATTTTGGATTTTTACAAATATCCTCAGAAATTGGCTTATCTTCAACATCACCATAGATAGTCATAGAAGAAGCGTAAATGAAACGAGATATTTTCTGTTTCACAGCAAAATTCAAAAGATTTAGAGTTCCAAGAGCATTTGTTTGAACATCGTATTCAGGCTTCTCATAACTTATCTCTCCAGAGCTTTGAGCTGCGAGGTGAAAGATGCCGTCAATTTGAAATTTCTCCAGCTTTTCCAAATCCTCTACTTTGGAAATATCACCCTCTATAAAATCTATTTCACTTAGGACTTCTCTACGATATCCTGTTAGGAAATTATCAATTCCAACAACTTTATCACCATTTTCTAAAACTCTTTTAGCAATTGCTGAGCCAATAAAACCAGCGACTCCCGTAATTAGGTAAGTTTTCATATTTTCCTTTTTAATAGAGATTTTATCGAGTTTGATAAAATTTCAAGAAACAGAAAGTAGAAAATGGGATTAACAATAACAGAAAAGATTTTTAGCGAACATGCTGGAAAAGAGGTGAAAGCTGGAGATATAGTTGAAGTTCCAATTGATATGGTAATTGGAAATGATATTACAACTCCAATTTCAATACGAGCATTTCGAGAGAGTGGAGCTAAAAAGTTAGCAAATCCAGATGGATTTTCTATCGTCCTTGACCACTTTATTCCTGCAAAAGATATAGCCAGTGCAAATCAGGCGAAGATTTCTCGAGAATTTGCATGGGAACAGGATATGAAGAATTTCTTTGATGAGAAAGATATGGGAATTGAACATGCTCTACTTCCTGAAAAAGGTCTTATCTCTCCAGGTGATGTTGTAATTGGTGCTGACTCTCACACTTGTACTCACGGTGCATTGGGGGCTTTTGCTACTGGAATGGGTTCTACGGATTTGGCTTATGCGATGGTTACAGGTGGAAACTGGTTTAAAGTTCCAGAAACAATAAAAGTTATCTTTTCTGGAAAACTTCAGGAACATGTAACAGGAAAAGATTTGATTTTAGAACTAATTCGACAAATTGGAGTTGATGGTGCTTTATATCAAGCTCTTGAATTTACTGGAGATACTATTGCAACTCTTGATATGGACTCCCGTTTCTCACTTTGCAATATGGCAATTGAGGCTGGAGCTAAATCTGGTATCATCGCCGTAGATGATATTACAAGAGAGTTTTTGAATTCTAAAAACCTTGCAAGAAAACCTAAAGAGTTCTACTCTGACCCTGATGCAAAATATGTGCAAACTATTGAAATAGATGTTGAAAATCTTGAGCCTGTTATCGCCTATCCTCACTTGCCATCAAATGGGCATTCTCTAAGTAAGGCAGTGGAAGACCAGATACGAGTAGACCAAGTTTTTATTGGAAGTTGCACAAATGGTAGACTTTCTGATATTGAGGTAGCTTCCAAAATTGTAAAAGGGAAAAAAGTAGCTCGACACACTCGACTTATCGTAACACCAGCTACTCAGAAGATTTTGGAAGAGGCGACAGAAAAGGGGTTTGTAAAAGACCTCATCGACGCTGGAGCTGTTGTTAGTAATCCAACTTGTGGTGCTTGTCTTGGTGGATATATGGGAATTCTTGCTGATGATGAGGTTGCAATTTCCACTACAAACCGAAACTTTGTCGGTAGAATGGGAGCAAGAAGTTCAAAAATCTATCTCTCAAACTCTGCTGTTGCTGCTGCTTCCGCTATTGCTGGAAAAATAGCAAGACCTTAAAAGGAGATTTGATGATACCTTATGGGAAACAGAGCATCGATAGTTCCGATATTGAAGCTGTTTCAGAAGTTCTAAATTCAGACTTTCTAACAACTGGTCCAAAAGTGAAAGAGTTTGAAGAGGCTCTTTCAAAATATACAGGTGCAAAATATGTTGTAGCTCTTTCAAGTGCTACGGCTGCTCTCCATCTCGCTTCACTCTCTCTTTTGAAAAAGGGAGATAAAGTTCTTACAACTCCAAACTCTTTTCTTGCAACTTCAAACTCTATTCTTTATGCTGGTGCTGAACCAGTTTTTGTAGATATAGAAGAGAGTGGAAATATAGATTTAGACCTTGTTATAAAAGAGTTGGAAAATGGAAATGGAGATGCTCTTTATGGAGTTCACTTTTCTGGAAATCCAATGAACTTTGAAAAATTGAGAGAGATTCGAAACAGATTTCAAATTCCGATTCTCGAAGATTCAGCTCATGCAATTGGAGTTCCATTTTCTGGAATTTCTGACGCTTCAATTCTCTCTTTTCACCCTGTAAAAAATATGACAACAGGAGAGGGTGGAGCTGTTATTACAAATTCTGAAGAGATTTATAAGAAAGTTTTACAACTTAGAAATCATGGAATGGTAAAAACTCCAGAGATGAAGCCGTGGGAGTATGAGATGGTAGATTTAGGTTTCAACTATCGAATTACAGATTTTCAGAGTGCTTTGGGAATCTCACAACTTTTGAAACTTGATTCTTTTTTGGAAAAGCGAAGAACTCTTGTTCAGAGATATGAAGAGAAATTAGCAGGTAGTGAAGTTCGTCCTCTTTACAAATTCCGAAAAGAGTCAGCTTATCATCTTTTTGTAGTGAGATACCATTTTAGAAATATCTCAAAAGAGGAGCTTTTTATAAGAATGCGAGAAGCAGGTATCATTTTACAACTTCACTACATTCCAATAAATAAGCAACCATATTATAGAAATTTTGGATATGGCGATGAGGTCACTCCAAATATGGATAGATATTATAAAGAAGCCTTTTCACTACCACTCTATCCACAATTGAGTTTTGGAGAGCAAGATTTTATTCTCTCAAAACTTTTTGAAATTTTAGAGTCTTTTTAGACTCTACAAAGAGAGAAATATGAAAAAATATAAATTTACAAAAGATGATTTAAAAACCATTTTTAAGAAAAAAGTTATAAAAGAGGCAGAAGAGATACTTATTAGTTCAACCCATGATTATAGAGCTCCAATTCACGGTTTACAATATTACAATGATGAAGATAAGATATTTATTACTGCTGAAGTTATAAGTATGAGTTATTATCGTAGATATGAAACTTCCATAGAATTAGATGTTAATAAAGGAAAAATAGGTAATGCAAAAGTCTATTGTGACTGTATTGCTACTGGTATATGTAAACACGCTGCGGCAATAACTCTCAAATATTTAGAAGTTACAAGTCCAGCATATATTATTAGAGAAACAGAGAGAGAAGTTGATAGATGGATAAGCAATCTCTCAAATAGTTATGAAGAGAAAAGTAAAAGAAAAATAGACTACTTTTTCGCTTTTAAAATTTTAGATTATGATGATGGTCATCGTCTTTCTGGATTTAAAAAAAGAATACTCAAAAGTGGTGGAATTAGTAAAAGTGATACAAGTGTAGAGCTTGAATATATTTTTAGAAAAGGGAGACCAGAATATGTCTCTTTTGAAGATTTTGAAACAGTCTCTTTAATGTATGGTCTTGCTGATGAACATCAGAGTTTGAAAAGTAAAATAGAGGGAGAGAGTGGATATATAATTCTTCAAAGACTCTTAAAATCGGAAAAGCTCTACTATGGAGAGACATTAGATATTCCTCTAAAAGTTGGAGAGAAAAAGAGACTCCAATCCCATTGGGAGAAGAACTACTACGATAAATATGAGCTGAAATTTTTTGATGAAAATATAGATTTGCTGAAAACTACGCCACCACTCTATCTTGATAAAGAGAGGAGCGTTCTTGGTGAAGTAGATTTAAATGGTGTTGATATTGAGTTATTTAACAAAATTTTGAAAACTTCACCTCAAATTCCAGAAGAGAGTATAAAAGCGGTTTCTGAAAAAATTTCCAGAGGAGTTCCATTTGTAGCTCCTCTAATTTCCGAAGAAGATGAGTTGATTGAGTTTAATTCGAAACCAATAATAAATCTTTTTTTAGGTAGAAAACATTTTTCAAATTTTAGTGATGAGTCTGAAACAGAGTATATGAGTTTAGAATTCAATTACTCTGGATATACAATTTTCCACTCTGATAACCGTCAAAATATAACTTATAGTGAAGCTGGAAAAACTTACTCTATAACTCGAGATTTTGATTTAGAGATGTTTGCAAAAGAGCTGATTTTGAAAGAGGGTTTTTCAGAATTTGATAAATATTTTATAAGTCCACTTGAACCAGATTTAGCCTCTTCAATTGAGAGATGGAGAGTTTTTAAAGATGAGATTATTCCAAAACTTGAAAAAGATGGTTGGATAGTTTTCATATCAAAAGAGTTCTCTTATGACTTTCAAGAAGTTGAGAGTGTTGATATAAATATTGAAGATGACAATGACTGGTTCTCTATGGAAATATCTGTTGATATTGATGGGAAAAAGGTCTCTCTGCTTCCGATGGTTACACAGTTTCTGACTCAGGTTGAAGATATCCACAATTTAGATGATAAGATAAATATTCCTTATCAAGATGGAAAATTTGTTCGGGTCTCTTCTCAAACTATGAAACCTATCATAGATACTATTGTAGAGATTTACGATGGAAAAGGTGATAAGTTAAAAGTTGATGCTTTTGAGGCTCACACAATTGACCTTTTTGGAAATACAGAAAATATGATAATCACAGGTTCAAACAGACTTCAAGAACTCTCTAAAAAGTTGAAAGAGTTTGAAGAGATTTCAGAAGTGCCTCCTCCAAAAGAGCTAAATGCTGAACTTCGAGACTATCAGAAAGCTGGAATAAATTGGTTGAATTTCTTAAGAGAATTTAGTTTTGGTGGAATTCTTGCTGATGATATGGGACTTGGAAAGACAATTCAAACTCTTGCATTTCTTGAAAATGAGAGAGAAAATGGCAGATTGGAGAAGCCTGTTCTTGTTGTTGCTCCAACTTCTCTACTTGGAAACTGGAGACGAGAAGCTGAAAAGTTTACTCCAAAATTGGAGGTTCAAATCATTCATGGAAATGGACGAACCAAAAAGATAGCAGATATGGAAAAGTATCACCTTAACATCACAACTTTTGGTCTTATCATGAGAGATTTCGAAAAGTTAAAAGGGCATAAATTCTATTACATCATAGTTGATGAAGCTCAAAAGATAAAGAACTTTCAGGCGAAAACTTCTCAATATCTTCGACAACTCTCTACTGAAAACCGTATCGCTTTAACTGGAACTCCGATGGAAAATCATCTTGGAGAGTTGTGGTCAATTTTCACATTTTTGATGCCAGGCTTTTTAGGAAAATTGGAGAATTTCAACAAAACTTTCCGAAAACCTATTGAGAAAGATGGTGAAGATGAGGTTCGGGAAAGACTTAAACATAGAATTGCTCCATTTATGTTGAGACGAAGAAAAGAGGAAGTTGTCAAAGAGTTACCTCCAAAAAATGTGATTGTTCAAGCTGTTACACTTGAAAATAAACAGGCAAAACTTTATGAAACTGTTCGAATTACAATGGAAGAGAAAGTTCAGAGAGCTATTGCTGAAAAGGGTCTTGCGAGTAGTCATATCACAATTTTAGACGCCTTATTAAAACTTCGACAAGTCTGCTGTGACCCATCTCTACTAAAATTGGAAGATAATAAAGTTACAGAAAGTGCAAAACTTGACGCTCTTTCCGACCTTTTGGAAGAACTTGTCAGTGAGGGAAGACGAATTCTACTCTTTTCACAATTTACATCAATGCTTGAAATAATCGAAGAGCGAATTACAAAACTTGGACTCTCTTACACAAAACTTACTGGTAGCACAAGAGATAGAGATAGCGTAATCGAGAAGTTCAAAAGTGGTGAGGTGAATATCTTTCTAATTAGCTTAAAAGCTGGTGGAGTTGGTCTAAACTTAACTGAAGCTGATACAGTAATTCACTACGATCCTTGGTGGAACCCAGCTGTTGAAGAACAGGCAACTGATAGAGCTTATCGAATTGGTCAAGATAAGCAGGTTTTTGTCTATAAACTCATTGTTGAAAATAGTGTTGAAGAGAAAATTTTAGGTCTTCAAGAACAGAAGAGAAAATTGACAAATGCGATGATAGAAGACTCTCAAGAGAAATTCCAACTCTCTCAAGATGATATCCGAGAACTATTTGCCCCAATCTCATAATTTAGAAATTAGACTCTCTGAACTGGAAAAGAGAGTCTCTGAACTTGAAAAACTACTTTCCAAAAGTGAAACTTCAAATATCTTTTATGATGAGGTTTCGAAACTATACTGGGAAATTAAAGAGGAAAATTTAGAAAATCGATACACATTTTCAGAAGCTGAAGAGTATTTGAAATTTGCAAATAGCTCGAAATATGGCGGTTTTTCAGATTGGAGAATTCCAACAAAATCTGAACTTGAAACACTTTTTCAAAAAGAAGATATTTTAAAAAATCTACCTAAAAAAATGAAACCGATATATTGGAGTTGCAGTCTGGAAGAGGACTCTCCAAAAGTTTGGGTGGCCTATTTTCATCACCTTTTTGGAGATTTTAAATATAAAACTCACTCCTATTTCCTACGACTTGTTAGAAAGTCTGTTTTACAGTAAATCAAAATTAAGTTTAAAGTCAAAAAAGAAGATTTCTCAATATAAAGTTTTGGTAGAATTTCCAAAAGTAGAGAGAGGTGGTACTATTGTTAAAAAAGTTTAAAGCTAAAGAGGTCTCTATTCCAAAAGTAGTAGCGGAAACTTTAGCATTTATAAATAGACCAAATGCAATAATTCTCATAGAGGGAAATTTAGCTTCTGGCAAAACAACTTTTGTAAAAGAGTTTGTAAAATATTTTGATATTGGTGATGAAGTAAATTCACCAACATTCTCTATTCAAAATATATATGGTTCAAATATTCACCACTACGACATTTATCAAAAGGGTGTTTCAGAATTCTTAAAACTTGGACTTTTTGAGATGCTTGAAGAGAGTGGTTACCACCTCATCGAATGGGGAAATATAGAGTTAGCTTCTATTTTAAAAAAGTACGGTTTCCAATATTGGCATTTAAAAATAGAGATTTTAGAAGATAGTCGAATATATCAAGTGAGTGATGAATGGCTATCTTAACAGCTCAAAATCTAAGAAAGACTATTAAGAAAAAGACCATAGTTACTGATGTTTCTCTAAATGTAAATTCTGGTGAAGTTGTAGGACTTTTAGGGCCAAATGGTGCTGGAAAAACAACAACATTTTATATGATTTCTGGCTTACTTACCCCAACTTCTGGAGTTGTAAAATTGAACAATGTAGATATCACCTCTTTTCCAATTCATCGTAGAGCTAGATATGGTATTGGATATCTACCTCAAGAGTCCTCTATCTTTAGAGATTTAACCGTAGAAAACAATATCTTACTTGCTGGAGAGGTATCTATCAAAAATAGAGCTGTTAGAGAGAAGAGAATGGAAGAGCTTCTTGAACTTTTCAACATAGAACCAATTCGTCACAATCTTGGAGTATCTCTTTCTGGTGGAGAGAGGAGAAGAGTTGAAATAGCTAGAGCATTAGTGAATGGTCCAAAGTTTCTTCTACTTGATGAACCTTTTGCTGGAGTAGACCCAATTGCTGTAATTGATATTCGGAAAGTTATCCACCAACTTACAGAAATTGGTATTGGAGTTCTTATTACAGACCACAATGTTAGAGAAACACTACAAACTTGTGATAGAGCTTTTGTAATTAAATCTGGAAATCTTTTAGCACATGGAACGCCAGAGGAGATTTCATCAAATGAACTTGTAAGAACTCACTATCTGGGAGAAAATTTTAGTTTCTAATGGAGATAAAAGAGAAGCCAACTTATAAAAATCGTCTCTCCTCTGTTTTGAGAAATTGGCTTCCGATTCTTCAAGCGAATTTAAGTGAACTAGAAGATAGTCTGAAGAAATATAGAGAAGAGAATCCATTTCTTGAAATTCATTCAGGATTTGAAAACTCTTTTTCGAACTTTGCAGAGAATCGAGACTTAGAAAATTTTGCATCGAACAAGTCTCTCTACTCGACTCTATTAGAGCAGATAGTATCACCACTTTTCCCGACACCATTTTCAAGAGAAGTTGCAAAAAAGATAGTGGAAGATATAGATGAGAATGGTTATTTTAGTGGTGACCTTGAAGGTATGGCTTATGAGTTTGAAAAGAGTTTAGATGAGGTAGAAGAGATAAGAGGTCGGTTCAAATATTTAGAGCCGAGTGGGGTTGGTGCTTTAAATATGGTTGAGTCTCTTCTTTTTCAATTGGAAACTTCAAACTTAGATGATGAGGTTTATGAACTATCTGTAAAAATTGTTCAAGATTTGGAAAATATCCATAAATTCAAAAATATAGAGGGTTTTGAAAAGGCAGCAAAAACTATTCGCCATCTTCAAATACCTCCAGCAGTAGAGTTTTTTGAAGAGTCTCAAAAAATTGTTCCAGATTTATATATTATAAATGATGGTGGTTTTAAAATCTTTGGCAATGAATCTCACTATCCAAAAATTGAGATAAATAGAGATTTAGAAAATTTGGATAGTGAGTTTGTTTCTCAGAAATTGCAAGAGGCAAAACTTCTGATTGATGCTGTTCAGATGAGAAAAGCTACTCTCTATAAAATAGGAGTTATGCTTTTAGAGTATCAATATGACTTTTTTATGGGAGGTGAAATCAAACCTCTAACTTTGCAAGTTCTTGCAGATGAGTTTGGACACAACATATCTACTATAAGTCGTGCTGTTTCTAACAAATATATTCAGTGTAATAGAGGAGTCTATCCAATGAAATTTTTCTTCTCAGCTGAAGTTGATGATGGAATTAGTAATAATTCAATTCGAAATAGAATTTCTGAAATTATTTCAAAAGAGAATAAAAACTCTCCACTCTCAGATGAAAAAATATTGCACAAAGTTCGAGAGCAGTTTGGAGATTTAAAACTTGTTCGACGAACAGTCACTAAATATAGAAAACAGCTTGGAATTCCAACTTCAAGTCAGAGAAAGAAGCTCTACTCTCTTAAATAACACCATTTTCAAAAATATCTAACAAGATATCATTTTTTACATCACCTAAATAGTCTCGTACTTTCTCTTCAGAAATAGTTTTCACTCTATTTTCAACTTCTGAAATAGGCATATCCATTACCATAAGTTGGTTCTCTTCTAAGTTATCTCCAAGTCCAACTTTCTCTAAGATGTTTAGAGAGATAGAGGAGATGATAAAGTATTTCACATATTGAATATCATTCTCTTTTTCAAAATAGGAGATGAGGTCTTTATAACTTTTTGTTGGCGTTTCTCTACCAAAATCAAAGAGCTTTTCCGCATTTTCTTTAAAATTTTGTATAGATTTGTATCTTAAAAATGGCTGTGTATTTCCAATAATATCTTTATAGTTTTGAATAGAGTGTATCTCTCTCTCATCGAGATATCCGACATCTTTAAATCCTGCAATTGAGACATTTCGATAAGCAATTCTATATTCAGATGGTGCTTTTAAAAGAAGTTTCAAACCTGTAAAACTTGTAAAATATCTTAAGAAATCTACAAACTTTACAAAACCACTACTTTTTGTCTCAAATCCAATTAGAAAGTGGTCAAGAGCCTGTTTTACAATAGAGATATTCATACCCTCTTCTCTAAAAAGGGATTTTGCTTCTGGAACTTTCTGAATATCATCAAAAAGTGCCAAGACACTCTCTCTTACAGAGTTTCTACTGTTTCCAGCTTCTCTCTTTTCAAAATATTTAGAGAGTCCCTTTAAAACAGGGTCTTTAAGTTCAATACTCTTTTTCTGAACTTCAACTATTGGCTCTTCTACAAAAATAAAATCATCACAAGCAACTTTAAAAATGTTATTTGTTGTCTTCTTATAGGCGACACCAATCACATTTTTACTATAACTGCGAACCCTTTTTGCAAGAGCTGAGAATGCACCATCACCTGAAACTATTATATACTGCTCAATATTCTCTTTTAAAAAGAGAGTCTCCATCACATCTATCACAAGTTGGATATCTGAAGCGTTTTTTCGGTTTCCTTTTCCAAAACCAAACATCTGAATAGGCTCAATTCCTAAATCTACAATATCACCTTTCATCTTATTTAGACGAAAGTTACTCCAGTCAGCATATGCTTTCTGAATAGCTATCTTGCCAATAAATTTACTCTTTTCGATTTCATAAAATATCTCTTTTAAAGAGATATTTTCAATCGCCTGTTGGTCACCATATCCACCTATCAAATTTTCAATATCATAAAATATAGCAGTTATCATTACTCTCTCCCAATCTTATCAAGCGCTGAAATAGTAACTTTTCTCAACTCAACTTGCTGTTTTAAAGTCTCTAAATCATACTCATGATTTTTCTCTATTATCTCTTTTGTAATTTCGGATATTATCTCAAGATGCTTATCAGCCGTTTTCAAAGGTTCAAACTCTTTATCAAGAAGAAGGTGTAGTGATTTCAAAACTGTTTCTGAAAGATGTTTCATAGTGCCATCAATTAGAAGACCAAAATTTTGAATTACCATTGCTGTTTGAAGAATAATATGTTCTGTGTGAACAATTCTATCACTCATCTCACCTATTCTATCAGCCATCAATCCAATTTCAGAAGCCATCCAGAGAACTCTGTTTGCCATCTCACCAACCTCTTCACCTTTAGAAGCAAACTCATAACCATATTGCATTCCTTTAGAAGCAAACTTATAACCATAATCCATTCCTTTAGAAGCAAAGTTATAAGCATCTTTTCCCATACTGGAAGCGAAATTGAAAGCGTCATCTTCTGTTTTCATAGCAAAGTTATAAGCGTTATCTCCCATATTGGAAGCAAACTTGTAGCTATTATCTCCTGTTTTCACAGCAAATTTATAAGCTAAATCTTTTATCTCTATAAATTTTGAGAATACATTTAGAAACTTCTCTATTTTATCTAAATCGCCACTTTTGGAGACCTCATCAGCTAACTCTGAAACTCTATTTTCTAATTTCAAATAGATATTTTCCATACTCTCTCTACTTTCAAGAGTATCGAGAATGTCCACTATACTTTCGTCTTGTAATATATAACCAAGTTTTAAAAGACCACTTCTACTAAAAAAAATAGAACCACCCTCTTTAGTAAAATCTTTTTTCTCTGATAATTTATCTCTATTTTTATGGAAATCTTCTTCTATATCCCGTTTAGATAGTCGGGCAACTCTCTCTAAGGGAATTAAGGACAATATTTTTCCTATAAAAGAGGAAAAGAGCTTTCCTCTCTTTTTATCTACTTCTTATCGTAAGGTTCGTAAGATGTTAGAACTACACTTTTTCTATCCACAACATAAGGAACAAGTGCTATCTGTCTTGCTTTCTTAATTGCATCTGCAACCATGTCTTGATGTCGCTTACAGTTTCCTGTTAATCTTCTAGGCATGATTTTGTATCTCTCTGAAAGAGAGTGTTTGTAAGAGTCTACATCTTTGTAATCGATAAACTCAACTTTCTCAGCACAATATTTGCAATATCTTTTTTTAAATTTTCTCTTTTCTGCCATCTATTTTCCTAAAATTCTAAAACGGTATTTGATCGTCCATATCGTTTATATCAACTTCTGGTATTTTATCTTCCCGTTCTTGATGAGAAGATTTAGGGTTATTTTGATAATTTTGGCTTTGGTTCTGATTTCCCCAATTGGAGTTTCTGTTTTGATTGTTTCGATTGGAATTTTGGTTTCCACTACTACTCTTACTATCTGGAAAAAAGAAACTTTCAACTACAATAGAGTGTTTACTTCTATTCATTCCATTTTGGTCTTGCCACTGACTGAAGTCAAGCCGTCCTTCAACAAGAATTTTTGAACCTTTCTTAAACCATTTTGAAGCAGTTTCAGCAGTTTTCCCAAAAATTGTAATATCGATAAACATTGTCTCATCTCTATATTCACCAGACACTGTTTTCGCTTTGCGATTTACTGCAAGACTACTTTTTCCAATAGCAAAATCATTTTGTGAATATCTAACCTCTATATCTTTAGTCAAATGACCAAGTAAAATAACCCTATTCATTTTTTATCCCTCTTGAGGAACTTCCTCAGCTTTTGTCTCTTCTGTCGCTTCTCTTTTAACTTCAGGTTCTGGTTTCTCTTCAACAACACCATTCACCTTATTTACCATTTTTTGAAAAGCGTTTATCATCTTTTTAGACTCATATTTAACTGTTAAAAACTTTAACACATCTTCTGAAATTCTTAAAAGTCTCTCAAGTTCTAAAATAGCTGAAGGCTCACTTGTGAAATAGATAACACCATAAAAACCTCTTTTTTGGTTCTCTATCTCATAAGCCAGTGGTTGAGTTCCATTCTCTTGAAATGCTAAAATCTCTCCACCATTATTAGTAATACTATTTTTGATAACTTCAATTC
Organism: Candidatus Thiovulum imperiosus; assembly: GCA_024281175.1. Lineage (GTDB taxonomy): Bacteria > Campylobacterota > Campylobacteria > Campylobacterales > Thiovulaceae > Thiovulum_A > Thiovulum_A imperiosus. Next base: position 114,751 of record JAMJTW010000031.1, read on the forward strand.
TGTTTGCCGTCTCTTCTGCTGTAAGAGTTGGCTTTAGAATAAAGACCTGCTCGTAATGTCTCAAAAAGACTCCTTATGGATTTTTACCCCTGTTTTGGGCAAGGAAATTGAAAGCGAATTCTAACACACTTTTTTAAAATTTAGATTGAGTCAAGAACTCCGTTTATTAGTCCTTTTGCAGGTTCAACACCAAACTCTTTTACAAGTTCAAGAGCTTCATTAATAACTATTGCTTTTTCAGTTCTTTGAAATTTAATTTCAAAAACTCCAACTCTTAAAATAGATTTTTCAACTCTACCAATTTCATCAAGATTTTTTTCTGTAAGATGTTCAGTAATTGTTGCATCTATAAAGTCTAAGTTTTGTATAGTTCCATCAAAAAGTGTGATTGCAAACTCTTTTTGTCGATTTCGTATTTTTCTTTCACTCCAAGTATTCTCTTTTAACTCTTCTATACCATCTTTTCCAAAACCGTAAGCGTAAAGAAGAGAGACAACACTACTTCTAGCTTGATGAACAGTAGCCAACTACTTCTCCAACTCTGAGTATAAGTTCATCATCTCAATAAGTCCAGTCATAGCTTCTCCACCCTTATTTCCAGCTTTACTACCAGCTCTTTCAATAGCTTGTTCAAGAGTATCAGTTGTGAGAAGTCCGAAAGAGACGGGAACATCATGTTTTAAAGATATAGTTGCGATACCTTTTGTAGCTTCAGCAGAAACATAATCAAAATGTGGTGTTGAACCTCGAATTACAGCACCAACACAGCAAACAGCATCATATTTTTTGGAGTTAAGAACTCTATTTAAAGCCATTGGTAACTCAAATGCTCCAGGAACAAGAATTAAATCTAAATTTTCTCTCTTTCCACCATGTCTTACATAGCTATCTTCAGCACCTTCTACCAATCTATCTGTAATTATATGGTTAAATCGACTAGCAATAATTGCTACTCTGCTTTCACTATTTACTTGAAAATTTCCCTCTATTTTTCTCATAAGTTTCTCTTTTTTGAGAATTGTATCATCACTTTTTAAATTGGAAATTGGAGAGAGAGCTTCTCTCCGTAAGTTTGGGACTCACTAAATAGTGATTTAGAGTTTTACTCTTTTGTTACAGTAGGAATTGCTTCCTCTTTACTCTCTTTTGGAGTCTCTTCAGTAGATGGTGCAGTTTTCTCTTCGCTCTTTTCAACAGCTTCTGTAATTTCAGCAGATGGAATATTTTCTACAATCTCATCACCACCTTCGCTATCTTCAGCATTAGCAGTAGCTTTACCTTCAGCAATAGCTTCAGCCACCTCTTTACAGAAAAGATTGATTGAACGAATAGCATCATCATTTCCAGGAATTGGGTAGTCGATAACATCTGGGTCACAGTTTGTATCTAACGGTGCAATTACAGGAATTCCTAAAGAACGAGCCTCTTCAACAGCAATTTTCTCTCTAACAGCATCAACAACAAAAAGCATATCTGGAAGCTCTTTCATATTTCGTATACCACCAAGATAAGCAATAAGTTTATCTTTTCTTCTACTATGAGTTAGTTTCTCTTTTTTTGTAAGCATGTCCATTTGACCGCTCTCTTCCATCGCTTCAATACTTTCAAGTCTCTTTATTGATTGCTTGATTGTTGAGAAATTTGTAAGCATTCCACCTAACCATCTATTGTTTACATAAGGCATTCCACTCTGCTCTGCCCACTCGGCAATTGAAGCTCTAGCCTGTTTTTTTGTTCCAACAAATAGAATTGTTTTTCCCTCTGCTGAAGCGTCTTTGATGATATTGTAAGTGTATCGGAAATATCGTAGAGTTTTCTGTAAATCGATGATATAGATATTCTTTCGAACTCCAAAGATATATTTTTTCATCTTTGGATTCCATCTTCGAGTTTGATGTCCGAAATGAACTCCAGATTCTAAAAGGTCTTTAATTGTAACCAAATGTTGTCTCCTAAAATAAGTTTTCTCTAAAGGTAGCCACTACAAAAATTTGCAACCTATCAGGATTGCTACCATGATAACTTTTTTGTGGGCGGAATTATATCTATTTCAATCCATAAATGGAAATTCCCACTCTGATATACTCAGAGGGAAATATTTAGATTTGTGAAAGAAACTCTTTTTTAACTTCTTTATCTAAAAATGCACCTCGATAAGATGAAGTAGTAGTTTGACTTCCACACTTTTCAACTCCTCGCATCTCCATGCACATATGTCTTGCTGTTACAACAACACCAACACCTTTAGGAGAGATGGAGTTATCAATTGCATTTGCTATCTGTTCTGTCATATTCTCTTGTATCTGAAGACGCCGTGCAAAAACATCAACAACTCTAGGTAGTTTACTAAGTCCAGTAACCTTTCCATTTGGAATGTATCCAATAGATGCTTTTCCAATTATAGGTAACATATGGTGTTCACACATAGAGTAGAACTCTATCTCTTTGACAACAACCATTTCACTGTTGCTTGTTTCAAACATAGCAGATTTTAAAATTTTTTCAGCATCTTTATCATATCCACCAAACAGATGTTTAAAGGCTTTTGCTACTCGATAAGGGGTCTTTTCTAACCCCTCTCGATTTCTGTCTTCTCCAATAGCTTCTAAAATATTTGAAACAGAATTTTCTATAATTTCTCTATTATCCATAATATCCTAAAGGAAACTTAAGAAATCAAATCTTCCAAATTTATTTGCAAGGGCTTGAGCAGACGCTCCTCTGTGATTGATTAAATCTTTTTTACAACCTCTTTCAACTAAAATTTTTCCAAATTCAGCTTTATCATCAACAACTGCTTCCATAAGAGGAGTCCAACCAACACTATCAACAAAGTCTAAATCAGCACCATTATCTAATAGATATAGAAAAACTTCCATTTGTCCATATCTAATAGCTATATGTAGTAGAGAAGAACCAAACTCTCCCTGCTCACTGCTGTTTACATCAAAACCACTTTCAATAGCACTTTTGATAGACTCAATATCACCTTTTTTTATAAAACTTTCAACTTCTGCAAAATTAACAGCCATGTAATCTCTACCCTCGAAATTTAGTGAAGAGAATTCTATCCAAAACTATTATTGTTTTTTACTTTGAAAATTTTCGTAACTTATAAAATTGAAATTTTCTAATATAATAAAGAAGTAAATTTACTATAAAGGTTTAAAATGAGGTATTTAGTTTTAGCTCTATCAACTCTACTCTTTGTTTCTTGTGGTGGAGGAGATAGTAGTAGCGAAACAACTACTGAAAATGTAGTATCTGATGATGCAACTTCTGTTGAAGATGGCAATCAGAATGCAGAATATTGGGGTTCTTGGAAAGATGTTGAGAGTGGAGAAGAGATATACATAACTTCTAAAACAGTTTCAAATATTGAGAAAGTAGATGAGAGACTTATCAAAATTGAAAACTCATACTATCTTCGAAGTGGAGCTAGAAATGTCCAACTAAAAGGTAGTCTCTATACAGCAGAGAGTCGAGAGACAAAAGGTCTTGGAGATGTCGCTTCTATTGAGGTAATTTTCAAGAATTTAAAAGACTCAAATATTCAAACAACTGTAAATAGTGATGATAGTGGAGATTTCCAAAATAGTGACTTACCAACTGGAACTTATGAATTGACAGCTCAAAGTGGAGACCTCATCGTCACCAGTGAAGTTGAACTTGTAAAAGATAGTGAAGATATTGGTAGTTTCAAATTGGTAGACTCTTCATTACCAAACTTTAAAGTAGAACTAATTCTAAATCAAGATAGCTCTACTCTATATGCTGATGGAAATGAGTATAGCGGAACTATTAGAATTTATAACATCGGAAGTAGTGTTGCAAGAGGTCTTGTTGTTACACATGGAGTATCTGAAATATATGAAACAGAAGAGAGTGTTGATGATATCATCTCAAATAGTTTTGAAGAGATAGAGACAAGTTTTGAATTTGGAAATTATCAAAATAGAAATGTTGAGTATCACAATTTAGTTGTAACTATAAAAGATGAGCAAGATAATGAGTGGAATGAAGAGATAACTCTACCAGTTCACAAAGGCAATTTTGAACTCTCTTTTAAAAGTCAAGACTCTATTCGACTTCAAGGAGTTCTAACATCTCCAAATGGAATTTCTACATACTTTGATAGTAAAGAGACAAACTTTGAACTTCCTCTACTAAATTCAGATGAGCAGAACTACACAATCTCATTTGTAAATTACAGTAGAACAGATGGCTTCTACTACAGCCTAGCTTTAAATTCTAAAATTGAAGAGTTAGAGAGTTTAGACAAATCTGAACTTATAAACTTTGTCATTGGGCTTGATGAGGTTCGAAGTAGTTGGCTCTCTGTTGGCGATTTAGACACTTGGATAATTTCCACTAAAGACACAGAAACTTCTGAAGAAACTGGAAACGCAACAGGCGATACACCACCATCAATTCCATTAGAATATGCAACAGAGGACGAAACTACTTCTGTAGCAGAGGACGAAACTACTTCTGTAGCAGAGGACGAAACTACTTCTGTAGCAAAGGACGAAACTACTTCTGAAGCAGAGGACGAAACTACTTCTGAAGCAGAGGACGAAACTACTTCTGTAGCAGAGCCAAACAAAGTAGATGAAATTACTTCAGCAGTAGATTTACAAAATGATTTTGCAGAAGAGAGAGCAAATGTGGCTATGTCAGGGATTTACACTGTGAAAGTTACAGTTCAAGCCAGTGGAGATAAAGAGTGGGATATTCTTGGAAATGCTCCAGATATTTCAGCAGCAATTATAATTGGAAAGGAGACAATCTATTTAGAGAAAAAACAGGACTCTTATGTAAATAGCAAAACTTTCTCTGCTTATATAGAAGGTGGAATAGCAATTACAATTACAGCTTATGATGAAGATATTCAAATAAATGACAGAATTGGTGCAGGTTCTTTTGAGTTTGATGGAGAGAGTACAAAAGTAGTAAATTTAGGTAGTAATGGAACAGCTTCCTTTGAGTTTCAATTTCTAAATTATGTATATGAACCAGAGTAAAAAAGGTGAAAAATCGAAACTTTTCTTTTGTGATATACTTAAAAAAAAATTAGGAATAGGGTATGATACATCTAATACTTCAGGGAAAAGGTGGGGTTGGTAAAACATTTGTAAGTTCTATGCTAACTCAATTTTTAATGACAAAACATAGTGTAGTAGCATTTGATACAGATAGTGTAAATCCAACATTCTCTCAATATGAGTCTTTAAATGTTAGAAGAATAGATTTAATGGACGGAAGTAAAATAAATGAGAGAAATTTAGATGTTCTGATTGAAGCATTCTTAACAGAAGAGGCTGACCATCTTGTTGTTGATAATGGTGCTTCTTCTTTCGTTCCTTTCTCCAACTATCTTGTGGAAAATGAAGTTATTGAGATGTTAAAAGAGGCTGGAAAAGATATTATGGTTCATACTGTTCTTGAAGGTGGTCAAGGTATGAACGATACGCTTCAAGGTCTCAATGTTCTTGCAAAATATTTCAACAACATCTTTGTTTGGCAGAACCAATATTATGGAACTATCTCTTATGAGGGTAAAAGTTTTGAAGAGACAAAAGTTTATAAAAACAATGAAGAGAAAATCTTTGGAGTTGCAATAATTGGAGACCGAAGTCGAGATACATTTGGGAAAGATATCGAAAATATGTTGAAATACAAAATCTCTTTTGAAGAGGTAAAAAGCGATAGCAGATTTCCAATTATGTCAAAACAGAGGTTAAATATCTTTAAGAAAGATATTTTTGGACAACTCGAAAACCACTTCTAAAAATAGGGGACTCTTCCCCTAACTTCTCAAATGAAATTTATAGATTTTTGTGCTGGAATTGGTGGAGGACATTTAGGTTTAGAACAGATTAGAATGTCTTGTATCGGCTTCAGTGACATCATTCAAAAAAAACATTTTTATAAAATAGAAAATAGGATTTAAATGAATATAGAGGAATTAAGAGCTGATATATTCAAACTCTTCAATTTAAAAGTAGATAAAGATGACCCCATTTGGGCGTTCCTTTATGCCAATCGAGAAGTTATTCACAATCTTGAAGATATTTTAGAACTCTCTAAAGCTGAAAACCGTGAGTATCATAAAAATCTACGATTGGAATTAGAAGAGTTTAGAAAAGTAGCTAAAGATAGTGTTCATACTGCAATTGAGCAGTTTGATTTCAGACTTGATGAGTTTCATAGAGATATTACAAGAATGGAGAAACATCATCAAGATGCAATGGCTTTTCATGAGCGATTTCGTATGAATAGTAATAAAGAGTTAGATAAAAAATTAGAACATATGAGTAGCCTTTTTGATGCCAATCTTATGGCAATTGAAGAGAGAATAAATGATATTATTGATGCCGTAGATTACACTAGATTTAGCGATACAATTGAGAGAGAAGTTTCTGATGTTGTGAAGAATTCACTGCATGAAGTTAGAGCTGGAGTTTCAATAAATAAAAAGGGTATTGAGAATTTACGAGAACTCAGAGATGAGAATGAGTCAGCAATTAGAAGACTTGAGATGCGAGTTAGTTCTTTAACAACTCTTGCAATTTTCCAGACAATTCTTTTTGGTGCTTCACTCACACTTTTAGCAGTTGTATACTTCTCTCAAGGAACTCTAAAATTTGGTGGAGTTGAAGAGGAAACTATAACAGAAAGGAGTGTTTCAAAATGAGATTTTTTGGAGTTATTATCGGTTCAGAAATTTTAGATGGTCGAAGAGATGATAGTCACTTTGATTTTCTCCAAGCAGAACTTGAGAAGAGAAAATGGGGTTTATCAGGTGTTTTTATAATTGAAGATGACCCGCAACTTATGAGAGAAACTTATAAGATGTTATCTGAAATTCCACACTCTGTTATCTTCTCTTTTGGAGGTATTGGAGCGACTCCAGATGACTACACAAGAAAAGTTGTAGCAGAAGTTTTCCGAGATGGAAAGATGGAATACAATGCGGAATTTAAAGAGAAGATAATATCTCGATTTGGAGATGATAGTGAAAGAAGATTTCCACTTTGTCATCTGCCAGAAGGTGCAGAACTATTAAAGAATAATCCTGTAAATGGAATGTATGGCTTCTATTTGAATGACCGTTTCTTCTTTGTCCCAGGATTTCCAGAGATGGCATATCCGATGGTTCGAGAAGCTCTTGATAAGTTTTATCCGAAATCAACTAAGAAGATGTTTTACAAATCCATATTTGTAGAGACTTCAGAGTCAAACCTCATCAGCTGGATGGAACAGCTTCCAGAAATTGTATCACTTTCAAGTCTTCCAAAACTAAATTTTGATGAGAATGGAAAACTTGTTCCAACAGTAGATATAAGAATTGGTTCAGAAAATTCTAACATTTTAGAAGATGAGATGGATAAACTGTATGAACTTTTGGAGGAATTAAATGTCTAGTGTATCTCTACTACTTCTCTCTGCTGGCGAGTCTAGCCGTTTTAATTTTCGAACCAAAAAGCAGTGGCTTCGAGTTGAAGGAGTTCCTTTATGGGTGAAAGTTTTAAACAAATTCCAGAAAATGGGTATGTTTGGAAAGATTGTAATTACAGCACATAAAGATGAGGTTTCACTTTTTAGAAAATTCACAACCGTAGAAGTTGTTTCAGGTGGAAAAGATAGACAGGAGTCTATACAAAATGGTCTTCAAAAGATATCTTCAGAATTTGTGATGATAAGTGATATTGCAAGATGTGATATTCCTTTAGAGATGGTCAATAGACTTCTTGAGAGTAGATATCTTGGAGATGTTATTGTTCCATATTTACCAGTTTCTGATACAGTTGTAGTTGGTAATAGTTCTGTAAATCGAGATGAGGTGAAACTTGTTCAGACTCCACAACTCTCCAAAACAGAGATTTTAAAAGAGCTTTTAAAAGAGCCTAAAGATGGATTTACAGATGAGAGTTCACTATTTCCAAAAGAGAGTAGATATTTTGTATTGGGAGATAAGAGAGCAGAGAAATTAACTTTTCTTGGAGATATGAAAACTTCTTTCTGTTTTAAAGCTGACTATTTTGGCAGAGTCTCTGTTGGAAACGGTTTTGATGTTCACCAATTTAGTAGAGAAGAGAACCGAGATATGGTTTTGGGTGGAGTTGAAATAGATACACCTCTCTCTTTTAAAGCTCACTCTGACGGTGATGTAGTTATACACTCTGTAATAGATGCTCTTTTGGGTGGTGCTGGAATTGGAGATATTGGAGAACTATTTCCTGATAGTGATGAGGTTTGGAAAAATGCAAACTCTATGGAACTACTAAAAAAGGTTGCAAATCTTCTTCATAAAATAGGTTTAGAAGTTGAACATGTTGATATAACTATCATTGCTCAAATTCCAAGAATTGGAAATTTGAAAATGGAGATGAAAAAAGAGATTGCAAAAGTTTTAGAAATTCAACTTTGGAAAGTGAATGTGAAAGCGACAACTACGGAAAAACTAGGTTTTATAGGTAGAAAAGAGGGTCTCGGAGTTCTTGCAACAGCAACAATTCAAGAAGTAGATTGGAGAAATCTTGTCTAAACTCTACCTGCTTCTTCCTCTATTTCTAATTTCATGCAATGCTCCAATCTATAAAGAGGCAAAAATTTCAGAAGTTTTAGAGTGTTTGAAATTAGATGCTATTGAGGGAGAAGCAGAAGCTAGAGAACTATTTCATTTTTCCAAAACTTGTGATACAACTCTACTTTTAGACTCTCATTTTATTCATAACTGCCATAATCCAAGAGTAAAATCTTTGGGCAGTGATTTTGATGGATATGTCTCTCTAAGAATAGAAGAGAATGGAACTCTGCTTTACCGTTCTCAAACAGATTTTAAAGGAGATGATACCGTATATCATCTAAAAAGACTTTTGGAGGAGTTGGTAAAAGAGCATTCTGTTCAAAAGGTTTTGAAATAAGATTTCTTCTTTTGATTCCAGTTCTACTTTTTGGAGAAATTTCCAAAGAGATTCACTCAAAACTTTCTGAAGTTAAAAACCTCATCGCCAAAAATTCCCTTTTAAAAGCAGACCTAATTCTAAAAAGAGTTTTAGAAAAAGCTGGTAGTCGAGAAGAGAGAGATTTAATAAACTATTTTCAGGCAAACTTATATCTTTTACAAGGAAATTCATCTCTTGCAACTCTACTTTTGAACTCTATTCTGCAATCAAAACTTCTAAATAGAGAAATTTTGAATGAAGTTGAAAGAGAAGTTGTAAATTTACATATGAACCGAAAAGAGTTCTATTCAGCACTACAATTTGTGAAAAGCGTAGATGGTAGAGAAAATGTTGCAATGAAATATAAGATATATAAAGGGCTTGGAGATTTTAGAGAGAGCTACCGCTATTTAGAGATTTTAATTGATGGTGGTTCTAAAAATTTTGAATTTTGGGAAGATTACATCATGTTTCTCCAAAGTTTTGGAATAGAGAATTCAAAAATAGATACTTCATCTCTACTCCTCTCCCTCTCCTATCCAGAAGAGTTTCAAACTTTCACTTCTATTTTTGAAAAGTATAAACTCTATTTTCACAAAGCAGAGTTCCTTCATTTTGGAATTGAAAACGGTTTTTTAAGAGGCTCTAAAAATGAGATTTTAGATGTATTACAAATCTATAAGAGTTTTGGAGACCTCTACAATTTAGAGAGATTTTTAAATACTCTTATAGCTCTTGAGCGAATTCCAGAAAAAGAGATTTTTCAAATAGAACTTGCAAAACTATATCTTGAAACTGGAGATTTTGAAAAGGTAGAAGAGCTTTTACAAAATATTGAGAGTGGAGAGAAATATATGATTTTAGGAGAACTTTTTCAACTTTTGGGAATGGAAGCAGAAGCTCAAAAATCATTTTTAAGAGCTACGCACTTCCCAGAAACTCGAGGAGAAAGCTTGAAAATGCTTCAAGACTAAATCTCTCTAACCAATTAGCCACTCTAAAATTAGATTTGCAATAACTTGATGTCCAATATCAGATGGATGAAAATCATCAACTCTATCCATTTTCTCAAACCAATCCTTTTTCTTACTAAGCTCTTTGTAAAGAGAGAGGTATGGAATTCCTAGTCTGTTTCCCAATTTGTGAAAAGCGTCATCTAATTTCTCTAACTTCTTATTAAACTCTTTATCTATAATTGGAGGAGGACCGACAAAGAGAAGTCTTCCCATTTTATGAGCTTTCTCTAAAATTTTATGACTATTTGAAATGCTCTCTTCAATATCCATCTCCATATTTATATCATTAGTTCCAAAAGAGAAGATGAACAGAGTTTCCAACTCAACTCTATTTCTAATTGCCACTTCCTGTTCCCATCTATTCAATATATCTCTTGAAGTATCTCCCTTAATTCCAAGATTGTAGTGAGTTATCTCAAAACCTTTTCTCTCAATCTCTAAGCTAACTCTACCAGCCCAACCGAGTTTCCGAGAATCTCCAAAACCGTTCACATATGAATCGCCTATAAAAAATATCTCAATCTGATTTTTCATAATAATCCTTTTTTAAATGGAATTTTACTTTGTTACTTTTCAGTTCTCTGAAAATGAAAAGGAATACCAAAAAGTTTCAGGAAAAAACGCCAGATTCCATAAAGCGGAGGTAGTGAATTTATACTCATTCGAAATAAGAGATAGAAAGTAAGTTTCCAACTCCAATCCATTTCAATAAAGTCTGCAACTATTTTGTGGAAATAGAGGAAAAAAAGAGTTGTGAAAATGATGATTGAGATTTGGAGTTCATTACCAAAAAAGAGGGCGTAAAGAACTAGAATAGAACCGAGAAACCAATCAAAAATATGTAGATATCTTCTAAAAAATTTAGAAAAGTCATTCCAAGAGAGTTCTACAAATTGTGGAAAGAGAAAATCGCCTAAAAACCATCTTCCTCCTTGTCTTATGTAAGTAATTGGAGAGTCTGGTGAGGAGGAGTTATCAAAATAGGGTAGAGGTGTTGGATAGAACCCTTTTAAATGAGTTTGATATCCAAAAATCAAATCTTCTGTGAGAGTTTTTTCACAAAAAGGGAACTCTTCTAAAATATCTTTTTTAACAATTAGACCATGACCAATAAGATAAGAGAACTTTTTTCGAATAGAAGCTGAAAGCTCAAAAGCTAAAACTCTTCTACTCTGATATAGTGCTGAAGCCTTTCCAAACATAGATTTTCCATGAAAGATTGTATACATTTGGTAAATAGGTTTTTCACCACTATTTTGAACAAACTCAATACCTCTAAAGTCTGGACGGGAGTCAGCATCAAAAATAGCAATATAGTCACTATGAATTTGGGAAATTGCCCAATTTAGTTGAGAGGCTTTATATCCTCGAATATTGGGAAACTGCATAATTTGGAAATTTGAGAAACGACGAATTATCTTTTCACTCTCTCCACTATCTCGAATGGAAGTTATAAAAATTGGAGTGAAACTGCTCTTTTTCCAGAATTGTAGAGTCTCTTTTAAAATATTCTCTTCACTAAAAACAGGAATTAGAATTGTAACTTCTCTATTGAAACTTAATTTTTCATCTCTCCAGTGTTGAATGAAAGAGATTGCTCTAAAGAGTCTCCAGAGTTGCTGAAAAACTCTAATAAAAAAGTAAGTAGTTATGAAATATATCAAGGTTCTAAAAGAATGAGAATTGTATCCATAACATTGGTGCCACTCTTTGTAAAAATACTGCCACCAATAAGTTGGAAAAGAGTTCCAGAGTCATTCCAATTGAGATAGTTGTGTAAATTTAGATGTAGCAGTTTTGCAAATTTATAACTCTCACTATTTAAGAGAACTCCAGTAGCTGATGAGGTTCCATCTTTTCCATCTGTTCCAGAAGCTAAAATTGTAATTCCAGAACTCTCTCTCAACTCAATTAGAGCAGAAAGACCTATTTCATGATTTCGTCCTCCAATACCTTTTCCTCTTACTGTTACAGAACTTTCACCTCCAAAAATCAGCAGAGTAGGTTTTGAAACTTTTTCTAATTTCGCTTTTGCAATAGAGACTATAAATTTTCCAATCTCTCTAGCTTCACCTTTAAAGTCTACTCCACAAATCTCTGTCTCCAACCCTTCTGCCTTTCCAATTTTAGAAAGAGCATTTAAGAAAATTCTATTTCCTCCAATTAGTGTATGTTTTGGATTTTGAAAACTCTCTACTTTTTTACCCTCTAAAACTTTTTTCACACTATCTGGAAATTTCTCAAAAATTCTAAATCTCTGAAGTATCTCTTTTGGATTATCACACTCTTTTGCAAATAGAGGTCCGGAACCGACTACTGAAAAGTCATCTCCAAAAACATCGGAGAGAACCAAAACTTCTCCTTCTGCTTTTAGAAAATTTAGAGTTTTTCCACCTTTCACTTTTGAAATCGCTTTTCTAACACAATTCACCTCATCAATAGATAGGGGATTTGAGAGAAGCAATTTATAGCTCTTTTGTAAATCTTTTAGTGAAATACCATCTTCTGGCAATTCAAACATAGCTGAAGCTCCACCAGAAAGGAGAAAAAGATATCTACCTTTTACATCTTTCATCTTTTTCAAAAGAGCCTTTGTAGAAGAGATGGAATTCTCAGCAGGAATTGGGTGGTCTCCTTTTAAAACTTCAAAATCTTCTCTTTCAGAATTTGAAATGAGATTTACATTATAAACTTCTGCTCTTTTTATTATCGCTTCAGCCATCTCAATAGACGCTTTTCCAACTCCAAAAATATGAAATTTCTCTTTTGGTAATTCTACTTCTTTTAATAATTTATCCGGCCTTACTTCTTCTAAAGCCTTTGTGAAAATTTTTTCTAAATCTATCATCTTATACATTTCGTTCAAAAGTAGAAATTACTAAATAGTGTAGAAGTCTCAAAAAAGAGACTTCTCAACAAGTTCAGGAATTAAACATTAAATCGAAAGTGAATAACATCTCCATCAGCAACAACATAATCTTTACCTTCTAACCTCATCGCTCCAGCCTCTTTTGATTTCGCTTCACCACCATATTTTACATACTCTTCATATCCAATAATTTCAGCTCGAATAAAACCTTTTTCAAAATCGTTATGAATTACAGAAGCAGATTTAGGAGCTTTCCAACCTTTCTCAATTGTCCAAGCTCGAACCTCTTTTACTCCAGCTGTAAAATATGTGATAAGTCCAAGTTTTGCAAATCCCGTTCTGATGATAGTATCCAAACTCGACTCTTCTACACCCATAGACTCTAGGAACTCTATCTGCTCTGCCTCTTCAAGACCAACAAGTTCCTCTTCAACTTTTGCACAAAGTTTTATAGTTTCAGCGCCAACCTCTTTAGAGTATTTTTGAACCTCTTTTACAAAAACATTATCCTCTTCAAGTCCATCTTCATCAACATTTGCTCCGTAAATAACATCTTTATTTGTCAAAAATCTTAAAGCAGTATCAAGTTTCTGAAACTCTTCACTATCTCTTTCTGGAAATGTTCTCGTAGGTCTGCTCTCTTCAAGATGTGCTAAAACTTTCTCAATTAGTTCCAACTCTTTTCTAGCATCTTTATCAAATTTTGCCTGTTTTGTTGTCTTCTCTTTTCTCTTTTGAAGAGTCTCCAAATCAGCAAAAAGCAGTTCAAGCTCTATGATTTCAATATCTCGAATTGGATTTATGTTTCCTTCAACATGAGTTACATTACCATCTTCAAAACAGCGAACCATGTGAAGAATTACCTCTGTTTCTCGAATATTTGCCAAAAACTGGTTTCCAAGTCCTTCCCCTTTACTAGCACCTTTTACAAGACCAGCAATATCTACAAATTCAACAACCGCATGTTGAATTTTCTCTGGATTTACAATTTTCGAGAGTTCATCTAATCTACCATCTGGAACTGGAACAATAGCTTTATTTGGTTCAATTGTGCAGAATGGGTAGTTTTGAGCTTCAGCATTTTGAGCTTTTGTTAGGGCATTAAAAGTTGTAGATTTCCCAACATTTGGAAGTCCAACAATTCCTATACTTAATCCCATATAATTCCTTTTCTGCAATTTTACAAGAATAGAGAATTATAACTCTGATAAAATGCTGTAATTAGATTTTGGAGTTTATCATGAAGCAAGATGGCAAAATAAAAACTATTTTTACAATTCTCTTTTTCTATATAGTAATAGAAGTTTTAGTTGGGTATTACTTTTTACAAAAAGAGAGTAATGAAATTGCAAATTACACTTCTGAAAAAATTGAGAGTCAATATCAAGATTTTGTAAATGTTTATCAAAATATTGAAAATAGCATTCTTTCTAAAGTATTCAACTTCAATAAACCTGAAGTTATCTCTATTTTGACGAAAGCCAATGAAACAGAAGATAGTGAAGAACTTGCAAAATTACGGGGTGAACTCTATACCTCCTTTCAACCACTATTTTTGGAATTAAATCAAAATGGCATTGAGATTTTTCATTTTCATCTACCAAACTCTATCTCTTTTCTTAGAATGCATCGACCAGATAAGTTTGGAGACTCTCTTTCTAACATTAGAACCTCCATCTCTAAAAGTCAAAAGAACCTCATCTTTGTTCAAGGATATGAGGGAGGCAGAATAAAGAGTGGTTTTAGAAATATAATTCCAATATATAATAAAAATAGACTCTTAGGTAGTGTTGAAATCTCTTTTTCAGAAAAGAAATTACTTCAAGAGTTAAAACAAATCACAAACAATCGTTACTCATTTATTCTTAAAAAGAGTTATATTGATGGTAAAGTTTGGGATGAGTGGTCAGATATCTACTCTTTATCAGGAATAGATAAAAACTTTGTAACCTTACGATCTTATGAGAATAGTTTTCTTGTCCATAATAGAATAGCTTATGAACATATTAATACTCTATTGAGTCATCAAATAGAAAAAGAACTTTTAAAATTTCAAAGATTTTCAAAATATATTCAATATGAAGACCAAGATATTTTAGCCTCTTTTATCCCTTTGAAAGATTTTGATGGAGAAAATATTGGTTACATAGTTGGATATAAAGATGATGCAAAATATGAGGTAATTAGAGCTAATAACTCTTTAGAACTTTATATAACTTCTCTTATCATAACTCTATTTTTTATTTTCATCTACTATTACATTTCAAAATCACAACAAGTTAAAGTCCAAAGAAAATATTTTGATACTATTTTTAATACTCAAAAAGATATTGTTGTTATCACAGAGGGAACAACTCTTTCTGATGCCAATAAGACATTTTTTGAATTTTTTGGTTTTAGTGATATCGCTCAATTTAAAAGCAAACATGACTGTATCTGTGAATATTTAGAGAAGATTGAGAAAGATGATTTTATATACAAAGACAAATATGGAGAGAATTGGGTTCAAACAATTTTAAAAAATCCTCAAGTAGATTGGAAAGGTGAGATTATTAAAAACTCTAAAAAGTATACTTTTTCAATTGAGGCTATCTATCTCTATTTTGATGAAGAGGAGAGAAGTTTAGTTACATTTCACGATATAACTTCTATTATAAAAACTAAAGATGAGTTAGAAGAGAAAGTAAAAGAGAGAACTCATGAGTTGGTTGAACAGAAACAGGAGTTAGAAAAATATAGAAATCTTGTAGATGAGAACATCATTATCTCTTCAACTGATATGAGTGGTATTATCACTCATGTTTCAGAAGCATTTGTAAAAATCTCTGGATATAGTAGAGAAGAGTTGCTTGGTTCTAATCACAATATTGTAAGACACCCAAACAATCCAAAATCTCTATATAAAGATATGTGGGATTTACTTTTAGCTGGAAAGGTTTGGAAGGGTGAAATTAGAAATATGAATAAGAGCAAGGAGGCTTATTGGGTTAAGGCAAGTATATATCCTAAATACAGTAGTAGTGGAGACATTTCTGGATATACAGCAATTAGACAAGATATTACAGATAAAAAGATAGTTGAGGAACTATCAGTTCGAGACCCTTTAACTGGACTTCTAAATCGTAGAAACTTCAATAGTGTAATTTTAGAAGAGATGAGAAAAGCAAAAAGTAGAAACACCTCTTTTTCATTTATTGTAATGGATGTAGACAATTTCAAAAAGTATAATGATAATTATGGTCATCAAAATGGAGATGCTGTTTTGAAGTCTGTTGCTAGAGTTTTTAAAACTGAGATTGGTTGTGAAGATTGTTACACATTTAGATTAGGTGGAGAAGAGTTTGGTGCTATCTATTCTGGAAACTCTCGAGATGAGTCATTAGAGATAGCAGATAGATGTCGAAAAGAGTTGGAGAATTTAGCAATTCTACATGAACACAATTCAGGTTTTGGAGTTGTAACAGGTTCATTTGGTTTAGCTTTTGCAAATAGTGTAGATGGTGTAACAGACCATGACATGTATAAATATGCTGATGAGGTTCTTTATAAAGCTAAAAATAGTGGAAGAAATAGAGTGGAGATAAAAGAGATTTGAGATTAAATAGATATATTGCTCACAATAGCAGATATAGTAGAAGAGAAGCTGACCAGCTAATTTTTGATGGTAAAGTAAAAATTGATGGAAAAGTTATTTCAAACCCAGCAACTACAATAGAAAATGAGAAAGTTTCTGTAAATGGAAACCTCATCACCAAAAAGAGTGAATATACATTTTTAGTTTACAATAAACCAAAAGGGGAGCTTGTTACAAAAAGTGACCCTCAAGGTAGACGGACAGTTTTCCATTCACTTGGAAGTAGATATAGAGGATTTTCACCTGTTGGAAGATTGGATTTTAGTAGTGAAGGTGTTCTAATTTTCAGTGATGCTATTGATATAGTTGATAAACTTATGAGTAGTGATTTAGAGAGAGTTTATAAAATCAAAGTTGCTGGAAAAATAACTCAAGCTGTAATTTCAGCAATGGAGAGTGGTCTTGAAATTCCTGATAATGTTGGTGGTCATGAGAAGAGTGAAATTACAAATATGGAAATTCAGAAATTCAACTGGTTTGAAATTCAGAAAAACAGTAGAAATTACTCTATTTTAAAAGTTAGTATTAGTGAGGGAAAGAATAGAGAATTACGGCGCTTTTTTGCCAATTTTGGATTAGATGTTTTAGATTTAAAAAGAGTTAGTTATGGTTGGATAAATCTAAATGCCTTGCCAACAGGAAAAAAA
This sequence comes from Candidatus Thiovulum imperiosus, assembly GCA_024281175.1. Lineage (GTDB taxonomy): Bacteria > Campylobacterota > Campylobacteria > Campylobacterales > Thiovulaceae > Thiovulum_A > Thiovulum_A imperiosus. Next base: position 131,868 of record JAMJTW010000031.1, read on the forward strand.
AGGTTCTTTTCAAAAGAAGAGTATGATGAATTACGAAAGTTTCTAAAAAAGGAGAGAGAGATTTGAAAAAAGTAATACTTTTACTATTGCCAATAATTCTTTTTGGCAAAGGTGATGATGAGGTAGATTATGTTGGTTTAGCATCAATTCTAATTAGAGATGGACATTATGATAGAGCATTAGAGACTTTACAAGAGGTAGATTTAGATAGTAATAGTACAGATAAGATGCGTTTTTACACTCTTCGAGGTGTAATTCATATGAAAAAAGAGAACTACTATTCAGCAATAAGTGATTTTGAGGACTCTTTCTTTTACGGGAAAAATGAGAGAAAAATTAGAGTCTACATTGCAAAAGGGTATTTTACAACAAAGAATTATGATAGAACAATTTTAGCTCTAAACATGGTTCCAGAAATATATATAAATGACCCAGCTCTAATTAGCATGAAGGCTCAATCTCACTGGAAATTAGGAGAGAAAGAGGAGGCGTTAGAAACTATCTCTTTTGGAATTTCCAGGTTTCCAGATTTTGCAAACTTCTATAAACAGAAATTTTTCTACCTCATCGACTTAAAACTTTTTCAAGAAGCTAAAACTGTTGGCTTAAAATTTTTAGAGTTGGGAGAACCAGATGCTGAAGACTATTTAGGAATTGGTAATGCTTTTCGAAGAAGTGGTGATTTAGATGAAGCTCTAAAGTTTCTCCAAATTGCACAGTTGAAGTTTCCAAATAGTGCTAGGGTTCTAATTGAGATGGGACATGTTTATATTGATAAAGACCAACTTCTTTCTGCTGCTCAAGTTTTTGAAAAGGCGAGTCTTCTTGATAATAAATATTCTCAAGAGGCAAGTGAACTCTATCGTAGAGTAAAACGGTTCTACCACACTCTATACCTCAATGCAAAAATCATAGACCAAAAAGAGAAATTTAAACAGAGAATGGCTCTCTATTTGGAACTTGGACATTTTGAGAGTGCTGCCGCAATGGAGGTTGGTTTAAGCAGAATTGGACTTTTAGAAGATGAAAATATCAGATATGCTCTCGCTTTTGCACTCTCTAAAATTGGAAAGTATGACGCTTCAGAAAAACATCTGAAATATATTACAAATAGTTCTCTTTTCAAACAAGCAACCCAGCTTAGAGCTTCCATGGCAGATTGTAGAGTTGATATGTGGAAATGTGAATTGTGAAAATTCTTCACACTTCAGATTGGCACTTAGGTCAAAGTTTTATGGGCTTCTCCAGAGAGGAGGAGCATCTAAAATTTTTTGAGTGGCTTTTAGAAAAGATAGAGAGTTACAAGATAGAAGTTCTTATTGTCTCTGGCGATATTTTTGACTCTATGACTCCACCAAATTACGCACTTAAACTCTACTACTCTTTTCTTTCAAAACTTGCTAAAACTAATATTGCTCAAGTTGTAATTATTGCTGGAAACCACGATTCCATTTCTACAATTTCAGCACCAAAAGAGATTTTAGAAATCTTAAATATTAGAGTTGTAGCGAGTAGCGGAGAGATAATTCATATTCCAGAAGTTGGTATAGTTTGTGCAATTCCTTTTCTTCGAGATAGTGTAATAAAAAAGTTTGTGAGCAAAGAGAATTTAGAAGCTAGAGTGGAGGCCATTCAGAAAGGTGTAAAAAGACACTATTTTGAGATGTTCCAGAAAGCGAAAGAGATTTCTAAAGAGTTGCCAATTATTGCTACTGGACATCTAACAGCTTGGAATGTTAAAAATGGAGATGGTGAGAGAAATATTGGAAATCTTGAGGGATTACAAAAAGATACATTTCCAGATTTTGATTACATTGCTCTTGGACACATTCACAAATTTCAGAAAGTTTCTGAAAATATATTTTATAGTGGTTCTCCAATTCCAATCACTTTCAAAGAGGCGAAATATAAGAAATTTGTAATAGTTCAAGATTTAAATAGTAAAGAGTTTCAAAAATTAGAAGTTCCAAAATTCCGTGAGATTCTCTCTATCTCTACCAAGTTTGAAAATATTGAAGAGGAATTTTTAAAAGTTCCCAAAAAGAGTTTTGTAGAACTCTATATCGAAGATGACTTTGGAGATGCTATTGTTGAAAGAGTAGACCAATTGGCAAATTTATACAATTTCCACATCTTGGCAAAAAAGTTTGAGACAAAAAAAGAGAATTTGAGTAGAGTAGAAAATATTGAAAATATTGAAGAGCTTTCACCTGAAGATATCTTCTCAAGAAGAGTAGAGGGAATGGAAAAGAGCGAAGAACTTTGGGAAGCGTATAGAGAAATTTCAGCAATTTTGGAGTGACCAAATAGATTTGTGTCTCTCTGTCATTTCGAAATGAGCGAAGCGATTGAGAAATCTTGGAAACTTACCGTTTTACTAAAGAAAAGATTTCTCACCCGAAAGGGTTCGAAATGACATATAACCACTCCTGAAACTACTGCTCTATCACCATAAATTCTGGAGAAGTTGCAAGGTATCGAATTGCATCATTTACAATACTCTGTATTTTTGTGGTCTCTTTGTTGTTTGTATAAGTCATAAGTACTTCTAATAGTTCTCTCTTATACTCTCTACTCAAAGTTCCTCCAAACATCTTATAATCCAAATACTCAACAACATGTTCTCGAAGCACACCTTTCCCAAAGTTTCCAGTTTCGGTTTTGTGTCCTCTCTCTTCAGAATTTAAGTTTTCAAAAGTTCCATTTGTATCACCATCAAGAGATAGTTCTATTGCATTGTAGATAGGTTCTAAATCCAAATATATATTTCTATTACTAGCTCTTGAAACCTCATTTTTATCAACCCACTCCTCCATTGTATTTGCCTCTTTTGGATTGTAGAGACGAAGTTTCAACATTCGATACTTTTCATAATTTAGAAGTGTAAAAAACATATTACTAAAATTTATAACATTGTTTGTATCTCGCAATTCAAGTTCTGGTGAGTAGATAGAGTTTGTAGCAAAATAGGTATCACTTGGAATATATTCTGGACTGTAAAAGTTGAAAACTGTTCCCGCATTTAAAGGCTTTTGGTCGTAAAAGAGAGAAGTTGGGTCGAACCAATATTCGTTGTAAATTTTTATCATCTCCGCATCTCGATTTGCAGTGTCATAAAAATAGAAATAGGGTAGAGGTTTTGCATTTAGAGCGTGTAAAAGGTGGGTCGTAGCCACAACAAACTCTTCAACTTTGCCAAAATTTGGAACTTTATACTCCCCTCTAGCTTCAGGGTCAAGAAGAATTGCTTTAACAACAGTACCTAAATCTCCCCGTTCTCCATCTCCATTGTCGTTGAAAACAGTAGCAATTCTCTCTATATATGCTGGAGTTGGATTTGATGTAACAAGTCTTGTGATAAGACTTCGACTGACATGAGGAGCTACATTCTGATTTGCAAAGATAATGTCTAAAGCTCTCTCTCTATCCTCTTCAGCACTCAAATTTGCCTCAATAGTCTCTCCAAGAACTACTTTTTCACCGTAATCATGAAACTCTTCTGTAAATTGGAGAGGTTTTAAATAGGAGTGAACATAGTAGGAGTTTGAACCATATCTTGAACTTGCATATCCCTTATCACCTTTCACTAAAGAAGAGGGCAAGTCCCAACCTGTAAAGACTCGACTCAATTCTGAAACATCATCTTGAGTGTAACTTGGAATTGGATTTCCTCTACTATCAAGTTTTACTGTACCATTCAACTCCATCTCATAGAGTCCAATTGTAAAGAGTTGCATAAGTTCTCTGGCGTAATTCTCATCAGGTGTTACACCAGTTTCAGGGTCGCTCTTTTTTCCACCAATGAAAGTTAAAAAGTATCCCATTGCTGAACTTTTGGAAATATCGCCGATGAGGTCTCGAAAATTTCCAAAAGAGTGTTTGACAAGAGTATCGTAGTATTGAGCAACAGCTTCAGCTCGGAAGTAAAGCCCATTTCCAACAGTCGATTGTTGAGAAACTACAAGAAGTTGGCTTAATGCATAAGCGACTCTCTGTCGAAGTTGGTCGTCACTGTGAAGAAACTTCTTCCAGATAATTGCATTGTTGAGAGCCTCTTTTCTCTCTTTATCCAGATACTCTTCCAAATTCTCAACAGGATTTGAGACAACCTCATCGGTATATTTTTCTGGATAGCATCTTTGGAGAAACTCCATTGTAGATTGGAGATAACCATACCTATCATCACTTTCACTATCAGAGTCACTTGGTAGAGCCATCTGATACTCAATCCACGCTTTGTAACCATTCTCCATGATATAGGAGATATTGCCCTCTTCTGCCACAAAACTAGCTTGTCGTAGAAGTTTATAAGCATCACTTCGTGTTATCTCATCTGGAGTAGACCTCAAAATCACTTTCAAGCCATCTTTCTCAAAAACTGCTGAAATAGAACTATCTCCTGAAATATACCCATCTTCTATAAAACCTCTCTGGAGATGTGATAGTGTGAAATCACTCAAATTGACATCTTGAAGAGAGATATTTAGTTCTCCACTTTCAACTTCTCGAACAATTACAGAACACTCCTCCTCTTCAGCTGAAATCAAAATAGTCTCATTCTCTTCAGAATAGACCCAAAACCCCTCATTTCTACCTATCTCTTCTACCTCCTCTGGAAGTTTCCAACCATCTCTAAAAATCCAAACTCTCCTATCTCCAAAAGTACTATTCAAATCGATATCTTTTCCACTTCCAAGCAAATTCCAACCCTTTTGAAGATGTATTCTCTCTTCCTCATCTTTTCCATCAAATGGAATTGGAACTCTCTTTTTACTATAAACCCAAAATCCACTGTTTTCTGGCACTGTTTTAAACTTCTTGAAATTTCCAACTCCAAAATCTTTAAAAAACATCGCTTCCCACTCACCATTCTGATATGTAAAAGCGAATTCGCTATCTTTGAGAAATTTGAAATCTCTCATTTTGCTACCACTTCCAAGAAGCGTCCAACCGATATTCCCCTCTCTATACCCTCTTTTACAGCTGTCTGAAAACTCTAGTGAGTGTAGGGAAATTGTAAAGAGAAGTAAAAATAGTAGTTTCAAGAAAATCCTTTTTTATAAGATAAAATATTTGCATGGAAAAACAGGCAAAAAATTTAGAAGAGTTATATCAAATTTTTGACAATCAAGAGTACCTTGAAAAGGGAAGTCCTTTTTATGTAGATATTTTTGAGAAAGATATCAAAAAACTTAAAACAGCTATAAAATTGAACAGAAATCCAAAAAAGAAATTTTTTGTTGCAGGACAGAGTGGAAGTGGAAAAACAACTTCTCTAAATTTTCTAATTGATGAAAAAATTGAGGATAAATATAGTGTGAAATTTATCAAAGGAAGGGACCTTTTTCTACTTAATGATGTCGATATTGTGGATATTCTTTTGATGACAGGATACAAACTAATTGAAGAGGAGGAAGAACTTCAAGCCGAATTCTTTGAGAGTCTTGAAAAGGTTAGAAAGAAAAAGTTAGGAGCTTATGAAGAGACCGAAGAGAGAAGAGCAAAAGAGTCGAAAAGTGGAGAGGTTCAGGCAAAAGCTGGAGTTGGAACTTCACTACTCTCTCTTATAACTTTCAATTTAAATATGTTTGCAAAGTATAAAACAGATAAAACTTATAAAACTACTGTTAGAGAGATGTTTGCTCTAAATAGAAGAGAACTTGTTAAGGAAGTAAATGAACTTATTCAGAAATATAAAGAGAAGAAAAACAAGGAACTTTTACTCATTTTTGATGATTTAGAAAAGATGAAAAAGTTAGACCAAATTGATGAACTTTTTATAGAGAATGGAGAACTTTTTGATGAGTTAAATTGTGTCAAAGTTTTGACAATCCCAATCTATTTGACAACAAAAAACTCTATGTTTAATGATGATGTATTTAAATTTAGTTTTAGGATAGATAAGAGTCCTATCGATGTAAATGAGAGTGATAAGAAGCCCGAAGAGAATAGAGAAAAACTTCGAGAAGTTATTTTTCAAAGAGCTGATAGAAATCTAATTGATGATGAGGTTATTGAAAAAGTTATTGAATTTAGTGGTGGAAATTTGCGTCTGCTAATTCAACTTATTCAAAGAGCTTCACTTAGTGCAATTAGTTTAGATGATGAGGCTTCAAAAATTACACTTGAAGATTTTGAAGAGGGTGTAAAAGACCTGCGAAACTCATATGCTACGGCAATTATTGATAGAGTTAATACTTTAAATTACATTCTTGAAAATAATAGGCTTTCTGATGAACAGGAAGATAAGCTGGATAAACTTAGAGAGTCTCTTCTCGATAATATGGCGTTTTTATACTTCAATGGAAATCCTTGGTATGATGTAAATCCTGTTATCAAAGATACGGTCAGAAAGTATAGTAAAAAATGACATCTCTTCTCTCTCCAAATGAACTACTTCAAATAAAGAAAATTAGAACTGCTATCAAATTGAATAGAAATAAGAATTTGATAATTGTTGGAGTAAATAGTTCTGAACTTGGAGATGCCTTTCAAGATTTTTTTAAAAGTGAAATAGAATTAGAAATTTGTAGAGAGTTCCAAACAGCTTCTCTTTTAAGTGATATTTTAGAAAAGGATTTAAAAAATTACTTTCTAATAGATTTGTACTCAAGAGATTTTTCAGGAAAAGAGAAAGAAGAGATAGCTCAAGATTTACTTTTCAATCGAGACTATATTCCAGAGAAGAATCTGAAATTGATTTTGGTTGTTGAAGAAAGTTTCTTGAATTATCTGAAAAATAAAATCGCTGACTTTATCTCCTTTTCAAAAGCTACCTACTCTTTTAATTATCAGAAAATTGAGATAGGTGAAATTGATACTTCTGAACTTGATGAAAAGATAGTAGAGTTTAAAGAATTTAGAAAAAATAATCCTAGTGCTAAAAATGAGATAGTAGTTTCAAAAATTATAAATGAGATAGTTCCCTTAGCTTTTCAATTTGGAGAGTATCAAATTGCTTTAAAATATCTAAATATTGCTTTAAAGAAATCCAAAAAAGATTTATATATGAAAGGTGTTGTTTTAAACAACTTTGGAATTTTGTATGACAATAAAGGAGAATTGGATAAGGCTTTAGATTTTTACCAGAAATCTTTAGGAGTTTCAAAAAAGTTGAATAATAAATATGGAATTGCTTCATCTTTAGGAAATATTGGAAAGATTTATGAACTCAAAGGAGAGTTAAAAAAAGCCTTAGATTTTTATCAAAAGTCCTTTAAGATTTTTAAAGAAATAAATAATAAAAATGGAATTTTTATATCTTTAGATAACATTGGAAATATTTATAGAAGTAAGGGAGAATTAGATAAAGCCTTAATCTTTTTTAAAGAGTCTCTTGAAATTGCAAAGGAGTTGAATGATAAAAATAGTATTTCTTCTTATTTAAATAATATTGGAATATTACATGATAATAAAGGAGAGTTAGATAAGGCCTTAAGTTTCTTTGAAGAAGCCCTTGTAATTGCAAAGGAATTGAATGATAAAAATAGTATTTCCTCTTCTTTAAATAATATTGGGAATATTTATCGCAATAGGGGAGAATTCCAAAAAGCATTAGACTTTTATCAAAAGTCTTTAGAAATTTCACAAGAATTGAATGACAAATTTGGAATTGCATCTTCTTTGACAAGTATTGGAAATATTTACAGTGAAAAAAAAGAGTTAAAAACAGCTTTAGATTTTTATGAAAAGTCTTTAAAATTTTATAAAAATCTAAAAAATAAAAGTGGAATTGCTACTTCTTTTAATAATATTGCCAATGTTTATAGTAATAAAGGAGAATTTCAAAAAGCCTTAGATTTTTATCAAAAGTCCCTTAATTTGAGAATAGAATTAAATTCTAAAACAGGTATATCTTCCTCTTTTACAAATATTGGTGTATTGTTTTTAGCTCATCATGAGTTCAATGAAGCTATGAATTTTTTCGAGAAATCTTTAGAAATTTCAAAAGAGCTAGATGATAAAAATGGGATTGCCCTTGCTCTAAACAATATTGGAATTATTCATTTAGAAAAAAAAGATTTTAAAAAAGCTCTTAATTCCTTTGAAGAGTCTTTAAAAATATCTCAAGAATATGGATATAGTGGAAACCTCATCAACATTTATAATAATCTTTCAAAACTGTATAGAGAGACAGGAGAGTCTGAAAAGGCGAGAAGATATGAGAAGAAAGCAGAAGAACTTTCTGGAGTTATAAAAATAAAGGAGTGAAAATGACAAGAAGAGAGTTTTTGAAAATGAGTGGTGCAATTCCACTTCTACTTTCGCTACCAAGCAAAGGGTTTGCTGAAGAGAGTTTTAGTGATTATAAAGCGATTGTAGTTCTAAATTTGGGTGGTGGAAATGATGCAATGAATATGTTCATTCCAACAGGAGAGACGCCATACACTGAGTATTCCAGAGTTCGGGGTGAATTGAAAGTAGAAATTGAAAACCTTTTTGAAGACCAATTTTATAGAACAGATGAGAATGGATATTTTGTTTCAAATGGTGGTGAGGAGCAACCCTATTTTACAACAGACCCAGAAGACTCTACGGATACAGCAACTCGAAGTGCGATGTATCGAAAAGGTTCTTATCATGTTGGTTCAGGAACTCAACAGCTTGGAATTCATGGACTTATGCCTGAACTTGCATCACTTTATGAGAAAGGAGTTCTCTCTATTGTTTCAAATGTTGGAACTCTTGTAAGACCAACAACAAAAGCAGAGATAGAAGATGGTAGTGCAGAAATACCAGTTTTTCTTTTTGCTCACAATCACCAAGCTAGAGCTGTTGCTACGGCACAAGCAGAAACTTTAGGAAAGAGTGGTTGGGCTGGACGAATTGCCGATAGCTGGAGAGTGAATGGAGATATTGGATTAAATATCTCATTTTTCAAAAGCCAACTTTTAATGATGGGAGTTGAAACTTCACATCTCTCAATGAAGCCAACAAAACTTACTTCTTATAGTGGAACAGGTGATTTTGGTGCAAGTCTCTCATCTTTCAGCTCTACTCTATCTTACAGAAACCATTTTCGTAGATTTTACAACGAACTCAATATAAAAACTGGAAATCTCTCTTCAATTTTAGAGAGTGCATGGAGTGAAGCAGTGGACTTTTCAGATTTTTCAGCAAAAAACTCTTATGGAGAGAACCTTTTTACTATTTCTAACTATACAAAAACTTTAGGAATGTATACTCACCACGGTTTGAAAGAAGAACTTTTTCAACAGTTGGAAGCTACGGCAAAAATGGTAGAACTCTCTAAAAATAATTTGGGACATAAGAGACAAATCTTTTATGTAACTAGTAACGATTATGACTCTCACTCTGGACAAGTTAATGAACATTCTCAAAATCTTAGAACTATTAGCTTAGGAATTTCTGATTTCTATAAAGCTCTTGAAGAGATGAATTTACATGAAGAAGTCATGGTGATACTCACTTCAGAATTTGGTCGAACTCTATACACAAATGGAGATGGTACAGACCATGGCTGGGGCGGTAACAGTTTTCTACTTTGTGGAGACCCAAATTTCAATGGAGGAAATATATTTGGAGAAGTGATGGAAGATTTTTCCCTCTACTCCTATACAGAAAAAGCTCGTATTATTCCAACAACTTCAATTGAACAGATGTTAGCTCCTGTTCTAAATTGGTTTGGAGTTGATGAGGTTCTTATGAGTAGTGTTCTTCCAAATCTACAAAATTTTGGTAGCGGAGAAGATGCTTTTCTTCAGGGAGTTTTTTCTTAAAATCTATAAAATATGGGAAGTTACTAAAGAGTCTATGATTTAAAACTCTATTTGGTCACCCTTAAAATTTGATAAAATGGAGAAAAATCATTTTAAAGAAATAGAAGTGAATAGAGAAATAAATGAAGAGTGTGCTGTTGTTGGCGTATTTAATAACAGTGATGCCTCAAAATTAGCCTACTTCTCTCTTTTTAGTATGCAACATCGAGGGCAGGAAGCGTGTGGAATTAGTAGTTCTGATGGAAATAGAATGCATACAATTAAAGATAGAGGTTTAGTTACGGGAGTTTTTGATGACAATAAAATAGCTACTCTCTGTGGAGACATAGCGATTGGACATACTCGATACTCTACGGCAGGAGATGACTCTATTCTTGATGCACAGCCAGTTTATGCTCGTTATGATTTGGGTGAGATGGCAATTGTTCACAATGGAAACTTTACAAATGCAAAGAGTGTAAGAGATAAACTTATAAAAAAAGGTGCAATTTTTCAAACCCATATGGATACTGAAAATCTTATCCACCTCATCGCCAAAAGTGATAAAGATGCTCTTCTTGATAGAATTATTGATGGTGTTCAAAAAGTGGAAGGTGCTTACTCTCTACTCTTCTCAAATGAGAGTCAAATGTTTGCAATTCGAGACCCACACGGTTTTAGACCTTTAAGTTTAGGTAGAGTTGGAGAAGATGGCTATATAGTTGCTTCAGAAACTTGTGCTTTTGATTTAGTTGGTGCCAAATTTATTAGAGATGTACGACCTGGAGAGCTTCTCATCTTTGAAAAGGGAAAAGCTCCAAAATCTATGCAGATAGCTGAGCCAACTCCAAACCACTGTATATTTGAATATGTCTACTTCTCTCGACCTGACTCTACTGTTTTTGGAAAAAATGTCTACTCTCTTCGAAAAGAGATGGGTAGAACCCTCGCAAAAGAGAGTTATGTAGAAGCTGATATGGTCATTCCAGTTCCAGATGGTGGTGTTCCTGCTGCTCTTGGCTATGCTGAAGAGAGTGGTATCCCTTTCAATATGGCAATTGTCCGAAATCACTATGTTGGTCGAACTTTTATTGAACCTACTCAAGAGATAAGAGATTTGAAAGTGAAAATGAAACTATCTCCAATGAGTGAAGTGATTAGTGGAAAAAGAGTAATAATTATAGATGATAGTATTGTCAGAGGAACTACAAGCCGACAGATAGTTAGAATGTTAAAAGAGGCTGGTGCAAAAGAGGTTCATATGAGAGTTAGTTCTCCTCAAATTACTCACTCTTGCTATTATGGTGTTGATACTCCAGAAAAAGAGAAACTTATTGCACACAATTACGATACACCAACAATTGCAAATTATATAGAAGCTGACTCTCTCGAATATCTTTCTCTTGATGGTCTTCTAAACAGTTGCGGTAGAGATTTAAATTACTGCACATCATGTTTTGATGGTAATTATGTCGTTGAACCAGAAAACAGCTAGAAAATTAGAAACTGGCTAAATAGCTTTTTAGGGAAAACACTCTGAGGGAGGTTCTTCTGAACTAACCGAAGAGTCTGCGATTTGAGGTAGACTCTGCGACTACACTCAGAGTGTAAATTCTACTCTATTTCAAAAAAATTGTTGTCTTTGTCAAAATCTCAATGCATGTATTTGTCGCACTACCTCTAAAATGTCAAAAACTCTTTTTTGGTTTTTTGAATTGTCATCTTGGTTCTAAATTTTCTTTTGTGAAGATTGCCTAGTCGAGCTAGGCAATGCAGAGAAGAGACTGAAAAGCATCAGTTACATAGAAGCCAAAAACCTACATTTGGTTCGATTTTCTCGAAAGTTGGAGACTCTAAGTTATTTTCAATAGATGCTTTCCAAATTCCATTTTCAAAAATCCAAGCAAAACTTGTTTCCATTTCTCCACAAGAGAGTTCAGAAGCTGAAAGCTCTACACCAGTTCCAAGCAAATTCCAACCCTGTTTTAGTGAGTAGCTGTTTTCAGAGTTTGGAAGAATTTGGATTTCTGTTTCTGAAAGAGTTTTTATCCAAACCCCCTCACTATTTTCCAGAGAAGAGAAAGTTTGATAATTAGAGTATTTATCTTCATAAACTCCAGTTCCAAAAACAGACCAATTTTCATTATATTTCCAGAACAGAATGTTTTCAGGAATTCGGTTTAAGTCGAAGTTGCCTGAGACTAAATTCCAAATATTTGGGATTTGGAGGGTTTTAAAAATATTTCTTACATATCCACCATTCTCAATAAGGTCTTCTATCGAAACTGTTTCATCTCCAATTATTGTAGTTCCATTGTTTTCTGAGCTATTCAAATCATAAATCAAGTCTAAAATATCTGGAACTCCATTTCCGTTTTCATCACTACTATATCGAGAGTCAGTTGGAAAAATATCTTTACTATCTGGAATTCCATCAAAGTCGCTATCTGTAAAATTTACATCAATGACAACAGAAATAAAGTTTGTTACATCTCCATTTTGTAGAGTTAGATAGAGAGTGTTTCGAGCAATATAGAGTTGTGAAGAGTTTATTTCAGAGTTTTCAAAAACGACACTGTCGCTACTATCAAAAATAGATAAATCATCATCAATTTGAAGAGCTGTAATATCTGGAGGAGTTGGAATAGTTAAAATATCTCCATACTCAACTGAGAGAGGCTCAATTTCAGCTTTTGGAAGTTGGAAAAGTTTTGAGATAACTCCTACAATTTCACCCCGAGTTACGGTCTCATTTCCATCTTCTAAAAGTCCATAATTTTGAGAAGTTTTAGAGTAGTTTCCATCAGGTGAGTAGAGATTTAAACCAAGAACTAAAATTTTTGCGACCTCATCACGAGTTGGATAGATAACAGATAAATCTTTGTAATTCTCTATCGCATTTTGATTTCTACCAAAAGTGTAGTATGGAGAAGCCCAACTTGGGAAGACTGAATAGAAATACTCTTCATCTTTTGGAAGTTCTATCAAACCAGACTTATTTGCACTTAAGAAAATCATCTTTAGAACTTCAGCAAGTGATGGAGTTGAGTCTGGTCGAAAATCTCCACTATCGTAACCTTTTACAATCCCTTTTTGAGTTGCAAATGCTATATCTTTATAGTGTTTATGAGAGTTTGGAACATCTGGATAGAACTCTAAATCTCTATCTTCAACAATGTAGTTTGGCTTTTCAACTTCAGTTTTCACAACTGCCCAAAAATTTTCTGAATTTCCAACTTTTACAATAGTTCCATTTGAGTCAATGAATTGGAGAGTAATTTTATTTTCAGAGAGTGAAGTGTTTGGAGTTAAATCTATTGAAATAGCTAAACCATTGTTTTCTAAATTCTCATAACTGCTGAAAGTTGAATTAAGAATTGAAATTGAGAGGTTTTCGATATTTTCTGAGAAGCTCCAAATTTTTGTGAATGGTTCTGTTTGAAGAGAGTAGTCTTTTGGAGACTCTGAAGTTAGTCGAATGGAGTTTGGAGTTGATGAGGTTTTTATTACTTCGGATGTAAAGAATTGTTTTTTATGAAAACTATCATCTATTATAAAAACTAGTTGCTCTGTGCTTGGTGCATTTACAGGAGGCTCTTTGACTAAAACATTTGTAGAAATAGTAGCTTCTTTTTCTGTATGGTCATGAACTTTTACAGTTACAGTGTAATTTCCACTATTTTTATATATATGAGAAAAAGAGACTCTTTGATTTGTTCCATTTAGCTCTTTTTTATCTTGTGAACCATCTCCAAAATCAATAGAAACATTTTTTAAATTCTCATTCTTATCATCAATTTGTAGCTCTATTTCAAAAGTTTCTCCCTTAACAATTGAACTATCGTATAAAATTACTTTTACTTCTGGGTCATACTTAATTTCTGGTTTCTCATTTACTTTAAACTCAATAGTGACTGAATAGTCTCCTTGTAAAACACCATTTTTAAAAATACCAAATCTAGCAATTATATCTCCAGTTGTATTTATTTGCCTTGTAATTGAACAACTTGTAGAACTACAAGAAACCTCTTCATGTCCGCCAGGGTTACTTTGGTTTATCCACTCATATCTTCCATTTTCTTTGCTACCAAAACCTATATAGACTTTTTCTTCTGAAGAAAGGTTGGCATACAAATCAGCAGAGAATTCAAACTCATCTCCTGAAATTCCCTCATCTTTCTCTACATTTACATCTGTAAAGTAGTTATTTTTAACCTTAACACTTCCATAAACAGTAGTTTTTCTTTCTGTATGGTCATGAACTTTTACAGTTACAGTGTAATTTCCACTATTTTTATATATATGAGAAAAAGAGACTCTTTGGTTTGTGCCACTCAATTCTTTTTTATCTTCTGAACCATCTCCAAAATAAATAGAAACATTTTTTAAATTCTTATTTTCATCATCGATTTGTAACTCAATTTCAAAAGTTCCTCCCTTTACAATTGGACTATTACTAGAAACAATATCTACTTCTGGGTCATACTGAATTTCAGGTTTCTCATTTACTTTAAACTCGATAGTGCCTGAATAGTTTCCTTGTAAAACACCATTTTGAAAAATACCAAATCTAGCAATTATATCTCCAGTTGTATTTATTTGCCTTGTAATTGAACAACTTGTAGAACTACAAGAAACCTCCTCATGTCCTCCAGGACTACTTTGATTTATCCACTCATATCTTCCATCTTCTTTGTTACCAAAATTAATATAAACTTTTTCTCCTGAAGATAAATTTCCATACAAATCAGCTGAAAACTTAAACTCATCTCCTGATGTTCCTTCATCTTTATCTATCCATACACTTGTAAAGTAGTTAAACTCTACAGAAATATAGATGTTTTCAGAACCATCAATTACATCACCACCACTGTTTTCTTTTAAGTAAAATCTCTTGCTTCCAGAACTGTTTGGAACATCACATTTTAAAGTTACACTACTTCCACTACCTGAAACATAAGAACAGTGTGTTTGACTTCCATGAATGTTTCCAACTATGGTTGTTGGCAAATTTGAACCAAAAATTGTAAAGTTCTTTCTCTCTCCAGTAATTGCTGTTGTTGGTGATACTCTTGTTACTTCTGGAGTATTATCTTCAACTTGAATATAGATGTTTTCAGAACCATCAATTACATCACCACCACTTACTTCTTTTAAATAAAATCTTTTGTTTCCAGAACTGTCTGGAACATCACACTTTAAAGTTACACTACTTCCACTACCTGAAACATAAGAACAGTGTGTTTGACTTCCATGAATGTTTCCTACTATTGTTGTTGGCAAGTTTGAACCATAAATCGTAAAGTTCTTTTTTTCTCCAGCAATTGCTGTTGTTGGTGATACTCTTGTTACTTCTGGGGGTGCTTCCTCAACTACTATTGGGTCATTTATTCTTAAATAAACTGCATAATCTTCTGCCTTCATTGCAGTAATAATTTTATATTTTCCTGCTTCAGGAGAAAAGGTTACATATCCTTTATTTGTACCTTTTAAATCTGAACTAGTTGTAACATGATTACTAGTTGAAAAAGAGTTCTTAAAAACTACAAACTTTGTTGGAACAGTGAAACTATTTCCATCACTTGTTTTAAGCCAAATTTTCACTTTTCCGCTTGAGATATATCCATATGCATATACAATTCCTGTTGTATCTTCTTTTACTTCTCCATCATCTATTTGATACTTATCGCTATAAACTTTTTCATTTTTATTTACAACAATAAATTCTTCACCTAGCAAAATACTTTGAATAAGTATCAATCCAAAAAATATCTTTTTCAAAACAACTCCTTTTTAATTTTCAACATCTACAATAAAACTTTTCTTATCTGTGTAACTACCTAAGATTTCACCATCTTTAGAAATTATAAATAAGTCAAAGTTTTGAGAATTCCCAAACTCATCATGAGCAGTAAATGAAATATTGCTTTTATACATCTTTACACTTGAAATAGAATAGTTCTCTTTTTCATAATGAAAAATAGTCTTTCCATTTAAAACAATAGAGTTGTCTTTTACATAAACCGAATTTCCATTTTTATAGGAAAAGAGATGTGTGTTTAAATTCAGCGAATAATTATTGCTTCCGCTTGTATGAAAAACATCTCCTACTAATTCACCATAACGAGAAACTCCATCAAAGAAATAAACAGTATCTTCATCAACCGAGAGAACCTTTTTAACTTCAACATCTCCAAAATACTCTACTCTTGATTTATCAGAGATTACTTCTGGTTTCCAAACACCATTCACAAATTTAGAGACAAAAAGAGTTGCATTCTTAGAGTTTTCATATAGAGAGTAATAGAGATTTCCATTTGAAAGTTCTTGAATATCGATAGTTTTTCCTGAAATTATTTCTTCCACACTTTCAGTATTCAGATTTTCATCTAAAATACAGTGGTAAATAGTTTCACTACCTGAAAAAGGTTTGTAGATAATATGAAATTTTCCACCAAAATATTCTATTTTGTGCTGATTTGAACCACCAGAAGATTGATAACAGATATTTTGTGTTTTCCAATTCTTTCCATCAGTGGAGAAAGAAAGTTTTATGTTTTCGTCAAAATTAGAACTATCTGTTCCAAGAGACCAAACAATATAGTGATTTCCACCTGTATAAGTATATGCTTTATCATTTGATAAGAAAGAGTAATCATAATTGGAATGAATTAGGTTTTTAACATTTTGACCTATTTTTTTAAGAACATTCGGGAGGCTCACATTTTCAAATTCACCATCTTCTTTCGGATACTGAAGTGAAACTAATTCAAAATTGTCTGATGGAGCTGAAAAAGAGAGAGTTCCATTTTCAAAAGTTGCTTCAACAGAACCAAAGTTAGAGCCATCTTTGTAAAGAACTTTTGGGTTTCCAAATTGAATACTATTTGTAATATCTTCAAAGTGGTAATAATATTTTCCAAACTCTATTTGAATCTCATCGCCAACATTTGTATTGATGAGGTTTCCATTTAAAGTTCCATCAAAAGAGATATACCCCTCTTGTGGTAAGTCTGGTTGGAGGGGTATGACAGTTTCATTCTTTTTAAATTTATCAATTACATAACTCTCAGCAGGAACTCTATTATCCATCCAAGTTTTTGTGTCTCCCCATCTACCATCTTCCGTGTCCCCTTTATGATCTCCGTATAAAAAAGTAGCTAATGGAGATTTTACAGCTGGTTCTATTTTCTCATTTTGATAAAGCGACAATAAATCTTTATCTAAATGTCCCCAAACTATATTTGCAGATAACCAATTTTTAGCATTTTGATTTTCCTCTATATTTATAACTTCATACTTTAATTCTTTTTCTTCTGATAGTCCTGAAAGACCTTTTTGAAAAACATAAGCTATATCTTTTTTATAGTGATAATCTATTCCAAATAATACTTTAGCCAAGTATCCTACTTGTTTAACAGCATATTGTGTTGCTTCAGCAAATAAATATGTTGGATGACCTCCTTGTCCAATATAAACTTTTGGGTGATTTTTTGTATTATCAGTTTCTATATAATCCCACTCAAGTGTTAAACCACCGTTTTTACTAATTGGATTGATGTTTGCACCTGGAACATGAACAGATGATGATATTCT
Source organism: Candidatus Thiovulum imperiosus (assembly GCA_024281175.1). Classification (GTDB taxonomy): domain Bacteria; phylum Campylobacterota; class Campylobacteria; order Campylobacterales; family Thiovulaceae; genus Thiovulum_A; species Thiovulum_A imperiosus. Next base: position 149,183 of record JAMJTW010000031.1, read on the forward strand.
TAAAGGTTCATTGTTTTCGTCTAACTCTATTGCCATAAACTCCCAATCGCCCTCATGATAACCTATTTTAAACAAACCACCATTTCCATTCCATTCATTTATAAAATAAAAAAAGTAGTATTGAAGATATGTTTTTCCATCTTGTTTTAAAACATTTCCATAAATAGTTGGAGAAGCATTTTTATTAATTTCATATGGTGAAAATGATTTTGTTGGATTAAAGTAATGGTAAAAAACTTGATTGAGAGAACCTTCTCCTGTTTTTAGTTGATCAGGAACTTCTCTTTTCATCAAATCATTGTAATCAAAATCTTTCCCTCCATTTGCTCCATTTAAAAAATCTAAATAGTAAGTTTCGTTTTCATTATCAAGAAAATCAAGAGAAGAACTAATATTTAAATTCCATATTTTTATGTCAGATTTATTTGGGTTAAAACTTTTAAAAAAATTTGTCCATGTAAGAGCTTCTTTTCCAAATCCAACAACTTTTTCATCACTTTTTCTCACAAGCATAGAATGAGAGATAAAATCATCTATTGCCCTTGGCATATAGTCAGCATCTGCAAAATATAATATAGGGGCATACTTTTCAAGCAGTTCTTGCTCATCACTCCCAAACAACCCACTCACCAAAAGCAGACTCACTAAAAAAATCTTTTTCACCTCTAACCCTTTCCTAAAATAAGTTTATCTTTTGTTATATCAACAATAGAAATTGGAAATTCAAAATCTTCAAGTTTCTGAAGATTTAAAATTTCAAAACCAACAATCTTGTCATTATTGTCAAAATCAACAATCAAATTATCTTCTAGCTCTTCACTCTCAACAACTCTATTATTATTGAATTTAACATAGAGTGAATGAGTAACCTCATCAAATCTAAACTTCAAAATTACAACCTCTCTTTCTTAAACCTCTATCAAAAAATGCAGTTATCACCATATTTGAGATAGGATTGAAAACTACTTTCAAGCATCTATCTTGATTTTCATGAATAGTTTTTAAAAAATGGACTTCCATATTAGAAACTTTTGAAAAGTCGTCTGGATTTTTAACTCCATCTTCAATCCACTCCAATTTAATTCCTCTCTCTTCTATTCGCTCTAATGAATGTTTAGAAAAACTCAGCATTTAAAATCTTTTTCACCTCTAATCCTTTTTTCACAAAAAGTATTATATCACTGTTTTTACATAATTTGTAAATTGCAATCAGAAAGAGAAAACTTTAGAATTACAAAAAAAGGATTTCCAATTTTTACAGATGGAGAAAAATTTGCTGAAATTGTGGAGTTATTGGATTATGGAGATTTAAAGACCTCTAAAAAGCTCGGGATTTCAAGATATAGACTTTACGAGTTTCGAGAAAGTGAAGTTCTGGAACAGAGTTTTAAAGAGAAAGTTTGCAAAACTTTTCGGCTTCCATTTACAATTTGGGAGAGCAACAGTGTTCAGAAAACATTTTTTGAAGATACAACAAGCACAATTTACAATTATGAAGAGGCTAGTGATTTTTACAGATACTATAAAAGTGTTATTCAAAATGGAAGAGAAACTATCTTTTTCAAGTTCCCATCTTCAATTTATAAAACTTCAGAAGATAGCGAACTAGCTAGACTTCGAAAAGAGTTGAAAGAGCAAATAGAAAATCTGCCAAATTTTGAAATATACTCAATTGAATCTCTTTTAAAATTTGGATTTTCTGAATTTGGAGTTTTTCACACAAGAGAAGAGAAGATAGAAATTCTCTCAAGAATGCTAGACTCTTTTGGAAAGGGAAAGGAACTTCGCTTCTTTAACTCATTTGGTTCTAATAGAGAAGCTATCTCCTCTTTTTCAGATATGCTTATTCTTCGAGATACAAAAAGAGCGGTTCTTCCACTGCCTTTTGGTCTTGATTTTATTGCTGAATTTAAAAATGAGAAGATTTTAGAATCTTTTGATGTTTTTCTTCTCCAAATTCGAGAGAGTGGAAATTGTATTGAGAAGAGTGACTCTCTTGATGTTTTAAGAATTTTAAAATCTGTTTTGGAAGAAGATGGAAACTTTTCCTCTTTTTTGAAAGAGATACAAAATGTTTTGGGAAAGAAGAAAGCACAGCTCTTTTTAGAGAATGTTAGTTCTGATAGGAATTTCTAAAGTATGAAGAGTCTTTTTTGACTCTTCTGCTTTTATTTATAGTTTTGGACACTTTCTACTAAGAATTTCGCATTATTTCTATCTAAATCTGGAAGCATTCCATGACCTAAATTGAAGATGTGTCGTTTTCCTTGCATCGTCTCCATGATATGAGAAACACCCTCAGAAATCGCCTCTTTTGAGTAGAGTCTAGTCGGTTCTAAGTTTCCTTGAAGAACATACTTGTCTCCAAGTTTCTCCTTTGCAAGTTCGATAGGTGTTCCCCAATCAACTCCAAAAACATCAAAGTTTCCGTAAATTCCATCTAAGTAAGCTCCAACTCCTTTTGGAAAGAGAATTACAGGAATGTGAGGATATTTCGCTTTTAGAGTTTCAGCAATTTGAACCATATATTTCCAGCTAAATTTGAAGAAAGCATCCTTTTCAAGAGCAGCAGCCCAAGAGTCAAAAATTTGAACAGCATTTACTCCAGCTAATATCTGCTTTTCAAGATATTCTATTAGAACTACTGTTAGCTTTTCGAGTAGAGTTTCCATATATTTTGGATTTGAGTAGATAACTTTTTTCACTTTTGAGTAAGTTTTTGTTCCACCACCCTCAATCATGTAAGTTGCAAGAGTCCAAGGGCTTCCAGCAAAACCGATAAGAGCCTTTTCAGGAGCTAAGTCTTTTCGGACAAGTTCTATGGTCTCATAAACATATGTAAGTTTCTTAGAGGCTTCCATATCTAGGTTTTCTAAATCCTCTACTGTCTCCAGTGGTTTCGGAAACTTTGGACCTTCACCTTTTAGAAATTGGAGTTCCATTCCCATCTCATTTGGAACAACTAAAATATCTGAGAAGAGTATCGCTGCATCAACTCCTAAAATATCGATAGGTTGTAGTGTAACTTCAGCAGCCATCTCTGGAGCATGGCATAGATTTAGGAAATTTCCAGCTTTCTCTCGAACAGCCATATACTCACTTAAATATCTTCCCGCTTGTCTCATCATCCAAATTGGAGTGTGCGGAGTCTCTTTTCCAAAACAGGCATCTACAAAAATCAAACTTGCTCCTCAATCCACTTTTGGGCAATTCTCACAGCATTTGTTGCAGCACCAACTCGGAGGTTGTCGGCAACTATCCAGAGATGTAAAATTCTTTTATCATATAAATCGCTACGAATTCTTCCTACAAAAGTTTCATCTTTTCCAGTAGCAACAACTGGCATTGGGTATGCTGACTCTTCAGGCTCATCTACTACGATGAGGTTTGGCGAAACTCGTAATAGTTCTCGAACCTCATCAGCATCAACCTCATCAGCAAATCGAACTGTTACAGACTCTCCATGACCTCGAAGTGTTGGAACTCTTACACAAGTTGCAGAAACTGGTAAGTCCATTCCTAAAATCTTCTGAGTCTCGAAAATCATCTTCTCTTCCTCTTTTGTGTAATCACTCTCCATAAATTTATCAATTTGAGGAATTACATTTAGAGCTATTTGGTGTGGAAACTGTTCATGTGGAGACTTGTCCAATTTGAATTCAAAGAAATCTTTCATCTGATTTCCTAACTCTTCCATCGCCTCTTTTCCAGCTCCACTTGTAGCTTGATAAGTTGAGACATCAACTCTCTCAAGACCATACTTTTGTAGCGGTTTCAGAACTTGAACCATCTGAATTGTTGAGCAGTTTGGATTTGCAATGATGCCTCGATTTCTCCAATCAAAAATATCATCTGGATTTACTTCAGGAACTACAAGAGGAATATCTTTCTCCATTCGGAAATGGCTAGTATTGTCGATTACAACAGCACCAGCTTCAACTGCATAAGGTGCATATTTTTCAGAAATTGAACCTCCTGCTGAAAAGAGAGCAATCTCAACTCCAAATTCTGAAAAAGAGTCTTCTGTAAGTTCGGAAACAGTCCACTCTTTCTCTCCAAACTCTACTGTTCCTCCAGCACTTCTACTACTTGCCAAAGGAACAAGTTCAGAGATAGGAAAGTCTACCTCTTTTAGAATTTCAATCATCTCTTCACCAACAGCACCAGTAGCACCAACAACGGCAACAACAAATTTTCTCATTAAATTCTACTTTTTGGAAATTGTAACAAAAGAGAGTGTAGAGACCTTTTGTTCTCACTTTGGTCAGTCTCAAATATATATTAGATTTTTAGCTAAAATTACTAACAACTATATTTGGGAGAGTAGAATGCCATTTAATAAACAAGATAAGTTTTATATAAAGCAACTTGAAAGAGAGAATGCCACACTTAAATCGAGGGAAGATGAACTACTTCTCAAGATAGAGAGTCTTGAAGATGAGATACGAAGATTGAAATATAATGATGAAGGTGAAGGATTTTACAAAATACTTCGTTTTCAAAATGAGCATGTAAAAAGTAGTCTCATGGATGTTCAGAGTGATTTAGTAGATGCTGTTTCATCTGGAAAGAAAAATTTAAATGACTCTCATGAGATGTTAGATAAAGTTAGCACTCTTGCTACTAATTTTTCATCTATTACACATAAATTAGAAAGTTTAGAGGGAATATCTACTGATACAGAAACGGCGTCTGGTATGCTTATGGAACGAACGGAAGATATAAATGGTATTCTATCTCTCATTAAAGATATTTCAGAACAGACCAATCTTCTTGCACTTAATGCTGCAATTGAAGCAGCTCGAGCTGGTGAACATGGTCGAGGTTTTGCAGTTGTTGCTGATGAGGTTCGAAAACTTGCTGATAAGACTCAAAAAGCGATTGGAGATATAAATATTGCATTAACTTCTATGAAACAAGATGTTATGGCGGTAAACAATAAAGCCTCAATTACAGTAGAGGAGATTGGTAGTTTTCATGAGAGTTTCTCTGAATTTGATGTTGATTTAAGAACAAATATTAAAGAGGTTCGAAACTCATTTATAAACTTTGAATATACAACAGATAGAATATTCTTAACTCTTGCAAAAATTGACCATGTTATCTGGAAGTTCAACACTTACGACTCTGTTGCCAATAAGAAAGAGATGTTCAAATTTGTAGACCATCACTCTTGCCGACTTGGACGATGGTATGAAAGAGGAGAAGGACATGAGCATTTCTCAAAATCTAGTAAATATGGGGATTTAGAATTACCACACTCTACTGTACACAATGCAACAAAAGATATATTCCGTCTAATTCATGTTAAACCTCTAAACTTTGAAGATATAATAAGTTCACTCCGAAGAATGGAGAGAGCAAGTAGTTCAGTATTTGAAATATTAGATATTTTACTAGATGACAAAATTAATGAAATTGCCTCAGAAAATAAGCAGTAAAGAGAATAGAATTCTTATCATTGATGATGATGAAGATATTTTGGAACTCCTCTCTTACATCTTAAATAAAGAGGGGTATCTAATAAACACTCTCTTAAACTCAAAAGGGTTGGAAAGTTTACTATATAGAGAAGAGTTTTCTCTAATGATAGTTGATAGAAATCTACCTTGTGTTGAGGGGACAGAGCTTGTTAAAAAACTTAGAGACAGGGGAAATAAGACTCCTGTTATCTTTTTAACAGCTAAAAATAGTAAAGATGAAAAGAGAGAAGGATTTGTAAGAGGTGGAGATGACTATATTACAAAACCTTTTGATAATGATGAGCTAATTTTAAGAGTAGAAGCACTTTTAAGAAGAAGCGGAAAGATAAATTTTTCAAATATATTATCACACAAGGATATCACCCTTGATTTAGATAAGATGGAAGTTTATATCTCTGACATAGAAATTTCTCTTACAAAGAAAGAGTTCAAATTACTTCAAGTATTTTTAGAAAATGTTGGTAGTGTTCTTGAACGAGAGTTTCTTCTTGATGTTGTTTGGAATTGTGGTCTATTTGATGAACATTGCAACGAGAGAAGTGTCAATGTAGCTATTAAAAGATTGAAAGCCAAGATAGATGAAGATGGTTCTAAGAGATATATAGAGTCAGTTCGGGGAGTTGGATATAAGTTGAGGTGAAAAACACCTCAATTTGCGATTTGAAACCACTTTTTACAAATAGTAACTTTCATATTTTCTACTTGAAAAGAGCTAAAATTTGTAAATCCTTGAAACAGCTCTTCTATTTTCTCTTTTGAAAACTTTGAGATGACTATTAAATTTCTATTTTTCTGAATTACTCTCGATACATCTTTTGCAACTTTTTCCAGAACCTCATCATCTTCTATCACAATTGCTTCAAAATGTTCAGCAAGAAAAGGTAACCGATTAGAAACTTTCATCTCTATTGCTGATGAGGTTTTTGAATTTGCAACATCTACAATCTCTTTTTGAAAATTTCTACTTATAAAACCTATATTACTATATGGTTCATCTGGTATCAAACTCTCTAAAACTTCTTTTATACTCATTCAGCTCTCTCCAAAACTTGAAGCATCTCATTTCTGCTTCTCTCTAACCAATCTTCACTCTCATTTGCACTAATTTGAGGAAGAAAAACAACTTCTATCTCATTTCCTTCAGAAGTTAGCTCTTTTACATTAAATGCTCTATTACTATTTCTAATTACAACTGGCTGAACCTTCAATTTAAAACGGTTTGCAACTATTGATGCACCTTTCTTAAATTCAAGAAGACCTTTTCCTAAATTTCTAGTTCCCTCTGGAAATATAGCTATCACCCTACCATTTTTAAGTCTATCTCTACTCTCTCTAATTAGGTGAACAATACCTCTTTTACTCTCTCTATCAAGATTTATCATCTTTGGAGCTCTTAATAGATAACCAAATACTTTCATTTCAAAAAGCTCTCTTTTAGCAACCCATGCTAAATCATGTTTATTAATTGCACTCTCAAGACTCATAATATCCATCATACTTTGATGATTTATGATAAACATTGTTGTATCAGCTTCAGCTTTTCCTACAACTTGCAATCTTATACCTGAAGCAAAAAGGATAGCTTTTGATACAGTTTTTCTTAAAACTCTGTTCCATTTTCTAAATATAGAAATTAAACCAACTAAAAAAATTAGTAAAAATGCAGTTACAAGTAAAACATAAATACCTCTAATCTTTGCAAACATTTTCTCTCCTTACCCAACCTTCACTACTTTCAGATAGTGATATTTTTATAAATCTACCTCTTTCAGCAACTTTTTCAAATAGACTTCTCTCTTCTATCTCTGTGAAACCAGTTGAGGAACTCATCGGCAATATTCTAACTACACTACCACCATTTACACAAACACTAGGTTTTGGAACTAAGAAGATAACCGAAATTGCTAAAAAGATAGAAGCTCCACCAAGCCAAATCTTTTTCTGATAGAAATGAAATAGCATTAAAAAGAGTATTGTTAAAGTTATAGAAATACCTATTTTGATATATAAATTTTGGTCTAAAATTTTAGGTCGTAAATCTTTTGCAGTAGTAACCATATCATTTCTAACATCAATAGGAATATCGATTTTCTGCATTTTAAATATGTGAGTATTGAAATATTTCATGGTAAAGGTTGTGTAGTATTTTGGAAGAACTACAAAATAGACAACATCACTTTTAAAGAGATTATTATTTGAACTCTTTGATTGATAATCCTGCTTTATAATATACGGCTCTTCAAACTTTATCTTTTCAATATCTCCTATTTCACTACTTAAAAATATGTTCAAAATGTTGTAATCTTCATTATATCTATCAGCTACAACTTTTGTAACTTCTAGAGTATCAGCAAATATATTTGAAAAGTTCTCTATTTGTGGAAGTTCAATAGATTGTATTTTTTTACCACTTAAAGAGAGTTTGTCACTACTATCTTCAGAATTTAAATATAGAGTAATTCGAGGAGACATAAGATTTACATCTTTTACTAAAAAATAGAATTTGTCATAAACAGCAAGAATTCCATCAATATCAATTATCTCTCTCATCGGCTCTTCATTTATCAGTTGCATTCCTTGAGCACCATAAAATTTATAAGTTAAATCATCATAATTTTCACGAACTAGAGTTGTCTTTAAAACTATTTGAAATATCTGTCCCTTATAAACTCTTTCTGGAAACTCAACATATTCCGAATATATCTGTTTGCTATCTCCAAAAAGAGAAGCAAAAAATAGAGATGTAAATAGTAATATTTTCAATATAAGCCTACTTAATTTTTTTTAAGTATTTTAGCACATAGACTTAAATCACCATTCTAAGAAAACTTGGAATTAAAACTTTTTTTAAAAGAAGAAGCTCAGATTCTGAAATAGAATTTGAGCAAGGTAATTTTTCTAAAAAGTGAGAATCTCTTCAGGAAAATCAGAACTCCAATTTAATTTTGTTGGAATAAATCTGACAAAAGAGCCTTTTTTGATTTCAGAAACAGATTTATCTAAGATGATAAAACCGCTATTTTCGTGTAATGGGGAAATCATTCCAGGACTTCTTTTTTTAGTTGGTTTAAAAATTGCACCATCATAATTTCCCAAGACAACAGTAGTTTTTCCACTTTTGATTTTAAAATCTTCTAAGATTTCACACTCAATAGTTTTAATTCTATTTTCTCGATTTCCAGAAATTTGAAGGATAGAGGCTTTTCCAAAAATCTCAAAATTTATAAGACCAGCTGATGGATTTCCAGGAAGATTTAAAATTCCAATATCATCTATTTTTCCAAAAGTTGTAGGTTTTCCAGGTTTGATATCAACTTTTTCAAAAATAACTTTCATTCCCATCTCAAGAAAACTCTCTTTTGTAAAATCCGCTTCACCAACACTAACACCTCCAGAAGTGATGATAAGGTCAGCACCCAAAGAGTTTCGAATAGCTTTTTTTATCGCCTCTTTTGAGTCTTCAGAGATTTTAAGAAAAGAGACATCAGCACCAAGCTCTTTACTTCGAGAAATTAACATTGGGGAATTTGTGTTATAAATTTGATGAGGTAGTATCTCTTCATAGTGCATTTTTAACTCTTTTCCAGTAGCAAATACAATTACTTTTGGCTTTTTAAAAACCTCTATGTGACTTACTCCCTGAGAAGCTAAAATTCCAATACTATATCCATCAAGTTTAGTTCCACTTTGAACTAGAAGAGAGCCTTCAGAGATATCTTCGCCTTTAGTTCTGATATGTTTGTGAGGTTGAAGTGAATTTGGAACTAATATCCAATCTTCTCCACTTTCTGGAACTTCCTCAAAAGGGATAATTGAAGAGACACCATTGGGAAGTTTTGCACCAGTCATAACTTTAACAGCACTATTTGGAGGTAGAGTCTCATCTTCTCGAACCTCATCACCAGCAAAGATTGTTTTCCAAATTTTTAACTTTTTCCCAACATCAATTAAAGATACTCCAAAGCCGTCCATTGCTGAATTGTCAAAATTTGGAAGAGAGTATTTTGCAACTATATCTTCTGCTATCACTCTACCCAAACTCTCTTCTATTGGAATTAGTTCACTACCCCGATTTGAGAGACTTTTGTAAATTCTCTCAAGACCATCTGCTATTGAAACCACTATTTATCACTTTCATGAAGTAGTGAAATTGAGTTCACACAGAAACGACTATTCTTTTCAGTAAAACCTTCACCTCTAAAAACATGTCCAAGATGTCCACCACAATTGGCACAAACTATCTCAACTCTATGTCCATCAGCATCTGGAAGCTCTTTCACATTCTCTCCAATTCCCTCATCAAAACTTGGCCAACCAGTTCCCGAATTGAATTTTGTGTCAGATTTGAAAAGAGGTGTTTCACACTGTTTGCAGTAGTAAATTCCATCTTCGTAAAAACTGTTGTACCTCCCAGTAAATGGATATTCCGTCCCTTTTTTAAGGATTACTTTTTCCTCTTCAGCTGTCAATTTTCTCATTATTATCTCTTTATTTTAAGTATAGCTAAAATAGAATTTTACTTTTTGGAGAGTAGATGAAAGCAGTAGCACTTTTTAGTGGTGGATTAGATAGTACATTGGCAATGGCTCTAATGATTGAACAAGGTATTGAAGTTGTTGGACTCAATGTCAATATTGGTTTTGGTTCAACAAAAGATAGAAGAGAACATATGGAGAAGATGTGTCAGCAAGTTGGAGCAGAGTTTATGGAAGTTGATATTCGAAGTCAATTTTTAAGAGATATTCTTTTCTCTCCAAAATATGGTTATGGAAAGAATTTCAACCCTTGTATAGATTGTCACGGAAATATGTTTAGAGTTGCAAAAGAGATAATGGTGGAAGTTGGGGCTTCTTTTTTAATAAGTGGTGAAGTTGTTGGTCAAAGACCAAAAAGTCAAAACTCTCAAGCACTCAAAATAGTTGAAGAGTTAGGAGAAACTGATGAACTTCTAATTCGTCCCCTTTCAGCAAAACTTCTCAAAAAGACAGTTCCAGAAAGAAATGGTTGGGTGGATAGAGAGAAGCTATTGAGAATTTCTGGTAGAGGTAGAGAGACTCAGATGAAGTTAGCAGAGAGATTTGGACTTTCGGACTTTGAAACTCCAGCTGGAGGTTGCCTTTTAACAGATAGCTTTTTTGCTACAAAAATCAGAGATTTTGTAAAGTATGATAAGTTGGAAGTTGATGATATTGACATCTTAAAATTTGGAAGACACTTTAGATTGGAAGATGGTGCAAAACTTGTTATCGGTAGAAATCTTGAGGATAACAATGGACTAAAAAGTGTGAAGAGTAAAAAGTTTATTTCACTTGAAGGAGTTGGTGTAAAGTCTCCTATTGCTCTAATTTCAAAAGATGCTTCAGAGAAAGATTTATTTTTTGGGTGTAGTGCTGTTCTCTCTTACACAAAGGCTGAAAATAGAGAGTATGAAGTAGAAATTGGAGAAAAAGAGAGAGTATTAGTATCTCCTATCTCTCGCGATGAGGTTCGAAAATATAGTTTGTAATATGTTATAGTTGCGAACTGGTATCTCCAGATATTTCAAGACACACAAAAGGTTTTATGTGAAAAAAGATAAGTTTTTCTTTTTAGGTTTTCTCTTTTCATTAATTTTTATCTACTCTCTATCTACTACAACTCTTGATGCAAGAAGCAATAGTCAAACAGAGAGTCAAGAGACAAGAATTGAGGCTATGCGAAAATTAGCAAATGTTCTAAGAATTATTGAAGAGAGTAGTATCGACAATTTGACATTTCAAAACATTGTTGAAAAAACGATACATGGTCTCATGAATGAGTTGGATGCTCACTCTTCATATCTTTCAGAAAAGAACTATAAAGATTTTAAGATACAGACAAATGGTGAATTTGGTGGTCTTGGAATTACTGTTGGAATGAGAGATAAAGCATTAACTATCATCGCTCCGATTGATGATACTCCAGCATATAGAGCTGGTCTTAAAGCTGGTGATATTATCTTAAAAATTAATGAGCAATCAACAATTGATATGACTCTTGACGAAGCTGTTTCTCTTATGAGAGGAAAGCCTAAAACTGAAATTGAAATTACAATTGTTCGAAAAGGTGAACCAAAACCTTTCAAAGTCAAAATAATTCGAGACATCATTAAAATTGACTCTGTTTTTGTTAAAAAGATAGATGAAGACCTCATCTACATTAGAGTTTCCAGTTTTGATAAGAATGTTGTTTCTGGAATACAAGAGGCTTTAGAAAATAAGTTACCATCTCAAAAAGGTATGATTTTAGACCTCCGTTCAAATCCAGGTGGACTCTTAAATCAAGCTGTTGGTGTTGTAGACCTCTTTGTTGAAAGTGGAGTTATTGTTTCTCAAAAAGGTAGAGATGATAGAGAAGAGAAGACTTATGTAGCTTCAAAAAGTGGTACTTTCTCAGATATACCTCTTGTAGTTCTAATTGATGTTGGTAGTGCTTCAGCCAGTGAAATTGTTAGCGGTGCTTTACAAGACCATAAACGGGCAATTATTGTTGGTGAAAAGAGTTTTGGAAAAGGTAGTGTTCAAGCAATTTGGCCTATTACAGCAGATGGTAAAGAGGCGATAAAACTTACTGTTGCAAGATACTATTTACCAAGTGGTAGAACAATTCAAGCTGAGGGTGTTGTACCAGATATTGAAGTCTTTTTAGGAAAAGTTCCAAAGAAAGATGATGACGCTTTTGAAGTTAGAGAAGCAAATCTTAAAAAACATCTTGAAAGTGAACTTCAGAAAATAGAGGATACTCCAGAAGTTGTTGATAGCGAAGATAGTAATAAAACTATTATTACAAAAGAGAGAATTTTTAGTGACTCTCAACTTAAAACTGGTATCGATATTCTTCGTTCTCTAATAATTTTACAAAAGTAGTTTAGATGTTAGAGTATGCTGTTGCTGGAATTTTTACAGGTCTGATTTCAGGTTTTTTTGGAATTGGTGGAGGTACTGTTTTAGTTCCTATACTAATTTTCTTAGGTTTTCAAATCAAAGAGGCAATTGGAATTTCCTTACTTCAAATGGCAATGGCATCTCTTTTTGGAAGCTACCTAAACTCTAAAAGAGGCTTGATAGATTTGTCTCTAATTCTTCCAATTGGAATTGGTGGATTTATTGGTGCTTTAGGTAGTATCCATTTTGTTCAAATTGTTTCTAACCAACTTCTTGAAACTCTCTTTTTCTTCTTTGTTCTTTATGCTCTATATAGAGTATTTTCAAAAAAGATAGTGGAAAATGCAGAGCTTCATGAACCTCATAAAATAGTTTTAATTCTAATTGGGGTTCTAATTGGATTTTTTGCAATTTCAATTGGTGTTGGAGGAAGTCTTCTTCTTGTTCCTATTCTTGTTGGTTTCTTCCATTATGATATTAAGAAAGCAGTTGCTACGGGACTCTTTTTTGTTATTTTCTCTTCAATTGCTGGAGTGATAAGTTTCTCAATTGCTGGAAATATTCTCTACTTTGAAGGTGTTCTTATCGGTTTCTCTTCTCTCTTTGGGGTCTGGATTGGAATTGAGTTGGGAAAAAGAGTTTCTCATAATCTTCAAAAAAATCTTCTATTGATTTTCTATTCTCTTGTAGCAATTTATATGGGGAGTCGTCTATTTTGATAATAATAGGACATAAAGAAATTCCTAGTGAGAAGTTTGAAAAAATTTCAGATATCACTTCTATCTCAAAAACAGCACCAAATTCTACAATTCTCTTCAATTTCTCTTTTGAAATTTTGAAATTTGCAAAAAATAGTGAAGTACCTTCAGCTTCCATTGTTTCCACTCTGGAAGAAGCTATCTTTTCAGAAGTTTTACAAGCTAAATATATAGTAGCAGATTTGTTTCTTGCAAAAAAGATACAAAAAATAGCTGATAACTATATGTATGATGCAAAAATTCTTACCTTTTCAAAATACGGCTTAAAAGAGATAGCAGAAGCTGGAATTGATGGAGTATATTTTGGAGAGTGACCAAATAGAGTCTGCAATTTGAAATAGACTAACGGAGCAAGAGACATTGTTAAAAACAGCTCTATTCTGAAGATTGGTGGATATGACTTTTTTATGGTTGAAGATAAGAAATCGCATAAAAAACTTGGTCTTTATATTGGAATGGAACTTGCCGAAAAGTTTTTAGAGTTTCAAAGAAAAGAACGACTTTTAGAGAGTGCAAAAAAAATCAGAGAGAATTCAAAACAAGAGAGTGAAATTTTTGAAATGGTAATTGATGATGGAATTTGAGAGAGGCTCAATCCACTATGTCAATTTGAACCTACAAAAACGACAAGAGGAAATTTCAAAAATTCGACCTGCTATTATCATCTCTGACACAGATTTAAATCAAATTTTGGACTTGATAACAATTATTCCATTGACGACAAATTTAATTGATAACGCTTTGCCTTTAAGAATTAGAATTGAGAAAAGAGAAAATTTGGAAAAAGAGAGTGATGCAATGGTTGAACAAATTCGAGCAGTTTCAAAAAGCAGAATTGAGAACAGAGTCGCAAAACTGAATGAAAAAGAACTTGAACTTGTTGAAACTGGAATTAAAGAGATGCTAAATCTCTTTTAAAGTGAGTGAATAGAGTAGGGATAGTCGCAGAGTCTATTTCAAATTGCAGACTCTTTGGTTACTTTGCTCTCTTAGAGTGGTGTTTTCAACTTCCACTTTAGTTGAGAAAACTTTCCACTAAATTCCATTCCAAACTTTTTTCCACTTTCCGTAAGTTTCCAAATTCCATTTTCCTTTTCTTGAAAACCTCGTTTTTGGAGTTCCAAATTTGTTTCAACTGGAGAAAGACCGTGAAGTTTTCCAATTTCTGTTGGAAGAAAATAGGTTTGGGAAAAGTCGAGTTGGAA
>JAMJTW010000032.1 GCA_024281175.1 Candidatus Thiovulum imperiosus
AATGCTGGTTCGATGAGGTCGTCCATAAGCCCTCCTTGTAAAATCTCGTCTAAGCGATACAAAGTTAGACCTATTCGGTGGTCTGTAATTCGGTTTTGAGGATAGTTATAAGTTCGTATTCTCTCACTTCGGTCTCCGCTTCCAACTTGAGAAAGTCTATTTTCCTTTTCATTCGCCATCTTTTCCCGCATCTCAATTTCAAAGAGTCTAGCTTTAAGAACTTTCATAGCTTTATCTTTATTTTTGTGTTGAGATTTTTCATCTTGGTTTGTGATGACAATTCCAGTTGGAATATGAGTGATGCGGACTGCTGAGTCTATCGTATTTACCGACTGCCCACCATTTCCAGATGCTCTCATAACATCGATTTTCAAGTCGTTTGGATTTATCTCTATTTCAACATCATCAACTTCAGGCATGATTACGACGGTGATAGCAGAAGTATGAACACGACCTTGAGACTCTGTTGCTGGAACTCTCTGAACTCGGTGAGTTCCGCCCTCATATTTGAGACGGCTATAAACCTTATCCCCTAATTCATCTGACTTAAGATAACTTTATCTATCTCTTTTTCTGTAACATTAGCTAAGTCGCTCTTATCATAAATATAGAGAAGATGAATGGCATTATCAATAATGGCAAGATAGCTAATCAATCGATAACCGCCACTCTTACCTCTATTTTTATCACTGTTTGCAATTCTCACTTTAAAAACATTGGATTTAAGTTCTATTCCCAAATCCTCTTTTGTTTCGATAGAGTCAAGAAAGTTATCCAAATCATTGGAGATATTGTTATATCTTTTTGCCAATTTCTTATAAGCTTTTTGAAAAAGTGGTTGTTCAATTACTTGAAAACTGGACACTTAGATATCCTTTAAAGTGATAACTTTATCTCTCTTTTGTCCTAAGCCACTTTTTGCACTCTCTAAATTGAGTTTAAACTCTTTTAAATCCTCAAGGATTTCACCCTCTCTATCTTCATAGATAACTTTTGTATCATTTTCCAAAAATGTATTAAGAAAGAGTAGGATTTTCTCCTTGATATCGTTATTTGAGTATTGAATAGTTAAAGTGTTCATTGGCAAAGAGTCCAGAAACCCCTATTCGCTTCAATTTTGTCAAACATATTTGAGAATTGAGAAATATCAACTCCATCAACAAATAGAAGCCACCCATTATCTACATATTTCCAAATCTGCTTAACTTCACCATTTTTACAAACCACCCCTTTAGCTGGAATTTCAATATCTGTTCCCATTAAATTCCAATTATCATTTTGAGCCATAAGATTTGGAAAAATTGGAGCATAAGACCAGTTTGAAGAGTTAGTTTCTGTCTCCTCTTTTGGAAGAACTTGAAGAGTAAAATTAGTGTCAGCTAAAACCCAAGTTCCTTTTTCAGAAGAGAGGTTTTCAGAAATTGTTTCAAAACCTTCCGAAACGATAGTAGAAGAGAATTCACCAGATGGAGAGAAAGCAGACCAATTTTCATTTTCAAATTGCCAAATTAGAGGAATTTCTGATGGTAGAGATGAGAGATTTGAGTCGAGGGCAATTAGGTTCCAACCTTGTGTGATATTGAGGTTGTATTTTTGGTTGTAGAGAGCTGTAATTTCTTCTTGGGATAAGGCTCGGTTGTAGATACGGAGGTCGTCGATTAAGCCGTTCGTTGAGTTTGATAATTCAAAACCCCCACCTAAAGAGTCCTGTTCTTGTCCAATTATCAGATTTTCAGAAGTTATATCCAAATCAGCTAAATCTGTAAAAGTTTGATAAAGCTTTCCATCTATATAAAAAGATACATTGCTTCTATCACTGGAGATTGTTACTAAATGCCAGTTTACATCTCTTATATTTGGGATTGAAACAGTTCCTTTAGCAAGACTGTAATCGTTTATTACAAAATGGAATTTTCCATATTTTGAATAGTTTGTGGTGTGTTTATACGGCAACACGACAAATTCATTAGGATGACTGCTGGTTGCTATGCTAATAATATGTCCACTATTTTCATTCAATTTTACCCACTCCGAAATAGTCCATTCAGTTCCAAGTTCAAAATCTTTTGTAACTTCAATATAATCCGTAATGTTGTATCCAAACGACCCCGCCTGTCCAATCACTCCATCAACATAACCAACACCGCCATACTCAGTCCCATCATTCCCATTTCCTGAAGAGTCATCTGCATTCCCCTCAAACTCATAATGAGCAACAAGACCATTTGAAAGATTTACATCTCCAAAAATTGTTGTTGCCAAAACAGAACTAACTGCCAAACTGTAAAAAATCTTTTTCATCGAAATCCTCTTTTTTGAATTCTTTCAAATTATATAAGTTTTTAAACAAATCCCTCTCTTTTTAGGGCTTCAGCTTGATAGTGAGCAAATGCTGGTTCGATGAGGTCGTCCATCATTCCGCCTTGCATAATTTCGTATTCTCTCACTTCTATCTCCGCTTCCGACTTGTGCAAGTCTATTCTCTTTCTCACTCGCCATCTTTTTCCTCATCTCAGTTTCAAAGAGTCTAGCTTTTAGTTGATAAAATTTTAAAAATTTAAAAGGTATTTTTATGGAAAACAAAGAAGAAAATCTAGTTAAAAGAACTTGTCAAGAGCTTGGAATTACTCAAAAAGAATTAGCTAAAAAAACAGGAATTGCTGAACAAACTTTAAGAAATTGGAGTTATGGACAAAAAATACCAAACTGGGCTTTTCACTTTTTTGATGTTTTAACAAAGTATGAAGAGCAAAAAAATATCATTCACCTTTTTAAAGAATTTAATAGAAAACTTAATTATGTTTAGATGTAAAACTAAATAAGGATATAATTTTACAAATAAATACTTTTTAAGGCTTGGATATGCAATTATTAAAATTTGAAAATGAAGAAATAGAAATATTTGAGCATAGTGAATTAGAGTTTTTGATTTCAACTCAAGAAGTTGCAAAAGGCTATGGCATTTCAGAAATTACTTTACGGAGACACAAGAGTAATAACGAAAGTGAGTTTGTAGAAGGCAAACATTTCGTGGTCGTTCAAAAAATGAACGAGCAAATTTTTAATGTCAAACTCAAAGGAAAGACGACCCAGCAGGTGTTTTGGACAAAAAGAGGAGTTATTCGGCTTGGTTTTTTTATTAAATCTGAACGAGCAAAAAAGTTTCGTGATTGGGCTGAAGATTTGATTTTACAAAGAGTTGAAAATAATTTTTCTCAAAATTTTGATTTAGCAAAACTTGAAGAGAGAGCCAGAGTTTTAGAAATTTCAGAAAAGGAATTTGGAATTTTTGAAAGAGTTTTTTACAAACTTGGAATTGAGAGAAAAGAAGAATTAGCAATCACAACAAATCGAGCAGTTAAAAAAGAGACTGGTGTAGACTTTTTGGAAATTGCTGAAAAGAGAGGTTTGGCAACTCCAGAGAAGTTCTATACCGTTACAGAACTTTGTGAAATTGTAATGAAAGGAGATTTTTCAGAAAAAGCCAAAAAACTTGTTTCCACGAAAAAAGGTGATAAACCTCGACCTCAAAATCTCAACAAATTTTTAGAAGAACTCAGTTTTCAAGAAAAAGATGAGGATATTTGGAGAGCGACAGAAAAGGGAAAAGAATTTTCTGATTTTGTGCAAAATAAATCGAGACATTCAGAAAAAACAGTTTTTCACACAGTTTGGAAAAGAGAGATTTTGAACGAAATTTTTTAGATAAAATTTTTGAAAAAAGGGGGAATTTTGGAAACAAAAGAGAAAATCGATCTGAATAAAACTCTTGTCGATATTATCCACAAAAAGATTTTAATTCTTTTGGGTGCAGTGGCAGAGGAACTTGGTTTTACGGTTTGGAATTTACGAAAAGTGAGAATTTAGCACTTTTCAGTTTTGGAATGTTGCTATTTCTATTTTTTGTGATTTTTCTTTACGGGTTGGCAATAAATTATATTCGATTGAACGATATTTACACAAAATTAAAGGAGTTTGAAAATGGAGCAAATTAGAGAAGTTTTACCTGTGATATTTCCAATTGGTATTGTTTTTGCAATTGGATTGGCATATTTTGCACACAAATACGATTGGAGGATAGCAAAGTGGTTTTAAGAAATATTTTAGTTTTATCAGTTTTAGGAGGCAGTTTTTTTGGTTGTGGAAATGCTGAAAAAGTGGCACAACTTCAAAAGCAAATGGAGGAGCAAAATCAGAATTTACAAAATGTTCAGAGTCAATTAGAGTTAGAGAAGCAGAAAAAGTTAGAAGAGCAGAGGCAAGTCGAAGAGCATAGAAAAATCAAACTTGATTTGAAAGCCTCAAAAGATGACAAAATTTTTGTTCGTGAATACACTTATCGAGCAAGTGAAGATGATAGTAAAAACTCATCTCGGCAAAAAGCTATTACACAGTTGAAAGTGAAACTTTCGGAAGAGGTCGGAACTCATATCGAAAGCTATTTGAGTATTGATAAAAAATCTCTAAATGGTGTCTCTTACAAATCAATCAACAGTGAAATCAAATCAATTTCAGCATCAATTACAAAATTGGAAATTCTCGATGAAAAGTGGGACGGAAAAAACTACTGGATAAAAGCGAGTGTTCGGGTGAATGAGAAACAGACTTCTCAACTGATTTTAGAGGCAATTCGTGCAAAAGCAAATGAGAAAGATGTTCAGAGGTTAAATAAGGTTCTTGCAGAACAGCAGAGACAACTTGACTTGAAAAATGCTGAAGCTTTAAAGACAAGTAAAAAACTTGTAGCTCAAGAGATTGTAAATGAGGCTCGAAAAAAGAGGTTGCCGAAATGAAAGAGCAACTTATCGAATATCAAAAAGAGGAGATAAAACAGAAAGAGGAGGAGATTAAATATAGCAGTGAATTGGAACGGAAAAAGGCACTTGTTCGGAAATTGAATAAGAAGAATGGAACTAAATTTGATAAAAAGTTAAATAGCTTAAAAATGGAATGGCTTGGCACAAAAGAGATACTTTGTAGTTTTGATGAGAGAACAAGCAAAAGGGATATTGAAGAGATAAGCGGAAAGAAACTAATAAAAGAAAATTATTCTTATCATGATTCTGGCTATTCTTTCAGTGCCGATCATGAATATTATTCTGAAACTCGAAAAAATATCAGAACTGGTCAAAATTATTCATATAAGTTTAAATGTTCTGGTGGAAGTGATTATAATTATGAATATAAAACAAACGACATGCACCACAAAAATTATAATCAAAGAGTCTGTCCCCAAACACTCTTCTCCAAAGTGAATTGAGTTTCAATTGCATATATTTTGCTTTTGAAGGTAGTTTGATGGCAAGTCGAGGTGGTTGTAATTCGGGAGTTTATAAAAAGGTCAAAAAATAAATGACCGTAACTGTAAATATCAAAGATGACTTTCAAAAAGAGTTTTTTGAAATCTTGGAAAATCTAAAAAATAGAGTTGTTGAGAGTTTTGAAATTGAAAATAAAAACAGTGAAGTTGAAATACTCAAAGAGGCTCTCACTGAAAAAGAGTTGATTTTAAAAGGTAAAAAGACATTTTCCGAAAAAGAGTTTTGGGATTTGATTGATGATTAGATTTTCTGAACTTTTTATCAAAGATACAAAAAAGTTAAAAAAGAGATTTCCTCTAATTAAAAATGATGTGAAAAGCCTGATTGAAGAGCTTAAATTAAATCCAAAATTGGGGACACCTCTCGGAAATGATCTCTTTAAAATCAGAGTTCCAAACTCTTCAATTCCAACAGGAAAAAGTGGAGGCTTCCGTGTAATTAGCTATGTTCTCATTGCCGATGAGGTCGTTCTTCTCCGAATTTATTCCAAAACTGACAAAGAAAATCTTTCTGACAATGAACTTAAAGATAGTTTGAAAGGCTTGTAAAATGAAAACTTTGCAAAATGCAATTGGAACTTAAGATGAAGTTTATTAAAATTTAGAGGATTTCTCCTCTTATTCTAGTCCCTCTCTTTTCAGGGCTTCTGCTTGATAGTGAGCAAATGCTGGTTCGATGAGGTCGTCCATAAGCCCTCCTTGTAAAATCTCGTCTAA
>JAMJTW010000033.1 GCA_024281175.1 Candidatus Thiovulum imperiosus
CATAAAAGAAAGGTTTCCTGAACCCTCACTTGCTTAGATTTCAATAATTCAACAACAAATTTCAAAAAGAACACGAACTTTGTTTTCGTGAGTGGAAGTATAGGGAAATAAACTTAAATTTTACTGAAGTTTATAATTTTGTCGCTAAATTGATCTCCTGAAACAGAACTACCAACAATGACAGTCGTAATTTTAAAGTTTTTTTCTTTTTTAGCCTTTTGTAGTTTTTGAGAAAAGTCCGAAGATACTCCAGCATATCCATCAGTAATAAAAAGAATATCAGATTTTGAAAAATTATCTCTTTCCAAAATTTCCAAACTTCTATTTAGTGGAGTTTCAAAATCTGTTCCACCACCAAAAGATTGAAGCAAAAAGTTCATAAGATTATTCAAGGCATTTTCACCTTTCGTAAGTTCAAACTCAACGGTTTGGTTTGTTGAAGAAAAAGTTATCAAATAGCATTCACGATTTTCTTTCAGGGCAATTTTTACCATAGCGAGAGTTAGTGCTTTTGCAACTTCTTCAGGAACTCCATTCATTGAACCAGAAGTATCAATATTTACAATGATTGGACCACTATTTTGTTTAGATTTTTTATCTTGCTTCTCTTTTTCAATCTTTACAACCTCATCATCAAAGCCACTCAATTCATAAGTCAAAAGTTTATTTTCCGTATATTTGGAATAGAAAAGCATCTCAGTTTCAGAAGTTCCCAAGTTAGATAATTCACTTGGTAAAAGTCTATGAATATCAGAACTTTGTTGAATTCCCATAATTTCATCTTTAGAAATTGGAGAGATTTTCCGTTTTTTCTCAACTACAACTTCTTTATAAAGAATATTTTCAAAATCAAAATCTTCGTTGTGATATTTCATACGACCAAGAGATTTAGCAATTTCTTGTAATTTATCTTTTTGCTCTAGAATCTGAGAGAACTTTTGGAGATTTATCCACTCTTTGCTGTGCAAAATTCCTTTTGACAAATCCCAACCCATTCCAGTTAAACCTGTGATATTTCCAAAAATTTCAGAAATTTCTTTCAATTGTTTGTAATATTCATCAAAATATTTATGGTCTGCTAAAAAATTCTGGTGAAGAGGTAAAAATGCTTTTTTCAGTTCTGAAAGTTTTTCCAATTCAACTTCTGCATTCTCCAATAGCGATGAGGTCTCCAAAATATTTTTTTCTAAAAGTGAAATTGCAGAGTCTAAAAGTTCCTTCTTTTTTTGGTCAGTCTCTTTTTTAGGTTGTCGGTTTCTTCTATTTTTTACAACAATTTTTGAGTTTGGCTTTTCTTCTAACTCACTTCTCTCTTTTTTGAGTTTCTCTAATTTATTTTTATCTTTTTGTAGTTTTTGACCGTTTTCAGAAAGATACTTTTCAAGTTTTTGAATTTCAACTTCAAATTTGAAATCTGCTCCACCTTTTAAAGGAACACCAAACTCTTTTGAGGCTTTTCGGAGAGCTTTAAAAACTATCTTCTCTTCTTCATGATTTGGTAAATACTCTTTTTGATGAGTAAAACGATTTAAAACTTCTCTTGCTGAATGGAAAAGCTCTTTAAATTTTACTGGTAAACTTTTGATGCCTTGCCACAAAGTAGTAGCTTGTGGAACTTGAGTCTTTACAATCTCCTCAAACTCTTGTCTTGCTTTTCTAAAAGAGACCTCTTTATAAGTTTTGTAATGATTTTTTGCACTATTTTCAAATTTTTGGAAACTCTCTTTTAAAAGTTTTTTTGAAAGCTCTAAATTTCCTTGTGAAAGTTTGGAAATATCTTTCAAATTTACTTTTAATTGCTCTTCAAGATAAGTTCCAGTTGATGGAATATTTCTCTTTTTATCATAAAGGTAGTAAAAAATCTTTTTTGCTACCTCATCAGCAATTTCAGAAGACTCAAGAGAGAAATCCCAAATAGACTCCATAATTTCTTGGTTATAAGCTATTTCTATTTCAAAAGTATCAACCATCTTCTAAACTTTTCTTGCGATTTTCTCGATCTTCTACTGCTTTCTTATAGTAAAGTTCAATTGTATTTTTCAATTTTTGAAACTTTGCAAGGACTTCTATCACTTCTTCAAAATCATTTTGTAAAGAATTTTTGACAACAGAAACTTTCTCTTTTTCTATCCAGAGATGAGAATTTATAGAAGTTTTTACTTCTTCTAATTTCTGCTCTATTTCACCAAAACCTTTTTCAACTTCTGGTAATTTCGATGAGGTTTGTCGAAAAAGGACTTCTAAATCTTCAACAATATTTCGAAGTGGAGTCTGAATTGGCTGGTTTTCGTAAAGAAAAGGAAGTTCGTAAGTAAGTTTTCTATAAGAGTGGTCTTGAGGGAAGAAATCATGGCTACTATTCCAAAACTGTTGTTCTCCATGAAAGTAGATATATTCTCCTTTCTCATTTTGAACTGGATTTCCCTCGGAGTATAGAAGAAAGAAACGGTGATGTTGTGGATGAACATCAGCTTTTTGAGTAGAAAACTGAAAATTTTCTCTACCGTAAAAGTAGATATATCCATGTGTTTTATGTTCCAAATGAACTTCTTCTAAAATCTCACTCTCTTTTTCTGAAACCCTCTCTCCATTTACATTCAAAAATAGAGGTTCTCCATTTTCATTTCTCTCTTGAGCCATATTTTCAGAAATATTAAGTTTTTGAAATTTCTCAAACTGTTTATCATAGAGAAAACTCATTTTTGATGCTTTTTTAGAGTCTGAAGTTGGTAAATTTGCTAAAACAACTTTTTCGACTTCATCGCGATTCTCTTCGTCATTCCAAAAAACATTTGAGAGAAGTGAAATATCCAAAACATTGACTTCACTTCGTTCATTTGAAAGTGCAGAAGCCTTTAAAATCTTCACAGCTTTTTTGAGTCGTCGGTCGCTGATTGTCTCAAAATCATTCTCATTAAATTTCTCTTTTAACTCTTTGTGAATATTTGAGATAATTTGTGCATTTTCTTGAGAAAGTTTCACTTTGTTCATATCTTTGTGGAAACTTTCCAACTCTTCGACTTTCAAACGATTTTCAATTGAAACACCATCAAAACTTTTGTTTTCACTCAAAAGCAAATAAACTTTTTTCTCTTCAGAAACATAATCGATAAACATTCGAGTCAAAAATCTGTCGTAAAGTGCCTGTAATTCGATACTCTCTTTTGGCAACTCATTTGAAGCTCCGATAACAGAAAGCAGATTTGTTTTCTCATTTTTAGTTCCGTTCCGAAATATCTTCTCATTCATAATTGTCAAAAGTGAATTTAAAATCGACGAATTTGCTTTGAAAGTCTCATCAAGAAAAGCGATATGTGAAGTTGGCAAATAGCCATCAGTTTTTCTCTCAAATCTATCCTCTTTTAGACCAGCAACTGACATTGGGCCAAAAAGCTCTTCAGGTGTCGAGAATTTTGTAAGCAGATACTCAAAATATTTTCCATCTGAAACAACAGAAGAGAGCCGACGAGCAATTTCACTTTTTGCAGTTCCGGGAGGTCCAATCAAAAGCAAATTTTCACCTGCCAACATTGTTAAAAGTGCTTCTTTAATATGCGGTTCTCTCTCAATCAAGCCATAGTTTAGTTCTTTCAATAAATTTGATATTTTCTGTTTCAAAACATTCCTTGTAAGTTATGTTAATGAATTTTAACCAAATAGTTTGTCAGAAATTGTCTATAAACTTATGAATTACCGAAATCTAAGTAAGTTTGGGTTAGGAAAATGAGTTAGGTTTGAGAGAAGTCTATTTCTAAATGTTTGGGAGTTCTTTTTTAGAATTTTGTCGAGAAGAAGTAAGTGAAAATGTTTTGTATCTTCAAAAAGTCGGAGCATCATGGAAAGGAGATTTCTCCATTCCGTGATTGTTTTATTGAAAGATAGAGAAGTTGTTCTTTTTAGATACAAAATCAAACATCTCTTCTAATTTAGATTGCTCTGTACCAAAAGCGTTACTAAATGTAAAAAAGAGAGCTTTTTCATTGTCATCAGCGTGACCATCAGCAAGAAGTAAATCTAAAGTATTCATTAAAAGAACCTCTTTCTGCTCCTCATTGAGTATGTTATTGATATTAGCAACATTCTGCTCTAAATCGTTGTTCTGTTTGATATACTCGACAGCATCTTGAATTGGCTCTTCTTCACCAAACATTGCGATTAGAGTTCCCATCTCTTCGTCAGCAAGTTCACCATCAGCAGCAACCATATAAACAGACGCGATAGCTAGAGATAAGTAAGGAGTAAGTTCAATCTCTCTTTTTCCAAAACCAAACATATAGTATTCCCTTGTAATAATTTTCGATATATTACAGATAGATAGTGTTGATATTTATTAGTAAATAGATATAGTTTTATCTTTAAAGATATATTTAGAATTCTTATTATAGAATTCCAGACCACAAATATTAGGACAGATGGCCGAGCGGTTGAAGGCGCACGCCTGGAACGCGTGTGTAGTGAAAGCTACCGAGGGTTCGAATCCCTCTCTGTCCGCCACTTTTCCCAAGGTTTCCAGAATGATTTTAAGTATAGAGAGTAGTTGCGACGACAGTTCAATTGCAATTACAGAGATAGGTAGTAAAAAACTTATTTTTCATAAAAGAGTTTCTCAAGCACTTCAGCACTCTCAATATGGTGGAGTTGTTCCAGAGTTAGCGAGTCGTCTTCACACAGAAGCACTTCCAAAGATATTAGAAGAGACAAAAAGATATTTTAAAGAGATAAAAGCTGTTGCAGTTACAAATGAGCCTGGACTTGTTGTTACACTTTTGGAGGGAGTAACAATGGCAAAAGCTCTCAGCATATCTTTAGGAGTGCCTCTAATTGGAGTAAATCATCTGAAAGGGCATATCTACTCTACATTTATAGAGAAAGAGGCAAAACTTCCAACTCTAGTTCTACTTCTCTCTGGAGGACATACCCAACTTATAGAAGTGGAGAGTTGGAATAGATTTCAAGTAGTGGCTTCTACTCTGGACGACTCTCTTGGAGAGAGTTTTGATAAAGTGGCAAAGATGTTGGGATTGGGGTATCCCGGTGGAGTTCCAATAGAAAATCTTGCAAAAGAGGGAGATGCGATGAGGTTTGACTTTCCAGTTCCACTGTCTCAATCTCCAAAAATGGCATTCAGTTACTCTGGTTTAAAAAATAGTGTAAGACTTGAAATAGAAAAGGGTGATAAAAAAAATTTACAATTTCAGAGAGATATTTCAGCATCTTTTCAGAGAGTGGCAACAGCTCATATTGTTCAGAAGTTGAAGAAGTATTTGAAAACTTCAAACAGGTTTCGAACTCTTAGTATAGTTGGTGGAGTGAGTGCAAATAGATATATTTTTAAAGAGATTTCTAAAGTTGCAAAAAAATTTGGAGTTGAAGAAGTTATCTCTCCAAAAATGGAATTTACTTCAGACAATGGAGCGATGATTGGAAGATATGGGATAGAGCTATTTCAAAATAAAGTCTTCACCCCTCTCGAAGATTTAGATGTAAAATCGAGAAATTCACTTTGATAATCTTTACAAATCGTAGAGGGGTTCGAAATTTTAAAAAGAGATTTGAGAATGAGAATAGAAGTTTTGAGAACCTCATCACCATAGAAGAGTTTTTAAAAAGAGCAATTTTTGTTGATGGATTTCGCAGAGTAAATCGACTTGAAAGAGAAGTCATTTTTAACTCTGTTGTAAAGAGAGTTCGAAGAGATATCTTTAGTATCGATACCGATATTTTCAACTTCCTGAGCTACTCAAAATATTTCTTCTCTTTCTTTGAAGAACTTGCTGTTGAAGGAGTCGAAATCTCCTACCTCAAAGATGCTGACTACTACGAAGATTATAAAACTCACATCTCCATTCTTGAAGAGATTTTTGAAAAATATAAAATAGAGATGGAAAAATTTGGATATCTCGATTCCATTTTTACTCCAAAAAACTATGAGTTGAATTTGCCCTATATCAAATCTTTCAAAAAGATAGAGTATATCTTTGAAGGGAGATTTACCAATTTCCAATTAGAACTTTTCAATAAAATTTCTAACGAGATTCCAATCTATCTAAATTTTGTTAGAAGTAAATTTAACTCTAAAATAGAGAAGCAGTTAGAAATGGAGTTTGAACCAAATTTTGAGTATAGAATCGAGTGGAAAAGTCGAAAGATTCTCTCAAAGAGAAAAGTTTCATTTGCAAAGAAAATAGATATCTACTCTTTTCAAAATAGGATTTCTCAAGTTGGGTTTGTGAAAGAGAAAATCTTTAAAGCGGTAGAGAGTGGAGTTTCTCCAGAAAAGATAGGAGTAATTCTTTTAGAAGAGAGTTTTGCTACAACTTTACAGAAGTTTGATATAAAGAGAAATCTCAATTTTGCAATGGGATTTTCAATTAAAGAGAGTCAAATCTATCTAATTTTAAATGCGATTTATAAATCTTTAACGGGAGATTCCAAAGAGAACTCTTTTCGGCTAAAAAGGATTTTGGAAGAGGAAGCAGAGCTATTTCTATACTTTTCGAAGAATTGGGAAAAGAGGGATTTGGCTGGATTTAGAGAAATTTTGAAAGGGGTGATTGAAAAGAGTCTATTCAAAAAGATATTTCCAATTTGGAAACTTTTTTTAAGTGATAATTTGGAGAAGTTGCCAGTTAAAGTTCTCTTAAAACTGTTTTTGAAAGAGTTGGAAGAGATATCAATCGATGATACAAAAGGTGGAAAGATTACAGTTTTAGGTCTACTTGAGACAAGGGGAGCAGAGTTTGAAACTGTAATTATTTTGGATTTTAATGATGAGGTTTTTCCAAAAAGAGAAGAAAAAGATTTTTTTATAAATAGTGATATTCGAAGAGATGTAAAATTGCCTCTAATTGAGGATAGAGAGGCTCTTCAGAAACTATATCTTCAAAGAGTTTTTCAGAAAGCTGAAGCTGTTTACATCTCTTATGTCTCTAGTGAAACTACAAAGATATCCCGTTTCTTCCACGATTTCAACTTTCGAGAAAAACCTTACAACAAAAGTTATGAGAAGCATCTTCTGGAAATTGTTCTTCCAAAATCTGAAGTTAAAAATCACTGGAGAGAAGAGAGAGTTTTAGAGAACTATAAGTTTTCAAAAAGAGAACTCTCAAATTCAAAACTTCGAAATTTTTTGGAGTGTCGTAGAGGTTTCTACTTCAAATATATTTTGGGAATTGAGAAACATATTCTTGATAGAGACCCAAATCTTGAAGTTGGAAACTTACTTCATACTGTTTTAAATTTGGCATACAGAGATGTAAAGAGTTTTGAAACTATTTATGAATTGGAAAAGAGTCTTCAAACAGCTTTTGATGAGGTAGATTTTGAAAATCTCTATAAAGATTTCTGGTTACAAAAACTAGAAAGATTTGCTAAAAATGAGATTTTGAGATTTCAAAGTGGAGTTAGAATTTCTCTTCTTGAAGTAGATTTTGAAACAGAGTATAGAGGTTTTAAATTTATTGGTAGAGTCGATAGAGTCGATATTCTACCAGATGGAAATTTGCTTCTAATCGATTACAAAACTAAAGAGCCAACAAAGTTCTACAATAGTGAAATTGGGAAAAAAGAACACGATTTCCAACTCCTCTTCTACTACATTCTTCTTTCTGAAAATGGCTACAAAGTCGATTTAGAAAATCTATTCTACTATAACTTATCAGAAGGAAAACTAATCCCAAACAGTAGAACTTTAGAAGAGTTTCATGAAGTTTTAGAAAGTTTGAAAACTTTGGAAAAGGAGAAGATAGATTTCCACGAAACAGTAGAGTGTAGTAGCTACTGTGAATTTAAAATCGTCTGTAATAGATAGTTGTAAAATACAGCTCAAATTTTATATTTTAAAGGAAATCTTTGAAACTAAATACAGAAAATTTAACTCTGTTAGCCATAATTTTTGGTATTCTATTTGGGGCATTTCTTCCTGAAATTGCTCTACAACAACAAATCATCGGTTCGCTCTTTTTAGCACTACTTAAAATGTTAATTGTTCCTCTGATTTTTGCTTCTATTTTTGTGGCAATTGTTGGAATTGGTGGAGTTCAGGAATTGAAAGGTGTTGGAACTCGGGCATTCACTTACTACTTCTCAACTACGGCATTAGCTGTAATTATGGGAATTATAGTTGTAAACCTCATCAACCCTGGAAATGGTCTTGAAATTCCAGTTGGTTCTGCCCCTGAAATTCGTGAGTTCTCTCTTTCAGACTTCATTTTAGGATTTGTTCCAACGAATATTGTAAATTCCCTCGCAAATGGTTCTGTAATTCAAATCATCTTTTTCACAATTCTTCTTGCAATGGCAACTCTGCACCTTTCCGAAGAGAGACGAATTCCACTTCAAAACTTCTTCTCATCTCTAAATGATGCGATGATGGTTTTAGCAAAATGGGTGATAAAACTTACTCCAATTGGGGTATTTTCACTTATCTCTTTTGTTGTTGCTGAAAAGGGATTAGACTCTCTACTACCTCTTTGGGAATATGTTCTTGCTGTAATTCTTGCTCTTGGAATTCATGCAACCGTTACACTACCAACAATTCTCTACTTCTTTGCAAAAGTATCTCCACTTCAATACTTTTCACAAGTTCGAGAAGCTGTTCTTTTGGCTTTTTCAACAGCTTCCAGTTCAGCAACTCTACCAGTTTCGATAGAAGTTTCTCAAGAGAAAGGTGGAGTTTCAAAAAAGAGTGCTGGTTTCATTCTTCCTCTTGGAGCTACTGTAAATATGGACGGTACTGCTCTTTATGAAAGTATCGCTGTAATTTTCATTGCAAATCTTGCTGGAGTTGATTTGAGTTTTGGACAGCAAATTCTTATCTTTCTAACAGCAACTCTTGCTTCAATTGGTGCTGCTGGAATTCCGGGAGCTGGAATTGTGATGATGGTTATAGTTTTAGATACAGTTGGACTTCCTCATGAGTACATCTCTGTAATTCTTGTTGTTGATAGAATTCTCGATATGTTCCGAACTGCTACAAATGTTTGGGGTGACCTCATCGGTGCTAAGGTTTTAGATAAGTAGTCTTTTGAGTGGAGAGGTCTCCACTCATATTTTCTAAATGCCATCTACTGTAATATTTCCAAGAATTTCAAATTTAGAAGTTGTATCAATTTCTGCATGAGAAAGTACAATAAGGTCTAAATTAAATCTCTCAAATATTTCAGAAAGAGGTCTTCTTATCATTGGGTCTACGATAAGAACAACAGGAATAATACCCATCTGAATTAGGTTTGCACTCTCTTTACTAACTGTATCGACGATGAGGTTTATCTCTTTTGCATTTAAATTTAGTTGTCTATATCCATCATTTTCAACAACTTTATTTAGTAATCTCTGTTCAACATTCGCTTCAAAAGTTACCAATTTTATTTTTCCATCATCATCTTTATAGAGATTAGAAATAGTTCTTGAGAGTCTGGCTCGAACTTGTTCTACTAAAATATCTATACTTTTTGTAACTTCAGCAACATCTGTAATTGCCTCGAGAATTGAGACCATATCTGTAACAGGAACTTTCTCATGAAGTAAAGCTCGAAGAACTCTCTGAATTAGACCAACAGAAGCTACTTTTAAAACCTCATCAACAATGATAGGATATTCAAGTTTCACTTTATCCATAAGAGTCTGTATCTCTTGTCGAGTTAAGAACTCTTCAGCATATTTCTTTACAACTTCAGAAAGGTGTGTAGAAATTACCGTAGATGGGTCTACAACTGTATACCCATTCATAATTGCTTCCTCTTTCTGGTTCTTCTCAATCCAGATAGCATCAAGTCCAAAAGCTGGTTCTATCGTCTTGTCTCCAGTAATCTCATCTGTTACCATTCCACTATCCATCGCTAGAAATCGGTCTGGGTCAATTGTGGAGTCTGAAACTTCAACACCCTTAATTAGAATTTGATACCCTTTTGGGTTCAGTTGTAAGTTATCTCGAATTCTAACTTGAGGCATTAGAAAACCGAAATCCGTAGCAATTTTTCGTCTCATACTTCGAACCCTATCGAGAAGGTCTCCACCTTGGTCATGGTCAGCAAGTTTTATAAGTTGATATCCAAGAGTAAGTTCTAACATCTCCACTTTCAAAATATCTTCAAGAGCTTTCTGCTCCTCTTTCTGAATTTCAGACTCACTCTTTTTCGGAGGCTTTTTAGAGTTGTAGTAAGCGTTTGTATCTACTAAATCTTCCCCTGTAATTCTGTTTGAAACTTTATTGATATTCTCAAAGACATCTCCAAGTTCACCTTTCGCATTCTTATTCAACACATACCCAAGAACTAGAAAGAGAATTCCAATTCCACCCATTGAAGCAGTTGGAAATCCAGGAACAAGAGCAAAAAGGAACATAATTCCCCCAACCATCATTAGAACTTTATAGTCCCCTCCAAGTTGCTCCACTGAACCTTCAGCAAAGTTTCTACCATCTCCAGAAGCTCGAGTGATAATAATACCTGTTGCTGTTGAGAGAATTAGTGCTGGAATTTGAGAGACAAGACCATCTCCAATTGTAAGTTGTGTAAAAGTTGAAGCACTATCAGAAAGAGTCATATCAAACTGGAAAGCTCCAATTAGAATACCACCAATTATATTTACAATTGTAATGATAATACCTGCAACAGCATCACCTTTTACAAACTTACTAGAACCGTCCATTGCTCCATAAAAGTTTGCCTCTTGTAAAATATCAGCTCTCCGTTTTTTTGCCTCTTTCTCATCAATAAGTCCTGCATTCAAATCAGCATCAATTGCCATCTGTTTTCCAGGCATTGCGTCCAAAGTAAATCTTGCTGCAACTTCAGCAACTCTACCTGAACCTTTTGTAATTACCATAAAATTTATAATTACAAGAATTGTGAAGATGATGATACCTATTACAAGATTTCCACCAACTACAAAATCTCCAAAAGAGGAGATGATTTGACTTACCGCTTCTGTTCCCTCATGTCCATGACTTAAAATCATTCTGGTAGTGGCGATATTAAGTGAAAGCCTAAAGAGAGTGATTACTAAAATTAGAGTTGGAAATGTAGTCAAATCTGTCGGTTTTGGAATGTAAATTGCCAAAAGTATTATCAGAATTGAAAAAGATATAGATATTGTTAGCATAAAATCTAACATACCACTTGGCAAAGGAACTATAATAATGGAAAGAATAGCCATTAGGAATAGCACCATTCCAATATCTTTTGAGTCAGCCACAAGTTGGAAAATCGGTCGTAAGACCTGTAAGACTGGAGAACTTCTTTTTGCCCTTGCCAAATTTCTACCCTCTATTCTTTAAATTCAATTTTACGAAATATTACCGAAAAGTTCTAAAACTATTAGAAGCTGGGAATTTTTAAATTCTATTTTGATATTTTTTACTAAAGAGTCTAAAATTAGACTCTTTTTTCTTAAACTGTTCTACTATCTAAAGCGTCCCGAACTCCATCACCTATAAAAATCAGAGAGACTAAAAGAGTGGAAAGAGTTATAAAAACTGTAATACCAATCCAAGGTGCGTGAAGATTATTTTTAGCTTGACCCAAAAGTTCTCCAAGAGAAGCACTTTCTACTGGTAGACCAAAACCTAAAAAGTCGAGAGAAGTTAGAGTTACAATTGAAGAGACAAGTATAAAAGGTAGATAGGTGATAGTTGAAACAAGACTATTTGGAAGAATATGTTTAAATAGAGTTCTACTATCTGAAGCACCTAAAACTTTAGAAGCACCAATAAATTCAAGATTTCGAGTTTTCAGAACTTCAGCTCTAACAAGGGAAGCAACGGGTATCCAAGAGAAGAGAAGCATAATTCCAAGTAGAGTCCAGAAGTTTGGAGAGATGAAATCAGAAATTATTATGATGATAAAAAGGATTGGAAGCCCACTCCAAATTTCAATAAATCTCTGACCGAAAAGGTCTATATTTCCTCCAAAATAGCCTTGAACTCCACCAATTACAACTGCAAAAACTATTGTAAAAAAGGTGAGAGCCAAACCAAAAAGAATAGAGATTTGAAGACCGTAAAGAGTTCTTGCAAAAATATCTCTACCTTTATCATCAGTGCCTAAAATATTTTCTGCTGTTGGAGGCGATGGAGCTGGAGAATTTAGCTCATAATTTAGAGTATCAAAACTGTATTGAATAGGAGTCCAGACGATAAAACCGTTTTGCTCTATTTTGTCAGATATGTAGATATCTTTATAATCTGTAAAAGTTTCAAAATCTCCACCAAATTCTGTTTCATAATAGTCAAAGAAAATTGGAAAGTAGAATTCAGATTTGTAACTTACAATCAGAGGTTTATCATTTGCAATAAAGTTTGAAAGTAGAGATAGTATAGTGATAGCTATAAAAAACCGTAGAGAAAAGAGGGCTTTTCTATTTTCTCTAAATCTTGAATAGAAACTTTTCATCTTATTTTTATAGAGATTAGAGCGATGAGGTTTGAGAGTAGAGAGACTATCCAAAATCGAACTATTATCTTATTCTCATGCCAGTTTTTCATCTCAAAGTGGTGGTGAATTGGTGCCATTAAAAAGACTCTCTTTTTTCGAGTTTTAAAACTTGTAACTTGAATTATTACTGTTACCGCTTCTATTACAAATACAAGACCTATAAGAATTAGCAATATCTCGTTTTTTGTAATTAGAGCTATATATCCTAAAAAGCCTCCAACAGCCAAACTTCCAGAGTCTCCCATAAAAACTTCAGCT
Organism: Candidatus Thiovulum imperiosus; assembly: GCA_024281175.1. Lineage (GTDB taxonomy): Bacteria > Campylobacterota > Campylobacteria > Campylobacterales > Thiovulaceae > Thiovulum_A > Thiovulum_A imperiosus. The sequence continues at coordinate 12,693 of JAMJTW010000033.1, forward strand.
GGGTGTGAGTTGTACCAAAGAAAACCTGTTAAAGCACCCATAAGAGCTGTACCAACAATTGCAACTTCTCCAACTTCATAAATGTAAGGCAAGAGTAGATATCCACTTAAAATTGCATTTCCACTTAGATAGGCAAAAACAGATAGAGAGGCAAGAGCAAATATTGATGGTACTGTTGCTAAACCATCTAAACCATCTGTAAGATTTACAGCATTTGAAGAACTTATCATTACTAAAACTCCAAATGGCAAAATGAAAATACCAAAATCAAGAACTGGATTTTTATAAAATGGAACAAAGAGTTCTGTTGGAAAACTATTATCATAAAGATACCAAACTACAACTCCTGAAAAGAGTATTAGAAGTAATAGTTTCATTTTAGCACTCAAACCACTACTATTTTTCTTTCCAATTATCTTTCCCAAATCATCTATCATTCCAATTCCTGAAAATAGAATTAGAGTAAAAACTCCTCCAAGAGCATAAACACTTGAAAAGTCTATTGCTAATAGCGATGAAAATAGAGTTGCTCCAACAAAAACAGCACCTCCCATTGTTGGTGTTTTACTCTTTTTACTGTGATGCTTAACATCGTCATTAATTGGTTGTTCAAAATTTTGAGAAGTTGCCCAACGAATAAATTTTGGAATGAAAAATAGAGTTAAAAAGAGAGCTAGAAAAAATGAGAACCCAGCTCGAAATGTAATATATTGGAAAATATTTATATCAAAAAGAAGATATAGTTCGTATAGCATATATTAAACCCACTTTCTCATAATTCTAACATTTAAAAACTTCTTTGTTGCAATACGAAAGTTTCGAACTTTGAGACTGAACAAGTTCGAAATGACGATTTTTTCCTCTTTTTTGTCATTTCGAAATGAGCATAGCGATTGAGAAATCTTGAAAATATCAAAGATTTCTCACCTAAAGGGTTCGAAATGACATATAAGTTGTTAAAGTATAAAATACTCTATTTGGTCACTCCCCGAACTTTTTCAAAACCTAAATTCTTTCTAAAAATCATTTCTTGAAATTTCCCAAAACTATTTTTAGAGATAGTTTCTATAAAATTCCAATAAAAAGGTAGTAGTTTGACTAAAGAAGAAGCCGTAGAGCTTTTAACGAATAAAAATTTAGAGATAGGAAAAGTTGAAGAGATTTTTAAAGATTTCAGAGATGATAAAGATGTTGTTGGACAAGTTGCTATGAATTTGAGTCTCAAAACTTCTGTTTATGACAGGGAGCAGGGAAAGAGTGAGGCGATGGAGAGAATTCTTATAGAGCTTTCAAAGGCGGAAGATATGGGAAGTCGATGGGCAGTGGCAAAAAATCCACAAACTCCAGTTGAGGTTTTAAAAGTATTGGCAACAGATAGAATAAATTTGGTGAGAGCATTAGTTGCTACAAATCCGAAAACTCCAGTTGAGTTTCTTGAAAAGTTCTTTTCAGAGGAGAAGATAGTTCGAGATGGTCTATCAGGAAATCCATCAACACCTCAAAAAATATTGAAAACTCTCTCTGATGATAGAGACAAAATGGTTCGACTTCGAGTTGCTGAAAATCCATCTACTTCTGATGAGGTTCTTAGAAGACTTTTAAAAGATGATAGTCCAGATGTAGTTAGAGCTTCTGAAATACGATTAGGAGAAAATAGTTGAAAAAGCACAAAGAGGAAGAGCAGTCACCATACAGTGGTATTGAAAAACAACTTCTAAACACTTTCTTCGCTGGAGTTTACATTTCAGCAAAAGAGCTTGTTCTAATTGGTAGAGAGTTGGAATTAGGTGAATTCTCCATGAAAAATAGAGAGCTTCTTCTGAAGCAACTTTTCACAAAAGCCCATTCTGAAAAGAGAGTTCCAAAACTTTTTGCAAAACTTGAAAACTTGGTAGAGGATAGAAATAGAGAGTATGCAAAGTTACTTCAAAAATATCCAAATAGCCGAAATGCTTTAATGCCTCTAATTCAAAAATCTCACGCAACCAAAAGAGTTTTAAGATAAAGAGAGTCTTTTTTTAGGGACTGACCAAATAGAGTATTTTTATACTTTAACAACTTATATGTCATTTTGAACCCTTTTGGGTGAGAAATCTTGGATATTTTCAAGATTTCTCAATCGCTACGCTCATATCGAAATGACAAGAGTGGAATAAGTCTATTTTGTCACTTTCTTTTTCTTAGACTCTCTTTGGTAATCCCCTAATTTCGATTTGGAAAGAGTATTTCACTTTTTCCATTTCCAACTTTTTTGATATGTATTTGAGTTGGAATTCTCTCTTTAAGAGCTTTAACATGTGAGATTACACATACTGTTTTTCCGCTATTTTGAAGTGAATTTAGAGCTGACAAGACAATTTCCAAACTATTTTCATCTAAAGTTCCAAAACCCTCATCTAAAAAAAGTGAATTTATCTCAACTTTACTACTTGCTAAATCAGAAAGAGCTAATGCTAAAGAGAGACTTACAAGAAAGGTTTCACCACCAGAAAGAGTATTTATTCCTCTGCGATTTCCAGAGAGATATAGGTCGGAAATCTCAATTTCCAAAACTCCCTCTTTTAAATCGAGTTGGTATCTATCTGTAAGTTTTGAGAGATGTCTATTTGCAAGAGAGACAAGAGATTTTAGAGTTATCTCTTGAGCAAATTTCTGAAATTTATCTCCTTTTGCTGAACCGATAAGTTCATTCAAACGACTCCATTTTTGAAATTCCTTTTCCAGAAACTCAAGTTTTCGGTTCTCTTTCTGAAATCTATTTCTATTTTCATCACTCTTTTGAAGTTCCAACTCGATAGAACCTATCTCTCTATCTAATTCAGAACTCTTTTTTGAAAACTTCTCTTTTCGATTTTCCAAAATTTCCAAATTCTGCTCTACTGGAACTACTAAATTTTGGAATTCTGCTAAAGTTTTTGAATAATTTTCCTCTTGAAAACTAACTTTCTCTCTCAATTTTATAAATTCAACTCTTCTATTTTCAAAATCCTCTTTCTGAATTTGAAGCTCTTTTCGATATTTTTCTATCTCTCCAGAAAATATCTTGTTTCGAGTTGCAACTTCTTTTGAAACCTCATCTCTCTTCTCTGCTATCTCTTTAGAAATTTCTGAAATCTCTTTTGAAACTCTATCTATCTCCAAAACTCTATATTTTCTCTTTTCTACTAAATTTGAGAATTTTGAATTTGTCAATTCTAAATCTCTTTTCCAAAGTTGAATCTCCTCTCTCTTCTTTTTCAAAATTTGAAGAGATTCCAAGTTTGGAGACAATTTGTAAAAGAGAAACTCTTTTTTAATAGAAGTTTCCAAATTTAAAATTTCACTTTTCAAAAGCTCTAAATTTTTTCTCTTTTCAAATTCGATTTCACCAGCCTGATACTCTTTTCTACTCTCTTCCAATTTGATTTCCAACTCTTTTTGAAAAGATATTCTTGAAAGAAGTTCAGACTTTGAAATTTCAGAGATTTGGAGAGAATCTAACTCCATTTTCACTTTCTCAAATTTAGTTTCAAATCTGCTCTTTTCTAAAATTTGGTTTTGAAGCTCATTTTGAGAATCTCGTAATCTCTTTTCACTCTTTTTTAAAGCCTTTTCAGTTTCAGAAATATTTGGAGTTTCATGGAAAATATGTTTTGTAGAACCACAAAGAGGACAAGGTTCTCCATCTTTCAACTTTGCTCTATCATCTTCATACTTTGCAATGAGAAGTTCCAGTTCTCTTTTTTGAGAAAGTTGGGAAACAAGTTCAGAAAATTCCAACTCCTCTTTTCGAAGTTCTGAAGTTCTCTCTACCAATTTTGAAATCTCTATTTCCAAAATCTCTTTTTCAGGAAGTAATTTCTCAAATTTCTCTATATTTTGTAATTTCAGTTGTAAATCTAAAATATCTTCTCTACTATTTTCAAGTTTTGAAATATCTTCTCTAAGTTTTTCTAAATTTGGAACAGCTTTTAAAAGAGAATCTTCCAATTTCTGAAACTTTTCAGCTTTTTCACTCCAATTTTGAAAGTTGCTTTCCAAAAGAGAGTAGTTTTCAAGAAGTTTCTCAAATTTACTATTTTCAGAAAGTAAAACTTGAAGAGTTTTTAGTTCAAATTCTAAATTTTGAAGTTCAGATTCTAAGTTTTGGAAACTTTTCTTAAAATTTTGAAGTTCAGATTCTGAAATCTGAAATCTGTTTTCTAAAAATTGAACTCTTTTTCTATTTTCAGAAATGTTTCTATCTAAAATTTGGGCTTGTTCTAATTTCTCTATTTCCTGTTTGTAAAATTCTACAAATTTTAGAAATTTATCTTCTTGGAAACTATCTATTTTTTGAGAAGTTTCAGTAATCTCTTTTTCAAATTTTTTTAAATCGGAACTTTTGGAGAGATAGAGTTTTAAACTCTCTATCTCTTTTTGAACCTCATCAACATTTAATTCTCTTTTTTGAGCTTCAATTTCAATTTTTCTCTTTTCAAAATTCTCTCTATCTTCAGAACTTAAAATATCTATTTTTGAAACTATCTCTTTTAAAACTGCTCGTTCTCTCTCAACTTCTCTACTCTTTTCAAAAACTTTTATAGAGATAGTTCTATAAATTGTCGTATCTGTCATCTGTTCAAGTAGAGACGCTTTCTCATTTCTATCAGCTTTCAAAAAAGTATCAAAAGAGCCTTGAGCTAAAAGTATCGATTTTGTAAATCTGCTGAAATTTAGTCCAACTATCTCTTCAACTTTTATTGGAACGCTCTTTTTACCGCTCTCCAAAATATTTCCATCTGAACTCAGTTCCATTTTTGCAGTTTGAAACTTACCGCTTTTCGACCTCTTTTGAGAGTAGCTACTTACAAAAATCTCTCTTTTCACTTCAAACCAAACTTCTGATGAGGTCTCATTTGTTCCTCGACTCATCAAATCATTTGCTTGAGAAAGTCGTGGAGTCTCTCCATAAAGTGCTACTGAAATTGCATCTAAAACTGTTGTCTTTCCAGAACCTGTCTCTCCTGTAATTGCAAAAATACCATCTCGAAAATAGGAGTCTTGAAAGTCGATACTGTTTTCACCTCGCAAAGAGTTCACATTCTTTGTAATCAGTTTTAAAATCTTCAAAACTTCTCCTAATAGAGTTTCATATATTGAGCTACAATATTTTTAATATCAAACTCTTTCTCTGCTATCTCTCTACTTTTTAAAGACATCTCTTTATGCAATTTTCTATTTTCCAAAATCTCTTCTATCTTTTTCGCCAAAATCTCCCAATCTGCTACGGGAACTAGAAAACCGTTTTCACCATCTTTAACAACTTCTCGACAACCAACTGTATCTGTCGTAACTATCGGTTTTCCCATTGAACCAGCTTCAAGTAGTGTTCTAGGAACTCCTTCTCGATATGATGGAAGAACTACCAAGTCTGAAATTGAGATAAGTTCAGCAATATCATTTCGGAAACCGAGCCACTTTACGCTACCACTACTCATAAACTCTCTACTCATTCCAAATTTGTTTCCCTCATCAATATCTCCAACAAAAACAAAATCGTAATATGGTAGAGCTTTAGCAGATTTGTAAAAGTCCTCTGTACCTTTATGAAGAATTGCTCTGGCTATCATCAAAACTACGGGTTTTGAAACTCCTATCTCTTTTCGTAAATTCTCTATAACCTCATCAGAAATATTTTCCATCTTATACTCTGCTGTATCAATTCCAACAGATTTTATGATGTGAACTTTATCCTCTTCTAAAATACCATTTTCTACTAGATATTTCGGGTCGTCTGAGTTTACAAAAACCACCTTTTCAGCGTATCGAAAAGAGAATTTATAAGAACGCTCTATCACTCTTCGAACAACTCTACTTTTCAGAGAGTCATCTACATAAAATGAGCCTAAACCCTCTACCAAATTTAGAATTCTCGGCACTTTTGCCATCTTTCCAGCAATAGTTCCAAAAATATTTGGCTTCACTGTAAATGTGTGAAGAACATCTAAGTTTAGAGATTTCAAAATCTTTCTAAGTTCCAAAATTGAAGAGAGTGCTGAAAATGGAGAGAGACTACCTCGAGAGAGATTGTAATCTATCATCTTAACTCCAGCTTCTTCTATTTTATGAAAATGTTCTCCCTTTGGAACTATGGCGTAAACCTCATTTCCTCTAGCAATAAGCTCCATCATAATATCTAATCTAAAAAGGTAGAGGTTTAAATCCAAACTACTTAAAAATGCTATTTTCATATCTTTCTACTATACTCCTCAAAATCTAATTTCCAAACTTTTATACCGCAATATCGTTCCCCTTCTGGACAAATTGGGTGAATTCCCAATTCTGCTCGAACTCCACAAGGTGGAAGTAACTTTTCACTTCCAGAAATATCCTTTTCTCTCAAGATTTCAACTTGTCGATAAGTCATGTCGAAAATCTCTTCTTGTGCATTGTAACAGAGTCTCATTTGAGCTTTATGGTGATAGCTACTCCAATCTGTTCTCTCAAAAACTGAGATTAGATGACTATTTGGCAAAGCGTAAATTGCTTCTTCAAAACCTATTTTTGCAACTTGGGATTTAAAGAATTTGTAAATCTTTTGGTGTGCTTCTAAATAGAAATCTAAAATTTCTCCACTCAAAATTTTTGGGATATAGAACTCTTCTCTAAAATCCTTTTCCAGTAGTGGTCGCACTCCTAAACTTCGACGGTGTCTCTGATTTTGAGCATCAGCAGAGAGTGAAATTTTCGATTTTGAAGAGAAACCTCCAACCATACCACTATCGTGAAGAAGTTGCGAACTTCGAAGAACTCCACCATAATTTGCTGAAATTTGGAAATCTAAATTTCCAACAATGTCATAAACCTCATCACCCTCTAAATTCACTTCTGGAAATTCCCACTTCTCTCTTTTAACAAACTCTACTAAAGATTTCAAATCTGAGTCCAACTCTAAAACTCTCTTTTCCAAAAGCTCTCCAAACTCTTTTGCCTCTTTTGTAGCTTCTGGAAAATCTTGAGAAACAGATATATATCTAAAAAGTGTAATTAGATTTACTGTGTGATACATATATGCTGTTACACCTTGAGGTAGAACATATCGTGCTATCTCCATCGCTTTCTTCTTAGCACTCTTTTTTTGAAACTTTGGCAAAACTTCGCGAATTGGCTTCTCTAAAAGTTCTGAAAGTTTCTCATACTCTCTAAATCTCTCTAAATAGAACTCTTTCCACTCTGCTGTTGGATAGTAGAAAGAGTCTTCTGAAACTTTTGCATATCTCTGAGAAACCTGTTCACTTGAGTAGAAGTTGTGTGAATGAAGAAGTCTCCAAATTAGATGTCTTGAAATTCCAGAAATCTTCATTGTGATATGAGAATGTTGAAAAACAGTGTGATGTCCAGATTTGAGTAGTGAAATTAGAAGTTCAGGTTTTCGTTTCCACTCCGCACTCTCTATTGGTAAAACTAGACCTTTTCCTGAATAGCATGTTCTTGCTGATGAGGTAGCAACATCTGTTGGACTCTCTCCAACTTTTAAAAACTCTATTTCCAAATATATCCTTTAAATAGAAAATCATACTCTATTTACTCAGTCTCAGATGCCGATGTGTTAAAATACTAGATAGAACAAAGAGGTTAGGGAAATCCCAAAATAACACTATTTAGAAGCAAATTTAGTATATAAAATAGACTTCTTCCTCTCTTGTCATTTCGATATGAGCGTAGCGATTGAGAAATCTTTGAGATTTATCGTTTTACTCGAAGTTATGTAAAAGATTTCTCACCGTAAAGGGTTCGAAATGACATATAGTTAGTATAAAGATTTTTTTAAAATAGGCTTCTGCCTCTCTTGTCATTTCGATATGAGCGTAGCGATACAGAAATCTTTGAGATTTATCGTTTTACTCGAAGTCATATAAAAGATTTCTCACCCCAAAGGGTTCGAAATGACATATAGTTAGTATAAAGACTTTTTTAAAATAGACTTCTAAAAATATATCTGGAGGTGTAGTAGATGGCACGAAAAAATATTGTAGATTTTGTTGAAGATGTAGTTGTCGAGACAAGTGATATCTCAAGAAACTTAAGTATGATTGCTAGGGAGTATAGTACAAAAGTATCAAATTTAGATTTCTCTATTCAGCAAGTTAGAACCTTTGAAAGAGATAGTGAAGTAGCAAATAGTGATTGGGTTGAACTTGATGGAGGTCTTTTAAATAGACTTGAAAATAACGAACATTATGCTCAAGCAAATCTTGAATATAAGCAAATATATACAGTTCGAGTATTTCCAAGAGATGATTATGATAACCCTTTTAAAGATAGTGAAATAAATTTAAATGCGAGTCAAGATTTTGTAAATATCTATTTGACAGTTGCACAAGGTTCGGAAATTCATTATCACGAAAATATAAAACAGGATTTCATAGAACTAATAAATAAGAAGAAGATGCAAAACAATATTCTTATAGGTTTTCGTGAAAGTAATCTTGAAGTAAAATTAGATGAGTTTTTAAAAAAGAAAAATCCATCTTTACAAGATGATTTTGTTTTAAGAGTTGGTTTGGGTGTTCGACCAAAGCCTCAAATTGATGATGAACTTCGATTTGTTTATAGAGAGTCGTTAGAAAAAGCGAAACAGAGTGAAGGACGAATAGACCACTCTAAACGAGGTTTTGTAATTGCTGTAAAGAGTGAAGATTTACTAATCCAGTATAGAAAACCGAAAGATGGAATTCCAGGTAGAGATTGTCGTGGAAAGCTAATCAAAACTCCAAAACCAAATAAGGATAACTATCCAGATTTTAGAATTGTAGAAACAGATATTCGAAAAAGTGATACTGAAGATACAATCGATTTTCTCGCTCTTAAAGATGGTAATGTTGTTTTAGAAGAGGGTGAATTTAGAATTGAAGACCATGTTCAGACTGGCGAGTTAAGTTTTAGAGGAACTGGTTCAATTGATGCAGGTAGAGATAGAGATATTGAGATAGATGTTTCTCAAAAAGATAAAGAGAGTGATGCTGTTGGAATGGGAGTTAAAGTAACAGTATCAACTTTAAATGTAGATGGAAATGTTGGTGAGAATGCAGAGATAAATGCGAACCAAGTTAAGATAAGTGGACAGACTCATAAGAAAAGTACTATTACAGCAGATGAAGCAACAATAGCTGTTCACAAAGGTAAAGTGTTTGCAGAAAGTGTAAATATTACAAGATTGGAAGCTGGTATTGTTGAAGCGGAAACTGTACGAATTCGAGATGCTGTTGGTGGAATTATTAGAGCAAGAGAAGTTTATATAGATAATTTAGGAAACTATGTAAAAATTTTTAGTAGTAAGAAAGTTGAGATTATTGGAATTGCTGGAGCAGAGAACCTCATCGTCATAGATTTAGAGGGGTATAAAGATGGAGTTAATGAGATTGAGGAGACTCGAAAACTTTTAACAGAAGCGACTCAAAGGTCTGAATATCTTCAGAGAATGATGAAAGAGGAGCTTGATGAGGTTATGGCAATGAGAAGGGCAATTACAGCTTTAAATAAGAGAGTTGGAAAATTTAAGAAACATGAAGTTGAACCACCTCAAACTATTCAAGATGCTCTAAAACAGAATGAAGATTTTATTAAAAACTACAAAGAGATGAAAGATGAATTCAAAGAGCAGAAAGAGAAAATTGATATCTACCAGAAAAAGTTTGAAGAGATAGAACATGCAATTTTTGATGCTGAAATTGTTGTTCGTGATAGATGGAAAGGGTATACAAAAATAGAATTCAAACTCTTAAATCCAAAAAAAGTTCTTGAAAAGATAGTTGATGAAACAAGTACAGAAGCTACTTTCCGACTTGAGCAAGTAAAATATGAAGATAATGAATTTAAAATTGTTACAGAACCTTTAGATAAGGTGAAGTATTGATAGTTCGAATAAGAGGAAAAGTAGAGAGTTTAGAGAGTAACTCACTATATCTGGAAGTTTCAGGTATCACTTATGAAGTCCATCTCTCTATTCCAGATTTGGATAGTTTAGAAGTTGGAACAGAAACTTCTCTACACATTTTACAAATTTTTAAAGAGAACTCTGTCGAACTTTTCGGTTTTCTTCAAAAAAGTAAAAAGACTCTTTTTGGTGAACTCATCAAAATTAGTGGAGTTGGTCCAAAAGTTGGAATGGCAATTCTTTCAACTATTTCAAGTGAAGAGTTACTCCAAATTATAGAAACTGAAGATGAGAAAGGGCTTACAAGAGTTCCAAAAATAGGTCCTAAAAGTGCTAAAAAGATAATTCATGAACTCTCTTTTGTAAAGGATAAATTGGGGCTTTCTGGAGATGAGCAAAATTCTGAAAAGAGTATTGCAATTCAGGCTCTACAACAGTTAGGGTTTGCACAGAAAGAGATAGTTGCAGTTTTAGATAGTGTAACTTCTCAAAACCACTCTGAAATGATAAAAGAGGCTCTTCAAAGGTTGGCTAAGTAGATGGTAATTTTAGGTTCAACTGGTTCTATTGGAAGAAATACTTTAGAGGTTGCAGAAAGATATAGTCTCTCTGTGGAAGTTCTTACAGCAAATCGTAGTGTTGAACTTCTAAATTCTCAAATTGCAAAGTTTTCTCCAGAAATTGTTGTAATTGGAGAGAAAGATTTAGTTTCCAAAGTAAATCACAATAGAGTCTATTTTGGAACAGAGGGAATTTTAAGAGCCATAGAAGAGAGTAAAAGTCCAATTGTTGTAAATGCTCTTGTTGGATTTTCAGGATTGAGACCAACTCTGAAAACTTTAGAAATTGGAAAGAGATTAGCACTTGCAAACAAAGAGTCTCTTGTAAATGCTGGAGCTTTTCTAAATAGCTCAAAAATAGAACCTATCGACTCTGAACACTTTGCACTCTGGTATCTACTAAATGGTAGAGAAGTGAAAGAGATGACAATTACTGCAAGTGGTGGTGCTTTTCGAGATTGGGATATCTCTAAAATAGCTTTTGCAAAACCTTCGGACGCTTTGAAACACCCAAATTGGGATATGGGGAATAAGATAACAGTAGACTCAGCAACAATGGTGAATAAGCTCTTTGAACTTCTTGAGGCGAAATGGCTTTTCAAACCGAAAAATTTAAGTGCTGTAATTGAGAAAAGTTCCATAATTCACGGTATTGTCAGCTTTGTAGATGGTAGTACAACAGCACACATTTCAAAAGCTGATATGAAATTGCCAATAGCTTTTGCTCTACTAAAAGAGATTTCAGAAGAGATAATCTCTCCTGTACCTTTAACTGAGATGGAAAAAGTCTCTTTTCTTCCAATTTTGGTAGAGAGATATCCAATTTGGGAAATTAAAGATGAACTACTTAAATTTCCAAAAAAGGGTGTAATTGTGAATACAGCAAATGATTTCTATGTCTCAAAATTTTTAAGAAACGAGATTCCTTTTGGAGAGATTTCAAAAGGAGTTTTAGAAACTTTTGAGAAATTTCATAACAGAGAACCTTCCAATATTGATGAGGTTTTTGATATTGTAAAAGAGATAGAGAGTAGTTTAAAATGATAGAGAGATTCTATTTAAGAAACAATTTCTCTTTTGAGAAAGTTGATTTGGAGTTTCAAAATGGTTTAATTCTCTTTACAGGAAGTAGTGGAGCTGGAAAATCTGTTTTGTTAAATGCAATTCTCTCTACAATTGGACAGAAAGAGGTCTATTCTGAGATTGCTGAAGTGACTTTTGATAGAACTTTAAATTTAGAAGAGTTTGGAATTGATAGTGACGAAATTACAGTTTTCAAACAGATGAAAAAAGGGCGACTTCGCTTTTTTATAAATTCCCAAAATATTCCAAAAAAGAGTGTTTCAGAAATTGGAAAACTCTTTATAACTCACTTAAATCCAAGAGAAGTTGTTGAATTTGAATCTGAATATATTTTGGAAATTCTCGATTCTATGGGAAATTATAGAGACCTCATCAACAGTTATAAAAGTGAATTTGAGAAATATGAGAATCTGAAATATAAGATTTCAAAAATCGAAAGTGATATTTCTATACTTTCAGAGAGAGAGGATTTTGTAAAATTTGAAATTGAGAGAATTGAGAAAGTAGCACCAGAAGATGGTGAAGATGAAGAGTTACAACTAACTAAAAAGAGACTTTCAAAAAAAGAGAAAATTGAAGAGTACATTTCAGAATCGGAAACTATTTTTGAAAAGAGGAGAACTGTATTAGAAGTTTTCGATTTAATGGGATTTGAGAAAGAGGTTTCTGAAATTGAAGATTTCTTCGAACATTTAAAAGCTAGATTTGAAGAGATTATAGATGAACTTTCAGAATTAGATGAAGTTGATGTTGAAGAGCTTCTTGACAGAATAGAGAAGATTTCAGATTTGAAAACAAAGTATGGTTCAATTCATGAAGCTTTACTCTATGTTGAAGAGAGAAAGTTGGAACTTCAAAAAGTTTCAGAACTTCGAAAAGAGTTAGTTGAGTTGGAGTTGGAGAAAGAGGCAATTTCAGCAGAGCTTCAACAACTCGGTTTAGAAATTTCTGAAAAGAGAAAAGAGCAGTCTCCAAACTTTAGGAAAAATTTAGATGAGAATTTGGAGCTTCTAAATTTGGGAGTCTCTCAACTCTATAACAAAAGAGTCTCTTTTCATAAAAACGGTATCGATTTCATTTCACTCTCCATAGAGAATACGCCAGTTTTAAAACTCTCTTATGGAGAGCAGAACAGAGTTCGATTAGCAATTTTAACTCTTAAAACAGTTTTTGGAAATGGTAGTGGAACTCTCTTTCTTGATGAGGTTGATGCGAATTTGAGTGGAGATGAGTCGATGAGAGTTGCAAAAGTTCTCAAAAAACTCTCAAAAGGGTATCAGATATTTGCTATCTCTCATCAACCTCAACTAACTTCCCAAGCTGACCAACACTTTGTGGTTTTTAAAAATAGTGGAAAAAGTGGTGTTATTGAATTGGATAGTAAAAAAAGTAGAGCAGAAGAGATAGCTAGAATGGTTGGTGGAAATTTTGAAGAAGCAAACAATTTTGCAATGAAACTACTGGAGTTATAGATGATATACAAAGATAAGAATGAGATAGCCGACCTTTTAGCAGAAGAGTTAGCAAAAGTTTTAGATGAAACTTGGCTTATTGTTCCAATATCTAAAGAGGCTCTCTTTTTTGCTAAAACTATTTCTCAAAAAACAGGTACGAAATTTGAACTGCTTTTTATCGACGCTATCTCTTGTCAAAAAAATATAGAGTGTAAAGTAGCTTTTATAAGTGAATTTAAAAATAGTGTTTTTAATGAGACAATTCGAGATGCTTTTCAAATTAGTAACGACCATCTTTCTGAAGCACTGAAAATAATTCATGAGTATAAGATAATGCCTGAACTTGAAGAGTATCGTGGCGGGAGAATTCCTTTTCAGATACCAAATGAGATAGAAAATATACTACTTTTAGATACTTCTATCGAAACTGGATTTAAGATGGAAGTTGCTATTGATACTATTGAAGAGTTGGGAATTGAAGATATCTACATCGCTTCTCCAGTCATTCCTGTCCAAATGTTCGACCTTTTAGAACCAACAGTTGAAAAGATTTTCTCTCTTGAGAAAGTTGAATTTTATACAGGAATTTATGACTATTTAGAAGAGAAAGAAGAAGAGAGTATCAAAGAGTTGGAAAAAATAGTTTTAAGATAAAACTCTTGGAGCAAGGAAATATGATAAAATGCCTTTTGGAAATTTTACTTCCATTTTGAATTTGTCTTGATAAGGCTTTACCAGTGCCTACGATATGAACGGGGCTTTCTTCGGAAAGTCTTATCAAGGTGAATTCAGAGAGTTTATATCGTGAAACTGGTAACTTTACATATTAACTCTCTAAAAAAGAGAATTTCCACCAAATTTATTTTTACCATATTTAAATGAAAGAATTATTGAAAGTTTCTCAAAACAGAATAGGAGATGACAAAGTAAATTCTGTTTCTGCTAGAGAATTGCACAAAGCGTTAGGTTTAGCAAAAAGCCAATTTAATAGATGGATAAAAACCAATTTGTTAGATAACCCTTTTTTTACTGAAAACATCGATTACATCGTCCATCGACTTAATGTCGATGGCTTACGACAAAATAGTCGAGGGTCTTGGATAGATAAAACAGGAAAAGTTGTTGAAATTATAGATTACATCTTAACTCTTGATACTGCAAAACATTTAACTATGCTTTCTAAAACTACAAAAGCTCATCAAATTAGAAACTATTTCATTGAGATTGAAAAGAGGTTTTGGCAAGTTTCCGAAACAAAAGTTTCTCTAAAAGATTTGGATTTACAAGGTGTCAAGACAGATTTAAAAACTGTAAGCGAGATACTAAAGATTTTTCAAGAACACAACTCTTTAGAAAAAACGCAATTGGATAACTTCATAAATGCTAAATTTGGCGTTTCACTTCTTGAGAGTTTCAAAATCTCTTTTCAAGACACTCTGTTCCTACCAACAGAACTTGGAAAATTTATTGGAGTTTCTGGAGCTGAAATGAATAGGAAATTGAAAGAGAGAGGTTTTCAAATTCGAGATGGCAAACATTGGAAATTGACAGAAAAAGGCGTAGAGTTTGGAAATGATGTTTCCGAAGAGTTTCCACAACTCAAATGGAAGATTGATGTTCTTTTGTAAGATGCTATTAAGTTAGGAAAACTACCGAACAATGATATTGGGGACTGACCAAATAGAGTATTTTTAGGCTTTAACAACCTATATGTCATTTCGAACCCTTTTGGGTGAGAAATCTTTTCTGTTACTTCGATTAAAACGATAAGTTTCCAAGATTTCTCAATCGCTACGCTCATATCGAAATGACAAGAGAGGCAGAAGCCTATTTGGTCAGTCCCGATGTTTTAGGCTGAATGGTTATGATAAAACTATATAATATTTTCAAAAAGAGTGTAAATGGTTAAAAAGAGAATTGAGGGTGGTGTTTCCGCACCAGATGGTTTTTTTAGTGATGGTGTTTCTGCAAATTTGAAAAGTGGTGGAGAGTTAGATTTAGGTTTTATATATTCTGATACGATTTCAAATGTTGGAGCTATTTTTACAAGTAACTCTTTTGTAGCATCGCCACTGAAACATTTTCAGAGAAATAGAATTTCAGAAACAGACTTTATTTTAGTAAATTCAAAAAATGCGAATGCGATGACTGGTGAAAAAGGCGTTGAAGATATAGAAACTATATTTTCACAACTTCCAAAGTTCCACAATCCAATAATGAGTTCCACTGGAGTAATTGGAAACTTCTTGCCAATTGAAAAGATAGTTTCTGGTGCAAAGAGATTTGATTTAAGTTCTCAAAAAAGTGAAAACTTCGCTAAAGCGATAATGACAACTGATGCCTATCCAAAAGAGATAGCAATTCGTGTAGAACTTCCAGATGGAAAAAGCTACTCTGTTGGTGGTGTTGCTAAAGGTGCTGGAATGATAAATCCATCGATGGCAACAATGTTAGCTTTCATCACGACAGATTTAGAAATATCTACGGAAAAGATAGTAGAGCTTTTAAAAGAGAATAGTAAAACAACTTTTAACGCTATTTCGGTAGATGGAGATACCTCCACAAATGACTCTGTTTTTCTTTTAGCAAATGGAAAAAAAGGCTTTTATGACAAATCTTTTGAAGTAGTTTTACATGAAGTTATGAAATTTTTAGCTTTAGAAATTGTGAGAGATGGAGAAGGTGCTAAAAAGATGGTCTCTTTCCAAATTCGAGGTGCTAAAAATGATTTTGAAGCTGAAAAAATTGCAAAAACTCTTTCAGACTCTCTACTTGTGAAAACAGCTCTTTTTGGAGAAGACCCAAATTGGGGAAGAATTGCAATGAGTATTGGTGCTTCTGGTACTGAAGTCTCTGAAGAGAAACTCTCTATCTCTTATGAAGATGTTGAAGTTTTGAAAGATGGAAAAAATCTCTTCAATTCTGAAGTAGAGAAGAGAGCTTTTGAAATTTTAAAAAGAGAGAGTTTCACAATATTTTGTGATATTGGAGTTGGAGATGGAGAATTCAAAAGTTACGGTTGTGATTTGGGTTATGAGTATGTAAAGATAAATGCAGATTATAGAACTTAAAACTTTAATGTAAAATTTTTTCTAAAAGCTGGTAAAATTCAAACTAAAATATTTTAAAGGGTATGTGTAATGAGAGCCAATTTTTCACTTTCAGTAGCAGTTGCTGCACTATTAACAGTTGGTGGTTGTTCAAGTAAAACAGAAGAGGTTGCTGAGGAGCAAGTTTCTCAAGAAGTTACATCAGTAAAAGTTTCTCAAATTGATGTTGAGTCAGAAAAAGTTTTAAATAAAATTAGAGATTACTCTTTTGAAAAACTTGGAGATACTGAAAATAGTGAAACTATTGCAAATACAATTGCAGATGAGCTTGACTCAGATGTTAGAGAGAATGTAAAAGTTTTCATTAAAGATGGTGAACTTGATAGAATTGATAGTGTTGATGCTGACTCTGAATTAAATGAAGACTATATTGCTGAAAATGTTTTTGCTGATATGCAACCACAAGTAGATGATAAATTAAGTCCTTATCTTGGAGAAGAAGAAGTTGTAGTTGAAGAGGCTATCTTAGATGAAGAGATAGTTGATGAAGCTGTTACAGAAGAGGTTATTGAGCCAGAACCTGTACAACTTCCAGTTGATGCGGTAGCTTCTATTAACTCTAGCTCTATTGTTTCAGGTAGTGCTGATATTACAGATGAGATGAAAGAAAATCTTGATGCTATTGCTTCTTTCTTAATTGAAAATCCAAGTTTCATAGCTGTTGTAAATAGCTATACTGACTCTACTGGTAGTGATGCTGTAAATTTACAACTATCTCAAGAAAGAGCTGACAATGTTGCTGAGTATCTTGTAAGTAAAGGTGCTGCAATTTATCAAGCTATTGCAGATGGATATGGTGAAGCTGACCTTAAATATCCAGAAGACCCAACTTCTCCAGAAAACAGAAGATACGAAATCAAATTAGTTGAAAACGCAGAATAGAAATTTGGGGGCGAAAAGCCCTCTCAAAAAACCAGAACTTCTCTCTCCTGCTGGAAATCTTGAAAAACTTAAAATTGCTATCGATTTTGGTGCTGATGCTGTTTATGGTGGAGTAAGCCACTTTTCACTTCGAATTCGTTCTGGAAAAGAGTTTAATTTAGAAACTTTTCGAGAGGGAATTGAGTATGCACATGCTAGAAATCGAAAAGTTTTTGTGACAATAAATGGTTTTCCATTCAACTCCCAAGTAGACCTACTCCGAAATCACATAGCTACAATGAGAGATTTACAACCTGACGCTTTTATCATCTCAACTCCAGGAGTTCTAAAACTTGCAAAAGAGATAGCTCCAGATATGGAACTTCATCTCTCTACTCAAGCAAATGTAATGAACTATTTAGATGCTCAATTCTATTACGATATTGGTGTGAAACGAATTATTACTGCAAGAGAAATTTCACTTCAAGATTTAGAAAGTATCAAATCCAAAGTTCCAGATTTGGATTTAGAAGTTTTTATTCACGGCTCAATGTGTTTTGCTTATAGTGGTAGATGTCTAATAAGTTCTCTTCAGAGTGGTAGAGTTCCAAATCGGGGAAGTTGTGCAAATGATTGCCGTTTCCCATATACAGTTTATGCTGAAAATGAAGAGACAGGAACTCTTTTCAAACTCGTTGAAGATGAGGGAGTTGGAACTTATATTATGAATGCAAAAGATTTAAATCTTTCAAGACATATTGAAGAGATAGTTAAATCTGGAGTTGTAGACTCTTTGAAAATTGAGGGACGAACAAAAAGTTCATACTATACAGCAATTACTACTAAGACTTATCGAGAAGCGATAGATGATGCGATTTCTGGAGAGTATAAATCTGAAAAGTATTGGAGAGAGTTAGGAACAACTCAAAATCGAGGTTTTACCGACGCCTACCTCATCCACAAACCTTTTGAGAAGAGTGATACTCAGGGACACGATATCACAATGTTAATGGGAACTCATCAAGTTTCTGGAATTGTTCTTGAAGAGGGCTACTTTATGTGCAAATTTACAACAAAAGCTGGAGACCAAATCGAGATAGTCTCTCCAAAAGAGATAGAACTTTTTGAAGTTGAAAATGAGTTTGGAAAGATATTTAAAGTTGATGAGGCTTGGTGGTATGTACCAAAGAAATTGGTAGCTAAAGATGGTAAAGAGTGGGATAGTGTTCATAGCGGAAATCTAAACCCAATTACACTACCAGCACCACTACCTCTAAACACATTTTTAAGAGTTAAAATTTAGCAAAATTTAAGATGACTCCTTATACGATACTGAAAAATTTGGAGGTTTAGAATTGGCTAATAACTTTTTTAACCAGAATAGTAGAGAAAGTAGTGGTATCGGTTTTGATGCTGGATATGGTATTCAGAGAAGTGATGCTGAACTTGTAACTTTTATCAAAGATACTTACAAGTTGTTTGCTGCAACTATGTTAGCTGGTACAGTTGGTGCTTATATCGGTGTTGATATGGCTCCAAAAATCGCTAGTATGATTTGGCTCTTTATCATTTTAGAAATTGGTCTTCTAATTGGTATAAATTTTGTAAAACATAAATCACCTGTAAATCTTATGGTTGTTTTTGCTTTTGCATTTGTAAGTGGACTTACACTTGGACCACTGCTTTATAAATTTCTAGCAATGCCTGGTGGTGCAGCAATTATTGCTAACGCTTTTGCTATGACAACTATCATTTTTGGTGGTCTCTCCCTTTTTGCAATTAGAACAAAAAGTGATTTTACCTCTATGGGAAAACCTCTTATGATAGCTCTAATTGTTGTAATGATTGGAAGTATTGTAAATATATTTCTTGGAAATCCAATATTACATATTGTTATTCAAGGTGCAGTAGTTATGATTTTCAGCTTCTTTATCATTTATGATACTCAAAACATCATTCAAGGAAACTATGAAACTCCAATTGATGGTGCTGTTGGTCTCTACTTAGATTTCTTAAATCTCTTTACAGCTCTACTTCAAATTCTCGGAATTATGGGAAGTGATGACTAATTTGTCAAAAGAGGAGAAATCTCTCCTCTTTCGAGGCATTGATGCAAACTTAAATCGTCTCAAAGAGGGTTTAAGAGTTTTAGAAGATATCTGTCGCTTTTCAGATAAAAAAGAGGTGGCTTCACAATTTAAAGAGCTTCGCCATCTTGCAACACTACCAAACTACAAAACCTATTTACAATTTCGAGATATTGAAAATGATGTATTAAAAGAGAGTTTGAAAATTGAAAATCGCAGAGTTGGAATCTCAGACTTGATTCTTGCAAATTTCAAAAGAGTTCAAGAATCAAGTAGAGTTCTCGAAGAGTTTTTCAAATTAGAAAACTTAGAGACTTCAGAAATATTTAAGAAAATTAGATACAAAGCCTACTCTCTTGAGAAAAAGAGTCTAATAGAAGACTCTTTAGACTCTACATAACAAAAACAGAAGGAACGATAAGAGGATATTTTTTCTGTTTTCGGTAGATGTGTTTTCGAACAACAATTTTAATATCGTTCTCCAACGCTCTTGGATTATCAAGAAGGTGAGGTTTAAGACTTGACAAGAAGTTTTCAAGAACACCGACAAGTTCCATTGAAAGAGCTTTCTCCATTTTATCTGAAACAAGTCCAAAAGTTGTTACCATCGGTTTAGAAAGTAGTATTCCCTCATCTTTTGAGACTTGGGCTACAAGAACAACAATACCGTCAGTAGCAAGTTTTTGTCTATCAATTACAATATCTGTATCGATTTTGATATTGTTCTGATTATCAATGAATGTTTTTCCTGTTCGAACATGTCGAACTTTTTTCATATATTTTGGGTGAATTTCTATCTGGTCACCATCTCTCATGATTAGGATATTTCGGTCTGGAACTCCACACTCTTTAGCAGTTTGTCGATGAGCGTTTGTGTGATTATACTCTCCATGAACAGGCAAGAAAAATTTAGGTTTTACAAGTCTCAACATAAGTTTCTGCTCCTCTTTTGAGGCGTGTCCAGAAACATGAATATTTTGAACTCGATTGAAAACTTTCGCACCAAGCATCTCTAAATAGTTTATCATGGTTGAAATTCCAGCTTCATTTCCAGGAATTGCTCTGGCTGAGAGAATAACTGTATCAGTTGGTTTAATTCTTACAAGTTTATGTTCACTCCGTGCAATTTTATATAGAGCTGAATTTGTCTCACCTTGAGAACCTGTTGTAACAATTAGAATTTCATTATCTCGATATCTATTGAGTTGATGAGGTTCAATAAAAATATCTTTATGAAGTCTAATATAGTCATAATTTATTGCGGTTTCAATATTTCTCTCCATAGAGCGACCAATTACACAAATTTTTCTATTGTATTTTAAACCAGCAATAATTGCTTGATAGACTCTATGAATATTTGAAGAGAATGTAGACATAATAATTCGTCCTTTCATCTCAGCAAAAATCTTATCAAATGCTGAAAATACCAAACTTTCACTAGGTGTATTTCCGCTATTATGCGAATTTGTAGAGTCACTCAATAATGCTAAAACACCATTTTCACCATAATAGGCAAATCTATGAATATCAGCTGGATAACCATCTACTGGAGTGTGGTCAAATTTGAAATCTCCAGTGTGAATTATTGTTCCAGCTTCTGTAACAACAGCGAGAGAAGATGAGTCAATAATAGAGTGAGTCATATGTATCCACTCAACTTTAAAATCATTCCCAATCTCTATAAGTTGTCTCTTTTCTACGGGTCTAAAATAGCTTTTGTGTTGTGTTATCTTATGCTCTTGAAACTTACTTAAAATCATCGCAAGAGGTAGTGGCGTTCCATAAATTGGAAGCTGAAACTCTTTAAAAAGATATGGCACTGCTCCAATATGGTCTTCATGACCATGAGTGATAATAAATGCAACAAGTTTATGGCGAATTTGTCGAAGATATGTGAAATCTGGAATAAGAATATCCACACCATGCATATCTTCAGTTGGAAAGCTAATTCCAATATCGATAACAATTGCCTCTTCTTCAGTCTCAATTACAGTTATATTTCCACCAACTTCTCCAAGACCTCCAAGAGGAGTTATTCGAATTCTGGCATCTGTATTGAAATTCAACTTATTGAAACTGTTTAGTCGTCTATAATGCATCTTCTGATTTTTCTCAACAAAAGGTCTTAAAGTTGAGTCCATAAGACCATATTGAACTTTATAATCTGCACCAACATAAGTACTATATGATGAGTCAGAGTGTCGATTTTCTGACCCACTACTTCCTAATCTATGCCCTTTTCTGGAAGATGATTTCTTCTTAAATCGTCTCTCCCTTTTTGGAGCTGTCTCTTTCTCTTCCAATTTGAAGCCTTAAATTTTTATAGATTTGGTGATAATCTATTGTTGTAACTTGATGAGGTCGCAGAGATAAATTTAACTTTCTCTCTTCAAAAATTTTCCGTAACTCCTCTTTTGAGTAGGTTGTCGAAAGATTTTTAAACAGAGTCTTTCTTGGCTGTTGAAAAGCGTATAGAAGAAATTTCTGAAAATCTTTAGAAACCTCATCACCACTATTTTTCTGAAACTGTATAACTAACGAGTCTACTTTTGGTTCAGGTTCAAAAGCTGTCGGTGGAACAAAAACAACCTCTTTCACCTCTGAAATACTTTCTGCTATTACAGATAGAGAAGAGAAATTTCGCTCTCCAACTTTTGCTAAAAACTTATTACCAACCTCTTTTTGCACCATAACTGTAATAGAGATACAGTTTCTATCTTGAAGTGCTTTTAAAACTATATTTGTAGCTACATAATATGGAAGATTTGCTACTATCTTATATCTCTCTTCTCTTAAATTACCATTCTGCCAATATGACAAAACATCACCACAAATTAGTTCAAATCGCTCTTCTTCAATCTCTTTCGAAAATCTCTCTTTTAAATATTCACACAGCTCTAAATCTATCTCGTATGCAACAACTTTATGAAACTCTAATAGAGGTTTTGTCAAATCACCCAACCCAGCCCCAATTTCAATAACTCTATCATCTCCATTGGGGATCGCTTTGATGATTTTCTGTTTTACAATCTCATCTTTTAAAAAGTTCTGTCCAAATCTCTTTTTTGCTTTAATTTCCAAATTAACTCCAATGAGGAGATTTAGAGTTTATCCAACTCCTCAAATACTTTATCTAATTTATCGCCTCTATTTGAAACACCTGTTTCAAGTTCTTCAAAAGCTCTTTCGCTTCTATTTAAAGTAATATCAATTTTTGCTTGACGAACTCTTTTCTCTGTATATGAGAGAACTGTTTGAGTTGGAATACAGCCAGTGCTATAAAATAGACCATTTCCATATAGAAAAGGTTTGTATTCAACACCAAATTTTACAAATTTACGAAGATTTTTATCATTTCTAAAATTTTGAACAATCTCTCTCTCATCTCTGTTTCGAATTCTAGCGAAATTTTCACTAGCTGACTTATCAAGAGCATTTTGTAATCTATCTTCCAACTCTTCTACAATTTGGTATTTCACAGATGCTGAACTTCTTCCAACAGCAGTTTCACAAACATAAGTTAATTCCCTATTTTGTGTAACTTCTTCAAGTTCCAAATATTGTAGATTAGCATCTAAATAGACTCCAAAAATGTGTGACACAAAAGTCTTAACTAGCGTAAATGCAATTCCTTCTAACATATAAACTCCTATTTTTTAAAATATTTTAGCGGAGTTTTTTTCTAAAATTTTGTAAAAAGTAAAGTAAGATAGAATGGTAAGAAAATTTGGAAATCTATTATGTTGAAAAAGAGTATCACTGAATTAGAGAAACTTGCTGAAGATATTAGAGAGCAAATCTTAGAAACTGTAAGTAAAAATGGGGGGCATCTTAGTAGTACTTTGGGTGCTACTGAACTCATTTTAGGAATGCATACTGTATTTGACTCTTTGAAAGACCCATTTATTTTTGATGTTTCTCATCAATCTTACGCTCATAAACTTGTTACAGATAGATTGGAAGAGTTTCACACTCTGAGACAGTATGGTGGAATTTCTGGATATACAAAACCGAGTGAGTCACCTCATGACTACTATGTTTCTGGACACTCCTCAACTTCTATATCTCTTGCTGTTGGTGCTGCAAAAGCGATAAGAATTCGAGGTGAAGAGGGTGATAGAGTTCCCATAGCATTTATTGGAGATGGTTCAATGAGTGCTGGAATGGTTTATGAAGCTCTAAATGAGTTGGGAGACAGAAAATATCCAATTGTTATACTTTTAAATGATAATGAGATGAGTATCGCAAAACCGATTGGAGCTATCTCAAGAATGTTATCTCAAGCTATGGCTGGACGCTTTTATCAAAAGCTGAAATCTGGTACTGAAGAAGTTCTAAAACATCTTCCAGATAGTGCTACCTATTTAGCGAAAAAGTTTGAAGAGAGTTTTCGACTTATCACTCCAGGAGTTATGTTTGAAGAGATGGGTATTGAGTATATTGGTCCAATTGATGGTCACAATTTAGAGTCTATTATCGAGACTCTGGAACTTGCTAAATCTATGAAAAAACCTGTAATAGTTCATGCTCAAACTTTAAAAGGAAAAGGGTATGAGTATTCAGAAGGGTATCTGGAACATTGGCATGGAGTATCTCCTTTCGATTTAGAAACTGGAAAGAGTTTAAAAAAGAGTTCTAAGAAATCTGCAACTCAAATATTTTCAGAAGAGATGTTGCGAATAGCTGAAGAGGACTCTAAAGTTGTTGGTATTACCGCAGCGATGCCAAGTGGAACTGGTCTCTCTTCACTTCTTGAGAAGTTCCCAAACCGTTTTTGGGATGTAGCAATTGCTGAACAACATGCTGTTACCTCATCAGGACCATTAGCAAAAGAGGGATTTAAACCTTTTGTTGCTATCTACTCAACTTTTCTTCAAAGAGGATATGACCAAGTTATTCATGATATCTGTTTAGCAAATCTGCCTGTAAAATTTGCAATTGATAGAGCTGGAATTGTTGGTGAAGATGGAGAGACTCATCAAGGAGTTTTCGATTTAAGCTACCTTCGTCCAATACCAAATATGACTCTTTTTGCTCCTCGCGATGAGGTCTCTTTTCGTAGTGGTATAGAGTTTGCCAAAGATTTTCCAACTCCAATCTCTTTTCGCTATCCAAGAGGTAGTTTTTTAGATGATGGTGAGTTTCCAGAAACTCCTTGGAAATTAGGAAAAGCTCAAATTTTAAAAGAGGGTAATGAAAAGATGCTTTTTGTTGGATATGGAAATGGTGTTGGTAGAGCAATCCAAACTTCAAAACTCTTAAAAAGAGATATTGCCATTTTAGATTTGAGATTTTTAAAACCTCTCGACATAGAACTCCTTAAAGAGCTTTCTGAAAAGTATACAAAATGGTACATTTTTAGTGACTCAGCAAAAGCTGGTGGAGTTGGTTCGGCAATTCAAGAACTTGGATTGGGGATAGAAGTTACGTCTTTTGAGTATGGGGATAAGTTTATAACTCATGGAAAGACAAAAGATGTTGAAGAGAGTTTAGAGCTTCTACCAGAACAACTCGCTAAAAAAATAGATTTTTAAATCTAAAGAGAGTTTCTTAAAACTTTTAGGTTTTGAGTTTTTCTCTTCCCCTATTACTTTCACACTATTTTTAAAGTTACCTCATCGGCAAGAAGAAAATTTAAGTTGAAATATCTACCATTCTCTTTTCTTAAAATTTTTTCAGAAACTAAGAAGTCTGCTTTTCTACTCTCCTCTTTTGAGAGTATCTTTTCAGAAACTCCAACTTTTGAGCGGAAACCGAGAAATAGCTTTTCAAATTTCAAATCAGCTTTTGAAAGAATCTCCTCTTTTCGATAAAGTGGATTTTCAATATACCTCTTTACATCTCTTTCTGGATAGAACCTTCTATCTTTCCAAAATCCAACTGCACCACTACCAACTCCAATGTAGTTTTCACTATTCCAATAGCCTAAATTGTGTAGAGATGGTTTTCCAAAATTTGAAATCTCATATTGAGGAAACTTTTCAGAAACTTTTTCAAAAAGGGTTTTTGTATTTTCTAAATTCTCAACACTCTTTTCTGGAGAGTTTTCAAAAAGAGTATTTTCTTCAATAGTTAAAGAGTATAAGCTCATATGATTTTGAGATAGTGAAAAAGCTATTTCTAAATCTCTACTCAAAAGCTCTTTACTATCTATTGCTGTATTGTAGATGAGGTCTAAATTTATATCTTTAAAACCAACTTTTGATGCAGATTCCAAAGAGAGAATCGCATCTTTTTTTGAATGATTTCTTCCAAGAAATTTCAGTTTTTCAGAATCGAAACTCTGAACTCCTAAACTAATTCGAGTTGCTCCGAAGTTTTTAATTTCTCTAAGCCACTCTAAAGAAGCACTATTTGGGTTTGCTTCAACTGTAATTTCAGATGCACCTTTTGGAATTTTTGCAAAGACTTTTTCCAAGAGTTTTGGAGATAGAGTTGAAGGAGTTCCTCCACCGATATAGACTGTTTTAAAATTGGAAATTTGGTATCTGGAAATTTCAAATTCCAACTGTTTTAAAAGAGCATCGACATATCTCTCTTTTACATCGTGAAGATGAGTGTAAGAGTTAAAAGAGCAGTAGAAACATTTGCTATCACAGAAAGGAATATGGAGGTATAAAAGAGGGGGGGAGGAGATAGACTCCTCAGAGAAATTAAAATTCAGTATCAATCTCTCCCATCATTTTAATACTCTTTTCGAAAGAACCCATATACATAGCAGCCTTAATTTTAGAACCTTTAAATCCAAAACCTGGTGCAATCATAGCTTTTTTAACTCCAAGCTCACCTTGAACAACTTTTCTCCAGCCTTCGTAAG
The DNA here is from genome assembly GCA_024281175.1 of Candidatus Thiovulum imperiosus. Lineage (GTDB taxonomy): Bacteria > Campylobacterota > Campylobacteria > Campylobacterales > Thiovulaceae > Thiovulum_A > Thiovulum_A imperiosus. Next base: position 38,563 of record JAMJTW010000033.1, read on the forward strand.
GAGCCCACATATCAAACTCGATTTTATCTCCATTTACAGCACCATGATAAGTAATTTCACCTTTCTCAACATTAACTTGTAGTGGTGCTAATTCCTCTTTATCACTTACTCTATAAACAAAGTTTCCTGTAAACTTTTTAAGACCTTTTTTTAACTCTTCGTTACTTTTCCAAGCCCCAACATAAGCTTCGCACCATTCACTACTTAAAAATTGCATAGAGAACTCCATTTTCAAAAATTTATAAACAGCCAAAATTCTAACATAAAAATTAGATAAAATCACGAAAAATTTTTAAGGAGAGTTGTGAAACACCTTTTATTTATCCCTGTTTTAGCTATCTTTATTGGTTGTGGAGATACTCCAGATTTTGTATCCATCGACCATTCAAAGAGAGAGCATATACGAGTTGCTACTTATAATGTAGAAAATCTTTTCGATTTAACTTATAACGGTAGCGAATATCTTGAGTACATTCCAGACAGTCCTACAAATTGGAACAAGGAAAACTATCAGAAGAAGATAGAGAACATCTCTAAAGTTATTCGAGATATTGATCCTGACATCATTGGTCTTGAAGAGATAGAGTCAAAAGAGGCACTTTTAGATTTAAAAGAGAACTTGGGAACTTACAAATATTTTGCAATTGCTGATGAGAAACTCAAAAAGAGTGGAAAAGCATCTGTTACAATGGCTCTGCTCTCAAAGTTTCCAATCGAGTCTATTTCAGAAGTAAAAGTTACAAATCACCCAATGAATAGAAATATCTTGGAAGTTGTAGTGAAAGTTGGAAAAGAGCCTCTACATATTTTTGTAAATCACTGGAAAGCAAAAAGTGGACCTGAAACAAAAAGAATTAGAAGTGCAGAGTACTTGAAAGAGAGATTAGACAAACTTTCAGATAGTACACCTTATATACTTTTGGGAGATTTTAACAGTAACTATAATGAGTACATCACATTTCAAAATAGTAAAAATTTGAATGACTCTGATGGCAAAACAGGAATAAATCACACTCTTGGAACAGTCAAAGATGCTGGTGGTTGGTTCTCTTCAAAATATGAGTTTGTTTCAAAAGGAGTAGCTCAAAATCAGAGAGGAAATGATTTACATTACAGTTTATGGCTAGAACTACCAGAAGATGATAGATGGAGTTATAAATATAATAAGAAGAAAGATACACTTGACAGTATGATAATTTCAAAAGGATTACTAGATAGTACAGGTCTTGAGTATGTTGATGGTACATTTAAAGTTTATCGTGAAGGCGGTGTTTTAGATAGTAAGGGCAATGTATTCCGATGGAAAAAAGATAGCAAGAAAAGACATCTAGGAGAAGGTTTCTCTGACCACCTTCCAATATACGCTGATTTCAGCTACTAACCAATTTTTCCCAAGTTTTACTTGGGAACTAAAAAAATCCCTATTCCCAATACTCTTCAGAAAGTTCTAAAGAGTCACTATCTGAAGATGTAAATTTTAGTGCCGACCTCTCTTCTGGAATAAAGTCTATATAGTTGCTACTATCGGCAGAAGCGATATTTGTAATTGTAGTTTCACATTTTAATTTTATTGGTTCATATTTTGCGACAAGAATTCGTCCAGATTTATAATCTGTAATAAGAGTTTCTACCTGCTCTTTAAGTCTATCTCTCTTCTCTTTAAATCCATACCACTCATTTTTAGAAATCTTCTCTTTAAACTCAATTGTTACAAGGTTTTCAGGGTTTATAGCTTTTCCATCTTTATAGAGACCAAAATGGAGATGAGGTCCTGTTGAGAGACCAGTTGAACCAACTGTTCCAATCTGCTCACCTTTTTTAACTCTGCTACCAAATCTTAAATGAGACATATATCTGTTCATGTGAGCGTAAAGAGTCATATATCCGTCTGTGTGCCAAACTTTTACTAGATTTCCATATCCTCGAGTTGTTCCAACAAAAACAACAGTACCATCTCCTGATGAGTAGATTGGAGTACCAGTTCTTGCAGCAAGGTCAATTCCTAAATGAGCTCTATATTTTCTTAAAATTGGATGCCATCTCTTATTAGTAAATCGAGAAGAGATACGAAATTTTCCCTTTTTAATTGGAGATGTTAAACCACTATCTTTTAAAACCTCGCCTTTGAAGTTATAGAGTCGTCCAAAATGTTTAATTACAAACATCTCTCTATTTCCACTTTTTAACATTGCCATCTTCAAATTTACACCACCAAAAGGAGTTCCAAGTCGATAGTTTCTTTTGTATAAAACGGAAAGCATACTTCCTCTATGAATATCCGTTCTAAAGTTTATTCTTGGCTCTAACGCTTTAACAACAAATTGAGCAAAAGAGTGTGATTGAGTAGCACTTTTGACATTTTCATAAAGAGACTCTTCCAAGATTTTAGTTACAAACTGCTCTTCAACTTGCTGATACTCTATTGGAATTGCTTCTAAGAAATATTTCTCTTTATACCTATATATATGTATCTGAATTTCGTCCCCAACTGGAATTAGTATTTGTCGAGAAGTTCCATTCAAATCTTTTAGAACATAGTAAGTAACACCAGAGTAGATATCTTCTGTAAGTTTCTTGTCATCATCATCTGCATCATAATAGAGTGAAAAAGGGAGTTTCTCGCTTTCAAGAAACCCTAGAAAAGTCTCTCCCTCTTTCCAAGTCTGTAACTGAATTGAGGAAGAGAGTAGAAAAGTTGGGAAAATGAGTAGCAGGTATCTCAAAGTGGCTTCTCTTAAAAAGCTCTATTTATTGCTGAAAACATAGCTTTAATTGACGCTTTTGTGGTATCTGTATCGATACCAATTCCAAAAAATCTATCAAAAGTTGTAGTTTGAACTTGAATATAAGCTACTGCACTTGCATTTGCTCCACTACCTTTTGAGTGTTCATTAAAAGAGATAATTTCAAATTTATGAGGAAACTCTTTTTCTAAAGCTCTTTTTGCTCCATCTAAAATTCCATTTCCACTACCCCAAATAGAGAACTCTTTTCCTAAATAGCGAAAATCCAATTTACACTGAACCTCATCACCTTTTTCACTTCTTTTGAAATTTATAAACTCTAAATCACCTTTCTGAAAATACTCTTTCTCAAATTCAGAAAAAATCTCTTTGTAAGAGAGTTCTCTCTCCTCTAAATCACTCTTTTTCTGAACTATCTTTCCAACTTCAGGATGCATCGCTTTTGGAAGTTCATATCCAAAACTATTTTCCAAAATATAAGCAACTCCACCCTTTCCAGATTGAGAATTTATCCTAATAATATCTTCATAAGTTCGCCCAACATCATTTGGGTCAATTGGAAGATATGGCACTTCCCAAAGAGGTTCTTCTTTTGTTGTCTGATAAGCAAGACCCTTATTTATCGCGTCTTGATGGGAGCCTGAAAAAGCGGTATAGACAAGCTGACCAACATAAGGATGTCGAACACCCGTCTCTATTTCAGTAACAGACTCCACAACTTCTAAAACTCTATTTACATCTGAGAAATCTAAATTTGACTCAACTCCTTGAGTTGTCATATTTAAAGCAAGAGTTAAAATATCAACATTTCCAGTTCGCTCACCATTTCCAAGTAGAGTTCCCTCAACTCTATCACCTCCAGCCATTAAACCTAGCTCTGTCGCTGCGACTGCTGTTCCTCGGTCGTTATGAGCATGTAGAGATAAAACTATCTTTTCTCTATTTTTCAAATTCTTGCTCATCCACTCTATCTGGTCTGCATAAATATTTGGAGTTGCCATCTCAACTGTTGCAGGAAGATTTATAATTGTCTTTTCTCCCCATCTTTCAACAACAGCATCACAAATATCTCTTGCAAATTCTAACTCTGTTCCTGTAAAACTTTCTGGAGAGTATTCCAAAGTGATTTCTGTATCAATTTTCTTTTTCTCTACCAAAATCATATCTACACCTTTTAAAGCAAGTTCTATGATTTCCTCTTTCTCTTTTCGAAAAACTATCTTTCTCTGAGCTACAGAAGTAGAGTTATACAAATGGACTACCGCTTTTTTAACACCCTTTAAACTCTCAAAAGTTCTTTTTATTAGATGTTCTCTAGCTTGAACTAAAACTTGAACTGTAACATCATCAGGTATTAAATTCTCTTCTACAAGAGTTCGTAAGAATTTGAATTCTGTTTTTGATGCTGATGGAAACCCAACTTCAATATTTTTAAATCCAATCTGAACAAGCAATTTAAAGAGTTTCAGTTTTTTGTCCAAATCCATAGGATTGATGAGTGCTTGATTTCCATCTCTTAAATCAACACTACACCAGATAGGAGCATTTTCAATTCTCCTATTTACCCACTCTCTATTTGGTAAATCTACTTGAGGATATGCCACATATTTACCATTTGGAACATTTTTCATTTCTGAAACCCTTTAACCTATATAATTTGGGCGGTATTTTACCAAAACTATATTTTGGACAAAAAACTATAAATAAAAACATATCAGGTTGGAAAGTATTTAAAATTGAAGTAAGATTACTAACTTTTATATTTTTCTTAGAATTCTATAAAGATTGCAAAAAATTATTTTGTGAATATGAAAAAATATGGAAGTGGTGTCAAGAGAGAGACTTGAACTCTCGACCTCCGGCTTATGAGACCAGCGCTCTAACCAGCTGAGCTACCTTGACCTTTTTTTGAGTGGCGGAATTATACTCATAAATTTTCAATTTGTCAATCTCTCCAGAGGTAGACAATCTCTAAAGTTATATTTTGGATTACATCTTCCGAAATAAAATTTCGAATTTGATTTGGAGATATAGAGAGACCACCGCCAGAAACTCCACTCTCTTTAATGTATTTTAAAACTTCTCTACTATTTGAAAACTCTATTTCAAAATTCTCAACTTCATACTGAAAACCATTAGCAAAACTCAAAATCTCATTTAAAGAGTAGATTGGTGATGAGGTTTGAAAATATTTATGAACTTCTGAAAATGTTTTACTTGTAAATAGAGATAGATAAGTTGGAATTTCTAATTCTGATATTTTTTCCAAAAGTTCTTTTAAGTTTGAACTCCATTGTAGAGAAGAGCTTGAGATAAGAGTATCGCTTTTTGGAAATTTTAAAGCATCGAAGTTTTCAAAAATAAGTTCGGTTTTAAATTTTGGGTGAAGTTTTAACATCTCTTTTGAGAAGTCTACTCCTATAAATTTATCAAATTCCCAATCTATATTTTTATAGATAAAACCGCTACCGCACCCTAAATCTAAAATATGTTTTGGTCTCTCTTTTACTCTCCCAACTAAGTTTTTGGCTACTTGGTTTTGGATAAATCCTCTACTCTCATAATTTCTTGAAGAGCGAGAAAAGGCTTTTTCTACACTCATTTTCTATTCAAAACTGTACTAAAAAGAAATATTAGAATTGCACTCAAAACAATTGATGCTCCACTTGGAACTGAAAAATAGAATGAGAGAATTAAACCAGTAAAAGTTGAAAATAGAGAAAAGAGAATTGCAAAACCTAAAGTTTGAACAAAACCTTTTCTATATTGTAGTGCTGAAACAACTGGAATTACTATCATTGCTCCAATTAGAAGAGAACCAATTATATGAATTGAGAAAGCGATAAGCATTGCAACAAGAGAGAGAAAAAGAAAATTTAGAAGATTTACTTTCACACCACTAACTTTTGCAACACTTTCATCAAGAGTTAAATAGATGAAGTTTTGAAGATGATAAAACATAAAGAGAACAATTAAAATTCCAGTACCACTTATCACATACAAATCTATCTCTTTTACAGTTAGAATTGAACCAAAAAGATAAGAGAGAAGAGATGCATTGAAATTGTCACTTAAACTCACAATTACAATAGATAGAGATAGAGAAGCTGAAAGAAAAATTGAGAGTAGAGAGTCTGAATATATCTTATAGTGACTTCTTAAATACTCTATTAGCCAAGAGAGAAGAAGAACTACTGCAACAGTAGATAGAGTTGGAGAAATACCAATGACGATACCTGAAGCAACACCTAGAAGAGAGATGTGAGCAAGAGTATCTGCCAACATAGAGTATCGTTTTAAAACAACAAACATTCCAAGAATTGGTGCAACAAGACCGATAATGCCACCAGCAAGAAATGCTCTCATCATAAAATCGTATTGAAAAATTTCCAAGTTAGTTTAATCTCTCAATTACAGATGATGTGAGTTTTCTAACACTATGGTCACCAAAAAACTCTATTTCCAAATAGGTTTCTGAGCCAACTTTAGAAACACCTTTAATAGCACCAACACCAAATTTTTTATGTATTACATAATCTTCCGACTTATACTTTTCACTCTTTTTCTGAATTTGTAATTTTCCTTTTAAAACTTCAGCTTCAAATAGGTAACGACTAGGTTCTGATTTCTGCTTTTTTCCAAAAACTGTTCTATATTTTGATGAGGTTAAATAGAGTCTATCTTTTGCTCTTGTGAAAGCAACATAGGCTAATCTCCTCTCCTCTTCACTTTCAAAAGAGTTGTAATGTGGAAGATAACCATCATTCATTCCAATTATAAAAACATGTTGAAATTCTAACCCTTTACTTAAATGAATTGAGAGAAGAGTTATACTCTCCTTTTCATCTTCATTTTCATCAATTTTATGAAGATTTAAAAACTCTAGCAAATTACCATTTTCACTTAGAAACCTTTTCATATTTGAGTAGAAGTTATCTATATTTTGCACTCTCTCTTTATACTTTTCTCTATCCTCTTTTGTTTCACTTTTTGCTTCATATTTGCTATATTTCTTTCTTATATCAAACAGCTCTTCAAAACTCTCTACAAAATTTTCCATTTCTACTGAAAGAGCCTCTATCTTTTCAACAAGAGTTATCAAATATCTGGCTCTAGTTTTAAAATAGAAAGAGAGGTTCTCTTGTTTGATAGTCTCAAAAAGAGAGATACCATTTTGAATTTCTATAAGTCTATTTATAGTTTGTGTTCCAACTCCATAAGTCTCTTTGAGAGCATTTATGAAAATCATATCATTGTGAGGATAGACAATAGCATTTAGATATGTAATTATCTCTTTTATTTCTAATCTTGAGTAGAAACTAGATTTCCCTTTTATTTGATACTTAATTCTATTTTGAAGAAGGTGTTTTTCCAGATTTTGTGAAAGAGAATTTATTCTATACAGAACAGCAATTTCACTCTCCTCCACACCATTTTTGAGAAGTTTACTAATCTCTTTTACCACAAATTCAGCTTCAACCTCATCATCTTCAAGTTCAAAATATTTGACTGCCTCTTTTAAACCATCTCCTCTATGAGAAATCATACTTTTCTCTTTTCTAAAGTTGTTATATGAGATAAGTGAATTTGCTGTTTCAATAATAGGCTTACTAGAACGATAGTTTCTATTCAAAATTAAACTTTTAGCTCTGAACTCTTTTTCAAATTTTAATATGTTTTCAACTTCTGCACCTCTCCAGCCATAGATAGATTGGTCATCATCTCCAACTACAAAGATATTGTTGTGTGAAGTTAAAAGTAACTTTATTATCTCATACTGAACTCTATTTGTATCTTGGAACTCATCTATCATAATATATTGATACTGATTTGAGTATCTATTTCTAATATCAAAACTTTTTTGAAGTATTCTATATGTAAGCAGTTGCAAATCATCTAAATCGATGAAATTACTTTTCTTCATCACCATCTCGTAATCTCTATAAAGTTCAATAAAAAGTTCTTTATTTATATTTGGTGTAATTATCTTATCTTTTTCATCAAAATATATATTGGAGTTTTTCATTTTTGAAATTAGATTTATTATCTCATCGGGTGAAAATATCTTTTCAGCACCCCTACTTTTCAATAACTCTTTTATTATCTGCTTTATTTCACTATATTCAATAATTCTAAAATTTGAGTTCCTCTCTTTAAAAGAGTCTATATGTTTTAAAAGGAACTTATTTCCAAATTTGTGAAATGTACCAACAAATGGCAAAGATGGAACACCAGATTTCTCAATTCTACTTAACATCTCTTTTGATGCCTTATTTGTAAATGTCATAAGTAAAATGTTTTTTGGAGAAACTCCACTTTTAATTAGATGAAAAACTCTAGCTATAATTGTTGTAGTTTTCCCTGTTCCTGCCCCTGCAAATAGTAGAGTCGCACCCTCTTTGCTTTTTACGGCTTCTATCTGTTGGTCATTTAAATTTTCCAAATATTTCATACTAAATTATATCAAATTTAGTTTTTAAAATTCCAAAAAAGATATTTGTAGCATTATAAAATAACTTTTTTTAATATATCAATATGCTATATAATTTTAAAAAAATAGGAGTTGGGTTGAATGCAAAATACTTTTTAGGTGTACTCTTAGTTTTCAACATATATTGGCTAGTTCTTCTCTATAACTCTTTTCTTTTGACAATACTTTTAGCATCACTATTTGCGATTGCTACCTCATCTTTATATAACAAAGTTACTCAATTTACAAGAAGTGAATTTTTAGGAGCATTTATCTCATCTCTTGCTTTAGCGTTAATATTTTTTGCTCCAATTGGATATTTTATCTATCAAGCTATAAATTTTGTTAGCAACATTCGACCTTCTGATTTAGAACTCTTTACACCATCAATAGAACAGATGATGTCTTATGTTCCGAGTTATTTTGATTTTGCTAGAGCAGATATAAGAGAGTTTCTAATCTCTATAAATATAACTCAGATGGAGAAAGATTTACTCAAATATCTAATCTCTATTTTTGGAGAGAGCATGATATTTTTTAAAGACTCATTTCTAATTATTATCTTCTACTTCTTTATTCAATTTTATAGAAACAAACTTATCAGATATTTTAAAAGAATTATTCCATTTTCAACTCAAGATACAGTGGCTCTATTTAAAGAGATATCAGTTGTTATGGGTACTGTCTTCTACTCTATTGTTGTAAATGCGTCTCTGCAAGGATTTCTCTTTGCAATAGTAGTTTTTTACTATGGATACAATCCACTTCTTTTTGGAATTTTATACGGCTTTGCTTCACTAATTCCAGTGATAGGAGGAATGTTGATGTGGTTACCAATTTTGATATACGAGTCTTCTACTGGAAATATCATAAATGGTATTGTGATTATGGTCTATTCAATAGTAGTGATAGCATTTTTTGCAGATACAATTGTGAAACCAGCTGTAATTAGATATATACATCATAAAGTTATGAATTCTCAAGTGAATGCAAATGAGCTTCTTATCTTTTTTTCTATGATTGCAGGTCTCTCTTCTTTTGGTTTTTGGGGAATGATTTTAGGTCCAGCAATTATTACACTATTCTTATCACTTATAAAACTGTATGAGAAACTTTATAATAAAAATGATAGTATTTTTAAAATGGGAACAAAATATAAAGGTAATGGTAATTGATGAGGTTTCTAACTGTTTTAATTTTTACACTCTCCTTTCTAAAGAGTGATACTGTCGTGGGGGAAATTGTAGAAGATGTTGTGCAAGGAGTTGTAAAAGGGGCTGTAAAAGTTGCAACTGAGGTAGGGACAAAAGCTGTTATTGGAGCTACTATTGGGGTTCAAATAGAAGAAAAATCTAAAGAAGAAGAGAGAAGACTCCGAGAAAAGCTCCGAGAAGAGAGAAGACTCCAAGAAAAGCTCCAAGAAGAGGAGAATATAAATTTAAAAAATTTTGAAACATCTCAAACCTCATCTGGTTATATCGGCTTGGGAGTTGGAGGAGGATATATAAATTATCATATCTCAGATAGTAATGGTGATGAGGTTCAAGATGAAGAGGAGCATCTTCAACTCCTCTCCTATTTAAAACTTGGTTTAGAGTTTGAAAATAGAAGTATGTACGAACTGGTCTACACACTTTATGCTCTTGAAAGTGATATTTTCATTTACAAATATGGTGTTGGAATAAATAGATTGTGGCTCTGTTATGGAGATATCTTTGTTCCTTATATCTCTCTCGGTGGAGAATTTATAGAGGGACATCTTGAAGATGAGTATGTTGAAGAGTATGGAGATTATGTTCAAGGTTTTGGAGTAAATTTTGGTGTTGGTTCATTTATAAAATTTTCAGAAAATTTCGAACTCAGTTTCGGATACAAGTTCTCGCTTCACTCTTACGATATGAACAGCTCAAGTGGAGCATTTAGCTCTGTATCCGAAACATTTGATACGATTTATACAGAGCTAATATTTCGCTTCTAATTTATCTCTTTTCGATAAGAACAGCTGTCAAATCATCTTCGAGCTGTTTATCTTCAAAGATTTTGACTGTCTCTTCCAATTTTGCTCTATCTGTAAGTTCTAAAACTTCCTCTTTTTCAAGTGCATGAAAAGAGTCTTCAACCAAACCATCACTATAAATCAGAATAGATTTGAAATTCTCTAACTCTATTCTTGTAACTTTTATAGAGAAAAAGAAGTTCATGAAAGGAATGTTATTCGCTTTTAACTCTATCTTTCTTTCTCCATCATGAACTACGGCTGGATACATTCCCGCTGTAAAATACTCTATATAAGAGAAATCTGGTGGTATATAGAAAAAAGATGCTGAAAGCTGTTCCAAATCTGAGAGAATATACTCCAAGCTCTTTCCAAAAGCGTCAGCTGTTTCTTGAAATGAGAGTTTTTCATCAAGTGACTGTTTCACAAAAGAGAGGACAGAGAAAGATGTTAAAGATGGAACTATCCCGTGTCCCATTGCATCAAGAACATAAAAGAGTAATCCTCCATCATGAGATTTATGCAGAGAGTAACTATCTCCACTTAAAAAATCATAAGGTTTGAAATAGATAAATACTTTAACAACTTCACTATTTTCCAACTCATTTACTAACATGCTCTGCTGTTTTTGAGCGGCTTTTGTCTGTTCTTGAATAAAATATTTGTTTGATTCTGCTAAATGGTCCATGTCGAGAATATTTCTAATATAAGATATTGCAATAGTAAACAGTTCACTATCTTCATTTCCAAATTGCTTCTTCTCATTCAACTTATTTATAGCTTGAAAAACTCCTATCATTCTATTCTCTTTGTTGAAAATAGGAGTTGCCAAAATCGAATCTGTTTTGTAGTTTGTTGTTTTATCTATCTCTCTATTGAATTTTGGATAGTTGTATGGGTCATTTACAATTACTGTTTTGTTTCCCTCATAAACTTCTCCAATAATTCCCATTGTTAGAGGAATTTTTATGTTTGAGATTCCATGTCCAACTTTTGTCCAGAAAACTTGCTCATTACTATCAATAAGCCAAAGTGTTGCCCTATCACTTTTAACAAGAGTCTTGCCAAAGTCAGCCAAAAGTAGTAAGAGAGAATCGGAGTCGCTCTCTTTTGATATTTTTGTGGAGTACTCCAAGATGATATCGATAATATTTCTAAAATGTTTCTCTCTATCTCTAGCATGTTCAAGAATAACATCTAAAATATCATGGAGATTATCTTGGTTCTCTTCACAAAACTCTAAAACATCTTGTACAATTTGAGAAGTCTCATCAAGAGACTTCAGTGGAGAGGATTGATATTTTTCAATTCGATTGATAAGTTTATCTTTCTGTTTCATCTATTTTCTTAACTTTCAAATTGACTAACTCTTTCACTTGGAGGTAAGAATGAGAGAAGTTTTGCTTCCATATTTCTTGGGTTATCTCCAGCTTGAATACTCATAATTCCTTCAAGAAT
>JAMJTW010000034.1:0-97119 GCA_024281175.1 Candidatus Thiovulum imperiosus
ACCAACTTCGCAAAGACCCAGAAAAACGACTCTTTTCCGATAATTTTTCAGCAATAAATATGATGAGTCAGGAAGAGTTGAGTTCTGTAAAAACTGTATATCTCTATCTAATGGACGGAATTCGTGCTGTAAAGAAACATCGCTTTTCAGAAAAATCTGCTCCTGTTTTGAGAAAATTCATTACAGAAATTCTACTTTCTATCTTCAAAACCATTCCAGAAGAGACCGTTCAAAAATATGGACAATTTTACACTGTTGATACAGAGAATTTGAATTATATTATTAGAAAAGTGATAGAAAACTGTTTCGTTACAAGCGACTTTCATGAAGAAATAGAGAGACTCTCGACAAGAGAGAGAAAACTGTAAAATTAGAGAAAATGAGGGAGCAACCAAATAGCCACTCCTAGAATTTAAAGATTTTCTAGTCTCTTCTTTTCTTCTAAAACTTTTTCTAATTTCTCTTTTGCTTCAGAGAGTCCCTTTCGGTTTTCTGCAATCACACTCTCTTTTGCATTTGCAAGAAACTTCTCATTTCCTAACATCTTTTCAAGTTTGAAAATTTCTTTCTCTAGTTTCTCTTCCTGTTTTCTAACTCTTTTAAGAATTGGTTCCAAATCCAAAGAAGAAGCAGGTAAATAGGAAGTTAGATTGTCAGAAACATCTGAAAGGGAGTTTTCTATCTCACCAAATTCCACTTTTCCAACTTTCGCTAACTTTTCAAGATAAGGTTTTGCAAACTCTAAATCTGTTTCACACTTTACAAAAACCTCATCAGCTTTTGAAACCCCAACTCCAGCTTTTAGTCGTCGAATTGAAACGATGGCTTCGATTACAAGTTCAAAGTTTTCTGTTTCAGAAATCGCAACTGTTTCTGGAAACTTCTGTATCGAAATACTTACAGCTTCCTCCAAAGAAGTTCCGCCAAGTTCTTGAAATAGAGACTCTGAAATGAAAGGCATAAATGGGTGAAGAAGTTTCATCGACTCTCGGAAAATTGCACCAAGTTCTGGAATTGCAGACTTATCTACTTTGGAAAGTTCTATTCCCCAATCACAGAAATCGTTCCAGAGGTATCTGTATAGAACTGTTGCACCATCATTAAATCGATACTCATCTAAAAATCCTCGAGTTTCTGAAACTGCTTTGTAGAATTTAGAGAGCATATACTTTCCGAGAGGTGTGGAGATTTCTGTATCTTCCAGAGTTCCAAACTGATCTCCATTTAAAAGTAGATATTTACTTGCGTTGTAGAGTTTGTTTGTAAAATTCCTACTTAGCTCTAACTTATCTTCAGAAAGTTTTATATCTCGACCTTGAACAGCAAGAACTGCAAGAGTGAAGCGGAGAGCATCAGCAGAATACTTTTCAATCATATCAAGAGGGTCAATCACATTTCCCTTACTTTTACTCATCTTATCACCTTTCTCATCTCGAACAAGTGCATGAAGATATATATCTTTGAAAGGAAGCTCGCCTAAGAAGTGTTCGCCCATCATCACCATTCTAGCCACCCAAAAGAAGAGAATATCGAAACCTGTAATTAGTAGTGAGTTTGGATAGAACTCTTTTTCAAAATCACTTTCCCAATTTAGAGTAGAGAAAGACCAGAGAGCTGAAGAGAACCAAGTATCGAGAACATCAGGGTCTTGAGAGATGTGTGTGTGTCCACATTTTGGGCAAGTTGTCTCATCTTCTGGAGTTTCAGAAGCCCACTCATGAGAACAGGAGTCGCAAGTGAAAACAGGAATTCGATGCCCCCACCAGAGTTGTCGAGAGATACACCAATCTCGAAGTTCGTCCATCCAAGCGTTATAGGAGTTTTGCCAATGTTTTGGGAAGAAACGGTTCTCCTCTTTCATTTTGGAAATCGAATTTTGTGCAACCTCTTTTTTTAAAAACCATTGTGTAGAGATATATGGTTCAACAACATTTTTACATCGGTAGCAGTGTCCAACTTGGTTTTGATAAGGTTCTATCTTTTCTAAAAAGCCTTCTAAATCTAGCTTTGCCACAATTTCATCTCTAGCCTCTAGTCTCTCTTTACCTTCAAACTCTCCACACTCTGAATTCAAAATTCCCTTTTCGTCAAAAATAGTGAGGAAATCTAAATTGTGTCGTTTTCCAACTTCATAATCGTTCGGGTCGTGAGCAGGTGTAACTTTTACAACTCCAGTTCCAAACTCCATATCAACATGAGAGTCAGCAATGATTTTCACTCTTCTTCCAATTAGAGGTAACTCTATCTCTTCGCCGATGAGGTTTGCATACCTCTTATCTTCAGGATTTACCATAACTGCTGTATCTCCAAAAAATGTTTCTGGTCGAGTTGTTGCAACTACAAGATAGGCATTTTGAGAAACTAGCGGGTATCTGATGTGATAGAGCTTTCCACTATTCTCTTCATACTCAACCTCAATATCACTTAAAGCTCCATCATGAGTACACCAATTTACTATATAGTTTCCTTTGACAATAAGTCCAGAGTCGTAAAGCTCTTTAAATGCTTTTGAAACTGCTTTTTTCAATCCATCGTCCATTGTAAATCGCTCTCGACTCCAAGCTGGAGAGACACCAAGTTTTCGGAGCTGATGAACCATTGTTGAACCACTCTTCTCTTTCCACTCCCAAACTCTTTCAAGAAACTTCTCTCTTCCTAACTCCTCTTTAGTAGTTCCCTCCGCTAGTAACTGCTTCTCAACAACATTTTGAGTAGCAATTCCCGCATGGTCAGTTCCAGGTTGCCAAAGTGTTTTGAAACCGTCCATTCTTTTATATCTTATAATGATGTCTTGTAAAGTAAAAGTTAGTGAATGCCCAATATGAAGACTTCCCGTTACATTTGGCGGAGGCATCATAATTGTAAATGGCTCTTTTGTAGGAGAATTTCCATCTACTTCAAAATATCCTCTCTCTTCCCAAATTTTATAAAACTTCTCTTCTATCTCTTTTGGATTATATGCCAAGATTTCCCTTTTTTTGGGTGAATTTTATCGAAAAGAAAAAATTTCTTGCTTGAATAAGATGATTTATTATCGATATAATAGTGTGTATAAAATTTATAAAAAGAAAAGCAGTGTATAAACTAGAAGATTTAGAATGTGTGTTTATAGATACTTATAAGAAGAAAAACTTTCTATTTGCTGTGCATGGCAATCAGACTTTTATTGGAGATATTACTAAAGTAAGGGCGGAAGTTGGTAGCAGTTTTGGGATGTTTCAAAAATATTTTAAAAAAGAGTGCTTCTTAGATGTTCAGGTTGGTGAAAAACAAGTAACTTTAATAGATGACAATTGTTTTTACAATATGCATGATATGTTGCGAGTGAATTTATCAGAACATAGAAAAAATATAACTAAATTAGAGAAACTTCATGAGTTTGCTTTAATGAATTTAGATAGTATTGACTCTGAAAGATGCTTGAGAGATTTTAATTTAGTTGAGCAAAAACTTTTTAATAAACAGCAAGTTGAAAAGAAATTTAATATAGCAGAATTAAAACTATATCCAGCAGTTTTTACAAAGTCTCAAAATGGCTACCTCATCGCTATTCCAAATTGTAAAGTATTTTCACAAGGAGACTCTTTAGAAGATGGAACTAAAAATATTCGAGAAGCATTAACTATCTATTTAAGCACAAAAGAGAAAATTCCAGATTTTGATTTTGAAGAAATAAAAAGAAACTTAGCAGAAAATGAGACTCTCATTATTATTGAACCTGATAGGACTCTTTTAAATAAACTAATCAAAAAAGGAAAAGCAAAAAGAGTAAATATAACAATTGACGAATATCTTTTAGAGTTTACAGACTTAAGAGCAAAAGAGTTAAATACTTCAAGAAGTGCTTTAATTGAAAGTGGATTGAGGGCAATTTTATATTGAAAGATAATTATGAGAAAGATTTGCTTGAAAGTTTTGAAAAAGGAGAGTGGGAAAGTGTTGAAAACTTGGAAGCTCGAAAAGATGAATTGCAAAGTTATGCAACTTTTTCTAAAAAAGCCATATCTTTAAGATTGCCAGAAAATGATTTACATGAAATCAAAAAGATAAGTTTAAAAAATGGACTTCCTTATCAAAATATTATACAGATATTAGTTCATCAATTTGTTTCTGGAAAAATAGAACTAAAACTTCAAAATTAGAGACTTTTGTCTCTATTTCCAATATATAAAGGATAAGAAAATGCAAGAACTAGGAGTAGCAGAAGCTCAAAAATCTTTTTAGAGTAGGATTTGCTTGAAAGTTTTGAAAGTGGAGAGTGGAAAAGTGTTGAAAACTTGGAAGCTCGAAAAGATGAATTGCAAAGTTATGCAACTTTTTCGGGAGAAAACACTCTGAGGGAGGGTAGCGATTGAAGAGTCTGCAATTTGAGATAGACTCTTCGCATTTATTTAGAGTGGAAATTCTATTAGAAAATAAGCTGAAGAATATTTCCAGCGACCATTGTCCAGAAAGCTATTTTATAAAACTTAATTGGGTCTCTTTCTAAAAGAGGTGCGTGAGGATTGTGTAAAGGTGCGATATTATCGTGATTTTTCAAATCATAAAGAATTTCAGAATAGTGTTTATATCGATTTTCAGTTGAAGCAGTAACCATTTTTGAAATTACTGTATCGAGCCATTTTGGAACTGCCTTATTTATTTCAGAAACTAGTTTTGGCTCTATCTTAAAAGTTGGATTTTGAAAAGGCTCTATCTCTCCATAAGGATAAATTCCAGTGAATGTTTTATATAGAGTTACACCAATTGCAAAAATTTCACTCTGTTCAGAAATAGGTTCACCTTTAAATCTTTCAGGAGATAGAAAAGATGGAGTTCCAGCACGATTTGAAATAGAGAATATTTCAGTCATAGAGCCGAAATCTACCAATTTGAAATCATCACCTGTGTCAATTATATTATCAGGTTTGATATCACCATGAACTAAGTTGAATTTGAGAAGATATTGAGAAGCTGTAAGCAAGGTTCTTAAAAGTTCAATACCTCTATCTACGGAGACTTTATTTAAAGGTTCACCATCTATCTTTTCCATAAGATAATATCTTGCGGTTCTCTCTCCAGGAACTATAACTTTTGGAAATATTGTAGACTTAATTCGTTTTCCATTCCAAACTTCTCTAACATAGAGATTTAGAAATTTTTGACTTATTTCAGCTTCAAGAGGTGGAAATTTCAAGATATACTCATCTCCCATATTTTCGACAAGCCAAACTCGTTTCTTTGCATCTAAAGGAGATTTTAAATAGAAGCCATCTATATTAATACCTTTTCTCAAATCTTTTAATATCTCTAGCTCTTCTGAACTATCATCACTACTAATTTTGCTCTTTTCTAAAATTCTAACAACAACTGCTGAAACATCGTCGATGAGGTTTCCAAATCTCTTTTTATCAACATATTTAACAAGAGAAGTAGCCATAAGAGGAGTCTTTTCAACTATTTCATTGTTATCTAACTCATTATATAATCCATCAGAACAGAGAAGAATATAATCATTTCTCTCTAAATTATTTTCAAAAATATATGGTGTCTCTTTTTCACTCATACCAATAGCTTTAGAGAGATAAGAGCGATTTCCATCATTTAAAATATGGTCATTTGAGAGTAGAGAAACCTCATCATCTCTAACTATGTAAATCCTACTATCACCAAGATTTGCACCATAAATTCTATTTTCTGAAATAACTACAACAGCAAGAGTTGTTAAAAATTCAGGTTGCCCATACTCATTTATTGACTCAAAATAGAGTGTCTGATTTATAGCTTTAATACTCTCTTCCAAAGTTTTTGAAATAGTCCAACTTTCAGGTTTTAATCTAAAACTATTTATGAGATATTTCACTGTTTTTGAAGATGCCTTTTTTGCCTCTTTTACACTACCAACACCATCACATAAAACAGCAATTGTTAAATTGTCAAAACTCTTTACATCAAAACTATCCTCACTCAGTAATGAAGTTCCTTTTGCTAATCCAAAAGAGGAGACATTTAAATTTGATTTTTCCATTTTTAATAACTTTTATAATAAGTATAGATTAAAGAAACTTAAATAATATTTATATTAGATTTTATAATAGTGCCGTATAGAGCTTTTATATATATATTTAAAAAAAAAATAAGTTTTATTAGTGTGCCTTTTCCTAATTTAAAAGTTATAAAATACTCTATTTTCATAAGTTCTTTAAATTCCAAGGAAAAGAATCCCCACTTGAAACTTTAGGAATTAAACTCAAAAATAGATTTTCTATTCCCACCGAACCTGGAAAAATTGTTGGAAAATAGCCTGTTGAGATAAACAAAATTTTGGAGTTTCAAGGTTTTTAGATTCGAGATGGGAAAAGTTGGAAACTTACAGAAAAAGAAAGAGAATTTGGAATAGATGTTCCTGAAAATTTTTCTTAAATTAAATGTAAAATAGATGTATAGTTAATTGTCCGCAATATAAATAGCGGATAAATGGTTATTTATTCAAAAAACTAGAAATTCTTAATAAGAAGCTCTTGCTTTAAATTTCCTCTAAATTTTGCATTGAGTGAGTAATTTGTTTGAACCTCAACAATTTCAAAATCTTCATAAAGCTCTCTAATAAATGAGTCATCATTATAGGAGAGCAAAAACTTTCCAGAGATATTTTTCAGAGTATCTCTTAATCTCACATGGTCATCTTTTCCAAATCCACCACCCTTGTAATACTTTTCAGTTTTAAAATATGGTGGGTCAAGATAGAAGAAACTTTCCTGATGGTCATACTCTTTTATAAGTCTCTCAAAATCCAGATTTTCTATTTGAACACCTTTTAATCTTCTGCTCCAAACCTCAAAATCTCTAACAAGTTGCTTTGGCTTTCGACCTTTTGCCATAGCGAAACTTTGCTGTTTGCCTCCAAATGAGTAGGTGATGAGGAAAAGATAGAAAAAAGCTCTCTCAATATCGTTTCGAGGTTTCAGAATTCCATCTCTAATTTGGAAAAAGAGTTCTCTACTTGGTAGAAGTCTGGAGAGATAAAGCGATAGAGTTTGAGGTCTATATTTGATTTGAGTATGGAGATTGATAAGCTCAGAGTTGAAATCATTTACAATCTCAATACACTCTTTACATGTCAGCTTCTCTTTTGCATAGAAGATAGCAAGACCTCCTCCAAAGACTTCTATATATCTTTTATGAGGAGGCATTAGCTCTAAGATTTGCTTGGATAACTTTCTCTTTCCACCAACCCAAGCGAAAGATGGAAGCAGTGGTTTATGCTTCTTTTCTATTTTTCAACTCCCAATTGTATCCCTATTTTGTGAATATAGTCTGACAAACTATCTAGTTTATTTTTTAAATCATAAGTATCTTTTCCCTTCTCTTCAAGAACAAATATCTTCTGCTGTATGACAGATAAGCACTTGCAAATAATTAACACAGCATAAAATTAGTACCATAATGTATAAGTATTTCTTCTATATTGGCAAATAGAGTTTCAAAAGAAGTATATGCAGATATACTAAGCCAATGTTCTTTCATCTGTTTCCATAAAAGTTCTATCTTGTTTAAATGAGGAGAGTATGGAGGAAGATAGAGTAAGTGCAATCCTAAATTACGCCATTCTTGTAATTTTCCTTTAAAAACATTGCTAGTATGGATAGGAGCATTGTCAAGAATAACAAAACTTTTCTTTTCTATTTTAGAAGCAAAGTCGTCAAAAATGGCAATAGTCATATCACTATCTAAAGTATCTGTTGTCATATACGGAAATAATTTTTTCCCATCTGAAGAGAGAAAACCACTAACATTAATATTTTTAGATTTTGTTTTTGGAAGCAACAATCTTGTGTTTATTTCTTGCCCCTCCCTTTTTTCATTGCAATTTTTTTGCTTTGTTCCCACTCTTTTCTCCAACCTCCAAGAGTATTTCTATTGACTTTAAATATTTCAACAAGCTCTTTAATCATTTTACCCTCATGCAATAACAATAGAGATTGGGCTTTTCGTCTTATAAAATAGCTATTACTGTTTTTTACCATTCCATCAAGAATAGATATATCTTCCTTGGTTAATTCTAACTTTTTCTTCTTCATAAATGTAATTTTATGCTAATTTTAATACAAGTAAGTGCTTAAATGAAAGAATGCTTCTCTTCCAAACTATGTTCGCGAAAGATTTTCAAGTGATTGGAGATTTCCGAAAAGTCAGAATGCAAATAGGAGCATTGGATTATAAAATCGAAGGAACTCCAGAACTTCAGGATTTCGTGGCGACCATGTTTCAAGAACTCGATTTCGACTCACTGCTTCACGACCTAACTTCTGCTATCGGTTTCGGTTTTGCAAACATAGAACTCTCTTGGGAAAGTAGAGAGGATTTCTGGATACCGACAGCTTACCAATTTTTAAAACAGGGAATAGTTCACAAAGAGACTCTTTCAAACCGCCTCTACTTTTTTACTGATGATGGAAAGAGAGTATACTTAGACTCAAATCCTGATAAGTTTTTTACATATATCCACAAATCAAATTCTGGATTTTTAGAAGATTTTGGACTTTTTAACTCTCTCGCTTGGGCATTTGTAATTACAGATTTCATTTACTCCAACTACCTAAACTATACAGATATAGTTGGAATTCCTCCACTCATTGCAATTGGAGATGATGAAAAACCTGAAGATATTTTAGAGCAACTTCTTCTACTTCGAGATGGAAATACTGGAATTCTTCCGAAAAATTTTGAGGTAAAGCTCTTAGAGGCAAAGGGAACAGGTGACCACTTTTTAAAAGCGATAGAGTATATTGATAAGAAGAAGTCAAATATCTTGCTTGGTGGAAATCTGAATTCAGACTCTGGAACTCACGGTTCACAAAGTCTGGGTGAAGTTCAAGAGAAGAACAAAGATGAAATTCTCCGTTTCGACATTGCAATTCTTCAAAGATTTATAAATAGGTTTCTTAAAACTTCTCTCAAATTTTCTAAGTTTGCAAACTCTCCTTTCAAATTTCGTTTTCTTCTTGAAAAGGAGACTCAAAAGAATTCAAGTTTTCCTACTCTCTACAACTTTCAAGAGGAAGAGCTAGACCAAATTGGAAAGTTTGAGAAAGAGATGGATTTGGGGAAAATTCAAAAGGAAATTTCAGAAACTGTCTTGGAGCTTATAAAAAACAGCAGTTCAAAAGAGGAACTTTTGGAAGAGATGTATTCCAGATTTGGAGAGATAGAGTTTTCAAAACTTGAGAAAACTTTAGAGAATGCTCTAGCTGGTTCTGTTGCAGAGGGGCTTACAAATTGGTAGAGATAGATTTTACTCTCACTCCAGAAGAACAAATCGCATACCTGAAAAGTAAAGGGGTTTCGGCAAACTGGAAAGATGTTTTTGGTGAAGCTCATCACAAAGTTTTCACCGTTGCAGGTGTTACGAAATCCTATATTTTAAGAGCAATTCGAGATGAGATTGCGAAAAGTTTAGGACAGGATTTAAGTTTTGCAGAGGCAAGAGAGAGAATTATCTCAAAAGTAAAAGATGGTGATTTCTTTCCAGACCATCGCCTCCGCTTTATCTTTTCCCAAAATATGTATGGAGCAAATGGAAGAGTAAAGTGCCAAAAACAGATGAAATCCTCACTTCCATATATCCAGTATGTTCATTCAAGAAGCATGGGTGGAAAACTCAAGCCAAACTATCGAGAGAGACACTGGAAAGCTCACGGCTTGGTCTTTCGGAAAGATGACCCTTGGCTGAAGAAAAATATGCCTCCAAATGGTTTTGGGTGTCGTTGCACCACTCGAGCCATAAGCTCTTATCGACTCAAGAAAGAGGGCTTGAAAGTTCAAGAGAGTGATAAAACCGAAACAGTTGCCGAAGAGGGCTTCGATTACAATATGTGCGGTGATGAGATGGAACATATTGAGAAAGTTGAGAGTATTGAGAGAAAGAGAGCTGAAAAAGGGGATAAGATTTCTCAACTTGCTCTTTTTGAAAACCTCTATAAAAGAGTCCAACACTTTCAGGAACTTTGTGAAAATAGAGATGGTGAAGAGGTTCAGAAGAATGCTGAAAAGAAAAATGGTGATTGCAATAGAGATTTTGAGTTGATAAAACTTCATGAAAAAATCCAACAAGAAAAAGATAAGAGCTTAAAACTCGGAATGATTAAAACTGTTTCTGCTCAAAAGATTTTTCTTCCAGAAACTCGAGAAGAGCTTACAAAAGAGGAACAGATGTTTGTCAATAGTTGGAGTGGCGGTGGTTACCATGCTATACGCTCAATTTTTGCAAAAGAGTTCATCAATCTTACGAAAAAAGAGGAGAGGTATAAGAAAAAGGCTGAAACTCTTCAAAAAATGTTTGCAAAATACAAAAGCAAACATCCGCTTGACCAGACAACATTTAGGGGATTTAAATTCAATAAAAATGATTTAAGCGATATTGAAAAATACAAAACTCTTTCTGCAAAACTCACAAGCAAAAGTGCTTTTGTGCTTGATAAAGCTCCATCATCAACATCAAAAAACATTAGAATTGCAAGGGACTTTGCTAATGCTGATGTTAATACGCACCACTCAATTATAGTGTTGTTTCAGCAAAGAGTTTCCGACGAGATTGATATATCTAAAGTAAGTTCTGCTGACGAAGATGAGATTATCATTCAAGCAAAATTAAACTACAAAACAATAAAATACAGCAATATAAACGGCGTTCTGTACGCGGTGATAGAGGAAGTGCTATAAATGGATACTTTGATAAAAGATAGTATCAGGAAAGATATAGATACAAGCTATATGCAATCTCGAAATGAATTTAGAAAAAAAGTAGAGAGTGGTGAGTGGAATAAATTAGAGGAGACACTTAAAATATCTGATGAAGAATTTCAATTCATATTTGAAGAGAATTGGGAGGAAGAGAAGAGAAAAATGATAGAAGAAGCTAAAAAGAAGAGCTAGTTTCCAAAGACATTTGAAAACTGCAAGAGTTAGGAGAACCTCTTATCTTTTAATTTCTCAAGCTGATTGGACTGGATAGCACAAATAATTTCACCGCAATGCTCACGATGATTTTCTATTAGTGTAGCTCTCCAGCCATAAAGTAAGTCGTCTCTAGTAAACCACCAGCCATTTTCAAAAATGGTATCTTTGAAGTCGATGTCCTGCTCAAGAACAATCTGTCCAAGTTCATGTGTTGTTACAAGAGCCACTTCCTCAAAATATTTTTTAAATAGATTGGCTATGTGTTTTTCACACAATGCTCTATTAAATCTAACTTTTTTAGTCATATCCTCGTAGAGCCTTTTCTTAATCTCTTTTCTTCGTCCATCTGGCATATCCGATATCTCTTTTTCAACAGGAAGAAAATAGTGTTCAGTGTCGTAGACTTCTCTAGCTTGAAGACCAAGCAAAAGAAGTCTATTTTTATCTTTTTCAGACATGTATGAGTAGGTTTTATCAATGTATCTTACACTTCCCCTGTAAAGAAAATCGCCATGTTTGGATTTTCTATCTATCTCTAAAATACTCTCTTTTATTACATAAAAGATGTCATTGACCTGAACCAAATTGTGTTCTATGTTTTTCATTTTTTTCCTTAATCTCCAAATATATATTCTGAAACGACACTCTCTATCTCTTCAGAAACATCAGCTGGGAGTTCTCCATTTTGAATTGGCAGAAACTCCCGTTTCACCATTTTTGAAGTTCCAAATTGATGAAACTTTCCATATTCTCTATTTGTTCCAACTTTTGCTGAACCTCTTGAAGCTCTGCTATAAATTGAGTCTTGGAGATGAGTAACATGTTTTCTTTTAGAGCTTGGAGTTTTATCATCGTAGAGAGTTCGACCACCATATTTTAAAACTCTTTTAGACTTTTTCCAACTTTCACCAAAAGGAGACTCTTCGTTTTCAAATGCCGTAGAAGTTTCAGTTTCAAGGATTTGAGCAACATCTTCCATTAGAGGTTCTGTATCTTGCAATCTCTCTCTAATTTCCTCAAAACTTCTATTTAGACCTTGAAAGTAGTCCTAAATTTATAATTTTGTTTTTAGGTGGATTTGATTGATTCTCAACATCAAAAAGTGAGTTCTTTCAAGTGATGTGGCGAACAACCATATCACTTGAAAACACCTTTTTATCTATATTTTCGCTCTTTAGCCAAGAAAGTATTTTCTTTTCCAGTTTTTTATCTTCAGCTTCTAACTTTATATTTATAAGTGCAGAAATGAAATCTTTTGTCGTTGAAATTCTAAACCACTCAAGAGGTCTTGACTTTGGTCGGAAAGTTGTAGTCATCTCATTAACTTTTAAAAGAATATCTGGATTGTTTTTCAAACCATCGAGGAGAAAATCGGAAACTATTTTATAATTTTCAGTAGAATATTCAAAACTTTTCAGAACACTTTTATAGATATATGGCATAATTTTAAAAACCTTTGTGATTTTGATTTAAGCACTCAAATTATAACAAAGGTTTTTTGCTTCTCTTCAAACTTGAATTCCAAATCTAAAGTATCACAAACTTGCAAAATAAAGTAAAATGAGAAAGTTCCACGATTTATTTTTGTTCTTAAAGTATCATTTTCTTTGACCGAACAAAGCTTATACAGTAATTGCAAATAGTGGGGAACTTGAGGATACCACTTTGAAGAGCCTCAACCACTTACAAATAGGGAACGGGCAAGACTACAAGGATTTCCAGATAGTTTTAAGTTTGTGGGGGAGTAATGGAGAGGTGAGAAAACAGATAGGGAATGCTGTGCCACCTATGGGGATATATGAGGTGGTTAGGGAGATTGAGAGGGTTTTAATTACATAAATAATAATCTTTATCTAGTTTATTAATCAATTCTGAATTTTTAATTATATTCTCTATTTTTGTAAGTAATACATCTTCAATAGTTCCTTCAACTACCAAATCTCCTTGTTGATATTTCTCTTCCAATTGTTCAAATGAGAGTTCATCTATATTTTTCAAATCTATATATGTTTTTTTATGAAAAAATTTTGACTCACCTTTTTCTATAACAAGAACATCTCTCATATTTATAGGATTTTGATAGTAGTATTTATCAACTTGAGAAGTTGGCAAAACAAAGGTTATATCTTCATCTCCATATTGACAATTCAAAGTTAGAAAATACTTATTTCTACTCTCACTATTTTCAAACTCAAAGTCATGTATATAGAAAATACTGCATCTTTTGATAAAGAAAAAGTTATCTAAATGCAAAAATAACCTTTATTTGAAATATTTTTTTAACTGAAGGTTTTCTTGCTCTTTTGAGATAATATAATCTCTAATATCAGAACTATCTGCCATATCAAAAAACTCTATTTTTTCATCAAGTTTAGCTTTTTTCCAAGAATTCTCTTTATAAGACAATTCAGAAATTTCATCTTTAGAAATATTTTTAAATTTTAGAACAACAGAATCTAAAACTTCTATCTCTTTTTGTGAAAAGTATCTTGAATCAAACTCTCTATTTTTTGTAAAAATTGTATTTGAACTGTTACTATCAACTCTTTTAACTGTTATATATTCTTTAAAAATCCTATCACTCTCTTCGTAGTCATCATCTTCGCTATCTACTTGAATAGATTTTATAATTGAGTGAATTTCACTTAAAACTGGTCCTCTCGGTTTTTTAACATAGTCATAATTGAAAATAGGCTTTGTGGTTTCATTAATGTGAAACTTATCTGCAAAATAGAAGAGTTTCATCAATTTAGTTGTTCCTAAATCTTGAACATCTTTGTCTATAAAATAGATAATTGCATTTGCAAGTTTAATTAGTTTATGGTTTTGTTGTCGTTTCATTTTTGTTAAAAGTGTTTCCTCTTAAGTGACTTTTGCATTATTAAAATTATTTCTTAATTGGATAAAATTTAAAATTAATTTATACAAAGGTTCAATATGGGAAGACATTATACAGAAGAAGAGGAGTTACAAGGTTATTTAAATTCTATTATTGAAAGAATAGAAGATGAAACAGCTTTAGGAATAACGAAACTATTTATTAAAAAAGGAATGAAAGCTCTTTCTGATAAACAGAAATACGTATTTAAAACCAAGGTTCTTGATGCTTTTTTAATTAAAGAATGCCATAATTGTGGAATTCCTATAAGTGATTATGAAGAGATGGAATATATCCTAGATAATGGAATTTGTTCAAGCTGTCAATATGATTGGGATAAGAATTACCAAGATTAAATATAAAAATATCTTCTCCCCAAAAAAGGGGAAAAAACTTTTTCTATTCGAAATAGACAGCTTTTACAACATGGTGATTTAGACCAAGTTTTTCAGGTTCAATTCCAAGAGCAAGACCTACAATTTGAGGCATATGAAGAACAGGCATCTCAATTTCTCTACCCATTGTATGACCAATTTCACCCTGTTTTACATCTAAGTTTAGATGGCAAAGAGGACAAGGAGTAACCATGAAATCGGCATCAGCGTCCATTGCACCAACAAGAGCATTTCCAGAGAGTTTATGAGCAGTTTCAGGAGCTTGTAAATCTGCGTGAAAACCACAGCAAGAGTTCTTTTCATCGTACTCGACACTTTTCCCACCGCAAATTTCGATAAGTCTATCTAAGCTATCTGGAGCATAAGGACTTTCGTCGTTTTGGTGAAGTTCGCTAGGTCTGATATTGTGGCAACCGTAGAATGGAGCTACATTGAAATTCTTAAGAGGCTTTGTTATCTGTTTTGCAAGGTTTTCCAAACCGTAATCATCAAGAATTGCGTAAAGAAAGTGTTTCACATCGGAAACACCTTTATACTCAAGACCAACCTCTTTTAAGTCAGCATTCACCTTTTCTCGTAACTCTTCGTCATGGTCAATTCGCTCTTTTGTCATATTCGTATTGAGTTGGCAAGTGTTACAAAGTGTTACCATCGGAACTTCTCTCTGCTCAGCATAACAGATATTTCGAGTGTTGAGAACTAGAGAGAGGTGGTCATCAAAGTCTTGAAGGTGGGAAGCACCGCAACAAGAAGCCTCATTGAGAAGTTCCAATTCGATACCAAGTTTTTCAGCAACAGCAAGAGTAGAACTGAGAAGTTCAGGAGTGGACTCTCGAGCCGTGCAACCTGTATAAAGTGCATATTTCAATTTTTCCATTTTTATCTCCTAAAATTTTGCTGTTGAAGAGATTTTTACAAGTTTCTTAATCTCATCAAGTTTTTCAGATTTTGGTAGTTGCCAAGGCATTGGAATTTTCCCATTTTTGAGCATTCCAATAGCAGCAGGAATATGTTTAGCCATTCCTAAAGGACCTTCAGAGTAGAGAACTAAACCGCCCTCATCGAGAAGACCATGTTTCTGGATTGAGTGTTTAAATCCGACTGCGTGTCGAGTTGCCACATTGTTATCAGCTACACCCTCTTCAAAAGTTTGAAGGTGAAGTTTTGTGATTTTCTCAATTGGATTTACCTCTTTTGGACAAACTTCAGCACACTCAAAACATTTGACACAGTCCCAAATTCCAGAACCGATTTCATTTACAGTTTCAAGTCTTTCAAGTTTTGCATCATCTCGAACATCAGAATTGAACCTATACGCTTTTGCAAGAGCTGCTGGTCCAAGATAGTCTGAATTTACTTCAACAGATGGACATGAGTAGTAACAAGCTCCACACTGAATACAGTAGTCGGCGTCAAGAAGTTGTCCAGCCTCTTTTTGAGAAACGATGTTCTCTTTTGTTGGATACTCTTCAACTTCAGCTTCTAAGTAAGGTTGAACCTCATCATACTTATCCCAGAAATCTTTCTTATCGATGATGAGGTCTTTAACTGCTCTCTCTTTTGAAAGAGGATCGATAGTCATCTCTTTTCCGAAAACATCGATAAGGTCGTAAATTCGCTCTTTACAAGCAAGAACACCCTTATTGTTTACTTTTACAGCACAAGAACCGCAAATCCCGTGTCGGCAACTTCTTCGATAAGAGAGACTTCCAGAAAATTCCCACTTAATTCTGTTTAGAACATCGAGAACTACATCTTCTTTTGAAACCTCTAATTTGTACTCCTTATAGTAAGGAAGAACATCTGTATCTCCATTAAATCGAAAAACTTTAAATTTTACAACCATTAATATACTCTCTCTTTCACTTCAAAACGACCTAGTGTAACAGGCATTTTCTCAAGTCTTAAACTACCATCTTTCTCCATATAAGCCATTGTGTGGTGGAGGAACATCTCATCATTTCGAGCTGGGAAATCTTCTCGGAAATGTCCGCCTCGACTCTCTTCTCGATACAATGCACCCTCAACAATGAAACTTGAATACTCAAGCATATGTCCAAGCTCTATCGCCTCTTGAAGTTCTGTATTGAAAAGTCTCGATTTATCTTCAATTCTGATATTTTTAAATCTCTCATTCAGAGACTTTATAACTTCGATTTGTGCTTTCAAGCTCTTTTCTGTTCGGAAAACTCCAGCATTTTCAGACATTGTCTCTTGAAGTTCATCACGAATTTTTGAAACAGACTCTGTTCCGTTGTTTTTAAGAACCCAAGAAATCTCTTTTTCCATACTTTCAGCATCAACTTCGGAAACTTCCCCAAACTCTAGTGAGTCAATATCTTTGCTCATCTCAATTCCAACATGTTTTCCAAAAAGAAGAGCTTCAAGAACAGAGTTTGCACCGAGTCGGTTTGCACCATGAACAGAGACACATGCACACTCACCAGCAGCATAGAAGCCCTCTACTAGGTTTCCGTCGTGGTCTTTCTGAACTTGACCTCGAATATTTGTTGGAATTCCACCCATTGAGTAGTGAGCTGTATCAGAAATTAGAATTGGCTCTTTTATCATATCAAGCCCAAGGAAAGTGAGTGCTAAATCTCGAAGTTCTGGAAGTCGAGTCATGATTTTATCTTTTCCAAGATGAGTCAAGTCGAGATAAACAGCATCTTTTCTCTCTCCAACTCCTCGACCCTCATGTATCTCTTTTGTAATAGCTCTACTTACAACATCTCTTGGAGCAAGTTCCATCTTTTCAGGAGCGTAGTTTTTCATAAATCTTTCGCCCTCTGAGTTGTAGAGAAGACCTCCCTCACCTCTTGCTGCTTCTGAAATTAGAATTCCTGTTCCCGCAAGTCCGCTCGGGTGAAACTGAACAAACTCCATATCTTCAAGTGGCAGACCATGTCTTGCAACAATCGAAAGACCATCACCAGTATTTGCATGGGCGTTAGAATTTATCTTAAATGCTCTTGCATAACCACCAGTTGCAAACATTACCGCTTTTGTGTGAAAGATAACTTTCTCTTCAAGATTTCGGATATTAAAAGCGACAACTCCATTCACTTTTCCATCGTGATAGACAATGTCAGCTACATACCACTCATCTAAAAAGTCGACTCCAGCACGGTGAGCTTGTTCGTAAGTTGCTTGAAGAAGTGCAATTCCTGTTCGGTCAGCAGCATAACATGCTCGAGGTTTGCTCTGTCCTCCAAATGGTCGTTGTGCAATTTCACCTTTCTCATTTCTTGAAAAAGCAGCACCCATTCTTTCCGCCCATCGGACAGTTTCAGGAGCTTTGGAACAGAGAAGTTCAACAGCATCTTGGTCAGCTAAATAGTCGCTACCTTTTACTGTATCAAACATGTGAAGTTCAACACTATCTTCTTCGCTTAGAGCAGCGTTAATTCCGCCTTGAGCAGCACCAGAATGGCTTCGGAGTGGGTGAAGTTTCGTTAGAACTGCGACATGATGACCATGCTTTTCGAGTTCCATCGCTGCAGCATTACCTGCAAGACCTGCCCCAACAACGATGGCATCATATTTCTTTATAGGAATACTCATATAGTTCGATGAATTAGGAAAATCATCGCTCCTTTCATAAAATTTTAATTCGCTTCCAATTTTAACGAATTAAGGTAGTAATGAAACTGATATGTAACTTTCAAGACTTCTCTCTTTCTTATATCCAATATATGTGTTGGAATACTTCGCTATTTGGTTCAACACCATAACTAAGAAACTTAGATATTTTATGAGAGTAGTGAACAGTTGCTGGTAATCTGGTATCTTGATATGAACCATAACTCATATATGTAAAATCAAAAATATCTTTTATAACTTTTTCAAAATCCATCTTCTCATCATTGAGAGCTATGTACTCAACTTTCAGAGGCTGTTTTGTTCCAACTTTACTATTTGTAGTAACAACAATTGCCCTGTTTTCAGAATACTCTAACCAGACTCCTTTTGCAGGGTTTGAAACTCCTTTTGTAGTTTCAAAAACTCGAACAGACGGGCTTTTAGTTATATAGACAATATGAGCTTTTATATCATTTGCTTTGAAATATCTCCTTAAAGTTTCAACTTCATTTTCTGGTTTATTACCGTCCCGATGAATTACTATCTTTTTACCTGAAAATTTCTTTGCTGAAAAGAGTTTAGAAACCTCATCATCTCTAATTTTCTCTCCAAGCATCTCCACTTTCTTTGTTGCAAGAAACTCTCCATTCTCTGAAAAGAAGTAAACACCACCAGAACGATTTAGCATCTTCTCTTCTTTTTTCATTCTTGAAACATCAAAACCAACATAAAAATCTACTTCTCTTTTCTTGTTTAAAATATAGGGAGTATCTCCATATTTAGCAGAGATTTGAAGAAAGATATTTAGTAAAGTTGCAGATTGTCCCTTTTCTAAATTTTTCTTGTTTATAAATTGAGTTGGAAATGACTCCTGCAACATCGCATTTTTGATTTGGTGATACATATCACCTTTCTCTTCAAAGACAATAACTGGAAGAAATTTCCCTCTCTTCTCTAAACTCTTTACAAAATCTCTACTCTTCTTTTCCAGTTCAAATCTATTGAGTTTTCGTATATCAGCTTGAGTAAAATATCTCTCTAAAACTGGAAATTCCCATAGAGCATTTTGAACAAATCCCTCTTCTATTTTTCCAGTTATATCGAGAATTGCTAAATTGTAAGTTCCTGAACTTTTGTAAAAACCGTATCTCTTCAATTGGTTTGTAATATCATAATCTTTTATTTTTTCAACAACTCTATTTCCACCAATTATAAAAGTTGGTCTCTCTACTTCTTTGAAATCTCCTACTATCTTGAGAGATATGTTCTCTCTCTCAAGAATGGGTTTTATTTTTTTTATCCACTCTCTGCCAATTATTTGTCTTCTATTTACTGGAGTTAGACTATA
Source organism: Candidatus Thiovulum imperiosus (assembly GCA_024281175.1). Classification (GTDB taxonomy): domain Bacteria; phylum Campylobacterota; class Campylobacteria; order Campylobacterales; family Thiovulaceae; genus Thiovulum_A; species Thiovulum_A imperiosus. Next base: position 19,142 of record JAMJTW010000034.1, read on the forward strand.
ATAGTTTCTTATCTCTTTTTGAAGAGCTTCAGAGTATTCGATAAAAACCTTTTTTCTTAAAAAGTTTGGAAAATAGATATATCCATTTTCATCTCTGTATAGATATTTTGTTTTAGAAATAGCTAGTATCTCTTTTAGCTTCTTAGGATATCTTGAAGTAAGATAGAGTTTTGTCTCTTCTATTTTCTTTTCACCAACTTCTTCCCAAAGAACAGATGAGAACTTTGGACTTTTTCCTGAAAATATATTTATAAGGCGTTTCTCTGAAAACTCTTCTGTGCCATCTAAAACATCTTCTAAGTAGATTTTTGATTTGAAATCGATAGAGATAAAATCTGTACCATCTTTTCTATAATCCAATTGTCTGTATAGGTGATACTCTCCGATTTGAGTCTCGTCAAATTTGCTATAAACCTCATGTTTGTCAAATATCTCATATAACTCTTTAGCTTTATCTTGTATGTAATATTTCTCTTCTGGAAAGTAGATTTTAAAAATTGTTGCGGAATAGGTATTTTTCATTTTTTAATGTAATTATAGTTGAGAGTGTAAAATTTCGCAAAAAGTGAAAATAGTTGAAAAGTCCAAGAATTGAGATAAGTAAGAAACTTTTGCGAAAAGTTGGAAAGACAAATGGAGAGTTTAAACTTATAGGAGAGGGTGATAAGATAGTTTTGGGATTGAGTGGGGGAAAAGACTCTCTAATGTTAGCTCATATTTTAAAACATATCCACAGACACGCACCTTACAATTTTGAATTTGTTGCTGTGACAGTAGATTACGGTATGGGTGAAGATTTCTCAAAACTTCAAGAACATACAAAACAGTATGATATACCTCATCAGATATATAAAACAGAAATTTATGATATCGCTACTGATAAGATAAGAGAAAATAGTTCTTACTGCTCTTTTTTCTCTCGAATGAGAAGAGGAGCTATCTATTCAGCATCTGAAAAATTGGGATTTAATAAAGTTGCCTTGGGTCACCATCTTGACGACGCTATTGAAAGTTTTTTTATGAATATGTTTTATAACAGTACAATGAGGTCTCTACCTCCAAAATATGTTGCTGGAAATGGCTTGGAAGTTATCCGTCCTCTAATTAAAGTTCGTGAAAGGCAACTTTTTGATGGTGCTATAAAATCAGGACTTCCAACAATTGGAGATGAAGCCTGTCCATCGATGAGGTTCGATGTAAAAAAGCCACATCTTCGATTTGAGATGAAAGAGATGTTAGGAGAGCTTGAAGAGAAGCATCCCAAAATGTTTGAATCAATTGGAAGAGCCTTTGGAAATTTCCATTTAGACTCCTTTTTTATAGAAAAATAAAATCTATTTGGAATCTGAGCTTGGATTCCAGATTTGGAATTTTAGCTTTTGATTCCAAGTTTTTTACAAAAGTTCTCGCATTTCAGCAACAGCTTTTTCTAATCCGACAAAAACTGAACGGGCAACAATTGCTTGACCAATATTAACTTCTTCAATTTCAGGAATTTCTCGAATTAGTTTTATATTTTGATAGTTCAGACCGTGACCAACGGCAACTCGAATTCCAAGTTCTTTTACAGATTTGGAACTATTTTCTAAGTTTTCTAGCTCTTTCTCTAATTCTGATTTCAGCTCTTTTCTACTTTTGAGAAGTTCAGGAATTTTATGGTGAGAGTTTCGAAGATTTGTGTAGAGCATTCCAAAAAGGTTTGCAAATTTTCCAGTGTGGAACTCTATCGCTTCAACTCCCAACTTTTTTGCAAAATTTATACTTTCTATATTTGGGTCGATGAAAAGGGAGACTTCAATATCTCTTTTATGTAATTCTGTTACAGCAACTTCAACTCTATGCAAATTTCTTTTTAAATCCAAACCACCTTCTGTTGTAACCTCATTACGGTTTTCAGGAACTATTGTAGCTCGATTTGGTTTATCTCTTTTTGTGATTTCAACAATTTCTGGAGAGATTGACATCTCAAGATTTACAGGTAGGACAGAGTTTTGAATGATGTTTTCAACATCAAAATCGACAATATGTCTTCTATCTTCTCGGAGATGAATTGTGATTTGGTCTCCACCACCTCGCTCTACAAGTGATAGTGTATCGATGAGGTTAGGAGAATTTACTCTTCTCGCTTCTCTTAAAACTGCAATATGGTCAATATTTACTCCGAAGTACATCTTATTCTCCAATTTCTAAAATCTGATATTTGTCGTTTTGTCTCTTTAGAAGCTGTACCACCAAAAGAGTTTCGAGAGTTCATGGAGTTTCGAAGAGAGAGAGTAGGAATTACATCTTCTTCTATTCTTGAATCTATCTTTTGAAGTTCAGAAAATTCTATTTTACTCAAATCTACTCCAAGAGTTTCGGCTTTTGCAACAGCTTCACCTGTTATAAAGTGAGCTTCTCGAAAAGGGACACCCTGTTTCACTAAGTAGTCTGCTAAATCAGTAGCTGTAAGATGTCCAACTTCAGTAGCTTTCTCCATCTTTTCAGAATTTATTTTCAAAGTTTTAAGAGACTCTGTAAGAATTTCTAAAGATATTTCTGCTGTTTCAACAGAGTCAAAAACACCCTCTTTATCTTCCTGCATATCTTTATTGTAAGCTAGAGGCAATCCTTTCATAACTGTAAGTAGTGAAATCAGATTTCCATTTACTCTACCACTTTTAGCTCGAAGAAGTTCGGCAACATCTGGATTTTTCTTTTGAGGCATAATTGAACTTCCAGTTGAGTAGGCATCTGAAAAAGTTACAAATCCAAATTCATAACTACTCCATAAAATAAGTTCTTCTGAAAGTCTTGAGATATGAACAAAGAGAGTAGAGATATTGAAAAGAATTTCTAAAGCAAAATCTCGGTCACTTACAGTATCGAGGCAGTTTTGAGAAACCTCATCAAAACCTAAAAGGTTTGCTGTTCTAATTCTATCTATATTGTGAGGAGTTCCAGCAAGAGCTGCACAACCAAGAGGAGATACAGAGTTTCTTTTGATAGAGTCTATAAATCTTAAATAGTCTCTACGGAACATTGAAACATAGGCGATGAGGTGATATCCAAAATTTGTTGGTTGAGCGTGTTGAAGATGAGTCATTCCTGGAATTAAAGTCTCTGTATGTTTTTCAGCAATATCTAAAAGAGCATCTATAAGTTCTAAAATCTGTTTGGAAAGTTCCTTGCTTTTATTTTGCACAAAAAGACGAAAATCTGTGGCTACTTGGTCATTTCTACTTCGAGCTGTATGAAGTCTCTTTCCAACATCTCCAGCAATTTCTGTAATTCTTTTCTCAATTGCCATGTGAATATCTTCATCAGAAATTTGAAAATCAAACTCTCCTTTTTCAATCTCTTTTTCAACTTGCTTTAGTGCATCTATCACTTTTAAACTATCCTCTTTTAAGAGAATTCCAACTTCTCCAAGCATCGTAGCGTGAGCAATTGAACCCTGAATATCTTCTTTGTAAAGTTTTTTATCGAATGGAATTGAGGCGTTGAATTTATCTAAAAGAGATGAAGACTCTTCTTCAAATCTTCCTGACCACATTTTTGACATGTAGTTCCTTTTTCAGGAATTCTAACAAAATAGCTAAATCGGGGAGTGACAAAATAGCTGTTCCTGTCACCTCGACTGGAGCAAAGCGGAATGGAGAGGTATCCTTTCAGATGTTTCGACTCCGCTCAACACCAGAATTTAGTTTCTGAGAGATGAAAATCTTCTATTTGGTCAATCCCACTTATTTTTACTCAAAGTGATGTAAAAGATTTCTCACCCAAAAGGGTTCGAAATGACATATAGGTTGTGAAGAGAGTTGTAGGTTTTTAAAGAGGGGAGAATTCCCCCCTAAATTTACTATGGTTTAATATAGAACTCTAAAATTTCATACTGAACATACCAAACAGCAACACTGACGATATATCCGATAAGAATAGTCCAAGCGTATTTCATATGTGCACCAAAAGTATAAATTCCGTGCATTCTTCCCATAACACCAACTCCAGCGGCAGAACCAAAAGAGATAAGACTTCCACCAACTCCAGCTGTAAGTGTTACAAGCATCCACTGGTCAAGTCCAAGGTCTGGACTAGCTTTTAAAACAGCACTCATAACAGGAACATTATCAACAATTGCTGAGAGGAAACCGACCCCAATATTTACTGCTGTTGGAGAGAACTCATCATAAAGTTTCACTGCTAAATCAAGGAAACCGATAAAGTGTAAAGCACCAACTGCACCAAGAATACCAACAAAGAAGATAAGAGTATCATGTTCAATGTGAGAGATAGCACCAAAAATATTTGGAGAGTGTTTTTTAGCTTGTTTCAATCTATAAGCGTAAAGTTTTAATACAGAGAGACCGAAAAGCATACCCCACATTGGAGGAAAGTGTAAAAACTGTTTTCCAATTACAGCCGTAGCAATTGTAAAAATTCCTAAAAAGATGATAGTTGTTCCACCAGGAAGAATATGAGGAGCTTTTTCTGAACTATCTAACTCTTTTGGCTTATCATTAGGAACAAATCTTGCAAGAATTATTGCAGTAGCTAACCAACCTAAAATAGATGCTGGGAACAGGAACATAAAGTCTGTAAAAGTTCCCTTTTCAGCAGTCCACGCCATAAGAGTTGTGATATCTCCAAATGGTGACCAAGCTCCACCAGCATTTGCTGAAACAACAATGTTTATTGCTCCAGGAACTAAGAAATCAATTCTGTCTTTCTCAAGTGTAATAAGAACTGTTGAAAGAATTAGAGCCGTAGTTAAGTTATCTGCAACTGGACTTAAAAAGAATGCGATAAAACCAGTTATCCAGAAAAGCTGTCGATAAGAGTATCCTTTAGAGATAAGTTTATATTTTAGAACTTCAAAAACTTGTCTCTCTACAAGAGCTTCGATAAATGTCATTGCAACATAAAGGAAAAAGAATATCTCAGCAATCTCTAAAATTAGATGGTCGAGTTCATGTTCGAGAGGGTGGAGGTCGAAACCATTTATAGCATAATAAGCTCCTATCATAATGAACATAGAAGTTCCTAAAAAGAGTGCAGGTTTTGCCTTGTTTATTTCAAATTTCTCTTCTGTTGCGATAAAGAAATATCCAACAACAAAGAAAAAGAGCATTGAGAGACCAAATATGGTTCCCGTTAAATCTACCCAACCTTCAATTCCGGCCATAGTTTAACCCTTGATTATTTTTGTGTTAATTTTATCCTATTATAACTGATAGTGAAAAACAAAAAGTTTGAAATTTTCAAAAAGAGAATTCAGCTATAATTCGGCAACTGTTTGCTACCAATAAGTGCTAGAGCAGAATAAATGACATAAAAATTTGAGAAAAACTCTTTGAGATGGCTTACAACCATAGAGTTTAGACTCTTAACATTCGCTCAGAGTGAAAAGATAGGCATAAAAAAGATGACATTAATTTTGATTAGGCACTTAAAATAAAATTTAAAGATAAATATGACTTTTCAAGAATTTGGTTTAAGAACCGAGATTTTAACAGCAATAACTAGAGCAGGTTTTACAGAACCTAGTCCTGTTCAGATAGAGGCAATCCCTGCAGTTTTAGAGGGACGAGATGTAGTAGCACAAGCCCATACAGGAACAGGAAAGACAGCAGCATTTGGGCTTCCAGCTCTTTCAGGTTTAGAGTTAGATGGAAGTGTAGAAGTTTTAGTAGTAGTTCCAACACGGGAGTTGGCAATTCAGGTAAGTGACGAGATTTTCAGATTTGGTAGAGTTCTTGGAATTAGAACAGCTACAATATATGGTGGTTCATCATACAAAAGACAGTTGGAGCATATTAAGAATGCTTCTGTGGTGATTGGAACTCCGGGAAGACTTTTAGACCTAATAAAAGGTAAAGTGGCAGAACCTATTGATATTTCCCCATCAGTTGTTGTACTTGATGAAGCTGATGAGATGTTAGACATGGGATTTTTAGAAGATATTAAAGAGATTTTCTCATACATGCCATCAAATAGACAGACACTACTTTTTTCAGCAACAATGCCTCCAGAGATAAGAACCCTTGCAGATAGATTTTTAGAGAACCCAAAAGTTATCTCTATTACAAAAGATAAAGTTACAAACGAGAATATAACTCAATCTTATTATGTTGTTGAAGAGAGAGAGAGAGATGAAGCTTTGGTTCGACTTATAGATTATAAGAACCCAGTAAAATCTATCATCTTTTGTAGAACTAAAAAAGAGGTTGATAGAGTAGCTTCACACTTAAATTCTCAAGGATTTTTAGCAAAAGGTCTTCATGGAGACATTGAACAGAGAGTTCGAGAGACAACAATTCGAGAGTTTAAAAAAGGGCAGATAGAGATACTTATCGCAACAGACGTAGCCTCAAGAGGATTAGATGTTTCTGATGTTAGCCATGTTTTCAACTACCATATTCCTTTTGATAGTGAGAGTTATGTTCACAGAATTGGTAGAACAGGAAGAGCTGGTAGAGATGGTACTGCTGTTTCAATAATTACTCCATCAGAATTTAGAGGACTTCAAAAGATAGAGAAATCTATTGGTGCAAAACTGATTACAAAAGTTGTTCCAAATATTGATGAGGTTAAAGAGAAAAAGTTAGGAAGTTTTGTTAATAAAGTGAATGAACAAGAGGCAACAGAAGATGGTGCAGCTCTTGTAAGAGAACTTGAAAATAGCTTTGATGATAGAACTCTACTCTATAAACTCGCTTCCATGTTGGCAGAAGATTACAAAATCAAGGGTTCAGATATTATTGGAAAGAGCCTTGAAGATATCGAGAGAATTAAGAAGTATAGCTCTAACAGTGGCGGAAAAGGTGGTCGAAGAGATGGACGAAGACGACACGGTGGAGGTGGAAACAGACACTTCTCTAGAAGAAGAGATAACAGAGATTTTGGAGATAGAAGAGAGTATCGAAGTCGAGGCAAAAGAGATTTTCAAAGAAGATAGGAGTTTTAAATGAAAGTTTTACTTTTAAAAGATGTTAAAGGAACAGGTAAAAAAGGGGAAGTTAAAGAGGTTAAAGATGGTTATGGAAAAAATTTCCTTGTAGCCAAAGGATTTGCAAAAGTTGCTACTGATGAGGTAGTAAAAACTTTTGAAGTTGAGAAAAAAGAGGCTCAAAAGAGAGAAGCAGAAGAGATTGCTGAAGCAAAAGAACTTTCTGAAAAGCTCTCCTCTCTTCGAATAGCTTTCCAGAGAAAAGCTGGAGCAAATGGAGCTCTTTCTGGTGCTGTTACAAAAGATGATATTGTAAATGGTTATAAAGAGAAGTTTGGAGTTGAGTTGAATAAGAAAAATATAGAGACTCATGTTTTAAAACATACTGGAGTTTATACACTGGATATCAAATTAGGACACGGAATTCACGGAAATTTAAATATAGAAATCGAGGCTAAATAGGTTTTATGTTTAAGGCTACGACTATATTGGCATATCGAACTGATAAAGAAGCTGTAATAGGTGGAGATGGACAGGTCACTTTTGGTAATACTGTTTTGAAACATAATGCTAATAAGATTAGAACTTTCCACAATGGAAAAATTTTGGCAGGATTTGCTGGAAGTACAGCTGATGCAATGAATTTGTTTGATATGTTCGATGGTTTTCTTTCTCAAAGAAAGGGAGATTTAGTTAAAGCTGTTATAGATTTCTCAAAGGCTTGGAGAAAAGATAAAGTTTTAAGAAGATTGGAAGCTATGATGATAGTTTTAAATCTTGACAACATCTATATCTTAACAGGAAATGGTGATGTTGTAGAGCCTGAAGATAAGGCGATTGCTTCTATTGGTAGTGGTGGGAATTTTGCAATTTCCGCCGCTCGAGCTTTACAAAAACATTCTTACCTCTCTCCTGAAGAACTTGTAAAAGAGTCTCTCTCAATAGCTGGAGATTTATGCATCTATACAAATCACAATATCAATATTTTAAAAATATGATAAAAAATACTTTTCTATTTCTAATTCTGCTTCTCTTTTTTACAAACTGCTCTTCTGTTCATGCTGATAAAGTTGTAAAACAGAGAACCTCATCAACAAATGAAAACTTTACTCTGCTCCTCTCTTTAGATATGCAGATGAGAGGTGATGTGATTGGAAGCACTGAGGGATTTAAGAAACTTTTTTTAGAGACAAAAGACCCAATCTATTCAGTAGAGTATTTAAGACTTCTAAACTACTTAGGAGAGTTTAAGAAAAGTGTTGATGAATTTGAAGCACTTCAACTTCCAAAAGATGATATTCACCACAGAGAGTTGGCTACTGCTTATTTTGGTCTTCAAGACTTTGAAAATGCTAAAAATATCTTACTAAAATTGGAGAAACTTGAAGAGTTAGACTATCGAGTTCTAGGTGAAATATATTATCAAGATGGAAAACTTGAAGAGTCTTTAGAGTATATTGAAAAGGCTTATGAAATTTCCAAAGACCCAAATCTTGCTGTTTCAATAGCTAAAATACTTCATCGAGGTTTAGGAAAACTTGAAGCTGGAATAGAGTTTCTTCAAACTCATAAAAAAGAGAACTCTTACAACTATCAAGTTAGTAGCACTCTTGCCAATATGCTTTACATAACTGACAAGTTTGGTGAAACAGGTGACATTTATAGAGAGATTTATGAGAAAGAGGGCAGAAACCCTGAATTTGCAAGAGCCACTATAAATATCTATAATAGTTCAAATCAGATAGATAAACTTATCTCTTTTCTAAAAGATAGCAAATTTAATGATGACTTTCTTATTAGAATTTATATGTCAAAAAAGATGTATAAAGAGGGATTTGAACTCTCTCAAAAACTGTATGAAAAAACTAAACAACCTCTTCTTTTAGCTCAAAATGCTATTTTTGAGTATGAGTTGAATCATGATTTCAAAACTGTTATTTCAAAACTTGAAAAAGTTGTTTCAGAATTGGGTGATGCCTCTTTTTATAACTATCTCGGATATCTAATGATAGACCACGATTATAGAGTTGCTGATGGTGTGAAATATGTGAAATCAGCTTTAGAACTTGACCCAGAATCTCTCTATATTTTGGACTCTCTCGCTTGGGGACAATATAAGTTGGGAAAGTGTGAAGAAGCTAAAAAGAATATGAAAATTGTTGTAGATGGTTTTGGAAAAGAGGATAAAGAGGTAAATGAGCATTGGGAGAAGATAGAGAAGTGTCGAAAAAAGTAGTTCATCTAAAAACTGGAATTCTGGAATTTGAGGATTCTCCAAAACTAAATTCTCTTATCTCTTTTGGTTCTCGAATGAATCGAAAGAGAGGATTTCTTTTTGTAAGCAGAGTTCTTGGAAAACATCTTCCAACAAAACCAAGTGTAATGAAGAAGAATTTTAGAGAGATGAAAGAGAAAGTTTTAGAAGAGATAGATAATTCTAAAAAGACTCTTTTTATCGGTTTTGCAGAGACTGCCACAGCTCTTGGACAAGGAGTTTTTGAAGAGCTATTTTTAGAAAACTCATTTTATATTCACACAACTCGATATCAGACTTCAAAAGAGAAATTACTTGAATTTCGAGAGGAGCATTCTCACGCCCCCTCTCACATTTTGTATAAACCAGACTTTCCATTAGATTTTGAAAATATAGTTCTTGTAGATGATGAGGTTTCAACAGGAAAGACAACTCTAAACATAGTGAAAGAACTTAAAACTATATTTCCAAATGCAAACTATTTTAGTATCTCAATGTTGGATTGGAGTGAAGTAAAATCTGATGTGAAATTTCTTTCACTACACTCTGGAAAGTTTGAATTTACTTCAAAAGAGTTTGAGATTCCAAAAGTTGTTTCGGAAAATCCGAAAGCTAAAAATTTGGTTTTTAAAAACTTTGGAAGATTTGGAGTTTTAAAGAAATTAGATTTAGATTTCTCATTTCTAAATTTGCAAGAACTAACTGGAAAGAGGGTTTTAGTTTTAGGAACTTCAGAGTTTATGTATCCACCTTATCTTTTGGCGAAATATCTTGAGAAAGTTGGAGTAGATGTCTATTTTCAAGCTACAACACGAAGCCCAGTAAATGTTGATGGAGTGATAGAGTCAAAGCTATCTTTTAAAGACAACTATTTTGAAGAGATAGACAATTTTCTTTACAATTTAGTAGAGTATGAGAAAATCATTATCTGCTATGAGACAATAGAGCTTCCACAAAGTTTCCAACTTAGAAAACTTTTAGAGAGAGAGGGCTATTCTGTTGATGAGGTCTTCTTTTGATAAAATTTTTCTACTTTGGTGAAAATATTGAGTTGCCTGATGGAGTTGATATATCATATTTAAACTCTCTTCATGAAAAGGGAAAAGTTCTTAGAACAGGAAACAGTGTAGAACTAAGAGATTTTTGTGGATACTTTGGTGAAACACTCTACATTCCTAAAAAGATAGAGACTCTTTTAGATTTGGAAAACAGTGAAGATTACAATTCTCTTTTCACAAATATTTTCAATAGAGTAATTCGCCATTTCAACGAAGATATTCTATTTCAACTCTTTCCAACCCGAATAGGTTTAGTAAAAACCTCTTTTGGAAAGGGAAGCCTAATTTTCCAATTAAATACAATTCTTCAATTTCGAGATAGTACAATCTATGCACTTAATGCTATTGCTAAAAATCCTCACAGAGTTTTAGTAGAAAATGAGGTGTATCGAGATTACGCTTCTGTATCCTATATTGACGATACAATACTTCTCGATACTCTTCAAAATCCCCAAAATTGGTATGGAGACTCTCCAAAGAAACCGATAAAAGTTCTTCAGTATGACAATTTTGAAAGTGTAGATACAGTTGAAAATAGATTTCTAAAATTTTTTATTTCAGAACTAAGTTTTCTATTAGAAAATTTAATAAACTTTACAAAAGATATTCCTGTTCAGAGAATTCTGATTAAAAGTTTAAAAAATGAGTTAGAGAGTTTCAAGTTGGATTTTCCTCTTGAGAAAGTTGGTGAAATGCAGATGGTTCCATATAACTCTCAAGTTCTTTTAAAAAGAAGTGGATACAAGGAATTTTTTGATTTATATCATCGTCTATATTTCTCATTCAGACCCTCTTTTTTAAACTCTATTGATATGGCTATCTCTCTAAAAGATATCTCTTCATTGTGGGAATATTTTGTATTTGTAAAACTTATAGAGCTATTTGGAGAAATTGAAAAAGAGAGCATAGATAGAGGCTTAAGAGTTAAAGATGAAGAGTATGATAGAGCTTTTATCCAATTCAAAAATGGAGCAAGAATATACTATCAACACATTTTTGAGTCTTATAGCAAAATTCCTTTTCGTCCAGACTTTTTTATAGAGTATGATAAAAAGAGATTTATTGTAGATGCGAAATTTAGAGTTTTTGAGAGCAATCGAACTGAAATACTGAAAAATATGCACTACTATAAAGATAGCCTAAATCTAAATTCAGCAATTGCAATTGTAATTGGAAATGTAGATGGTGGAGAGATATTCCAAACTTCTGGAGAAAAAGAGCTTATCTCCACAATTTCTGAACTTCTCTCCAAAGATGGAGTCGGATACTTCAATATAAATCTTCATGAACTTATGATTTAGATAGAGTATTTTTATGTCATTTCGAACCCTTTCAGGTGAGAAATCTTTTATTTAGTAGTTTCTAAGACTTCTCAATCGCTACGCTCATATCGAAATGACGAAAAGAGCCTTTAAAGACTCTTCTATATTTCTATTCTCCCATATTGTAGAGAGTTTCAACTTCTGCTTGTGAAAGAGGTCTATCGTAAATTCTTACATCATCAATAAGACCTTGAAAGTAGTCAGATGGGTGATTACCATCTTTTCCTATACTGTATCCACCATTTGCTGTGTGATAAATAGGAGAGTTTGTTTTATCATTTGCTTCATACTCCAGTTCACCATCAACAAATATTTGAAAACCATTAACTGAGTAGTTCATAACCAGATGATGCCAATTGTTGTCATTAAAGTTTGTCTCTTCAGATGAGAACCGATAATTTTGTGAAGCGTGTACATTAAGACCAACAGATAACTTTCCAGCTTCTCCAGAATTTAGCATTACTCCATATCCATAATATCGTAGTCTAATAAGTTGCATAGCATTTTCATGTCCACTTTTTGTAGAGTCAGTTTTAAACCAAGCAGAAAGAGATGTATAGTCTGTTTTTATTTTTTCATCTAATGCAACAAAACTACTTCCATCAAAACTACCAGCTTGTCCAATTGCTCCATCAACATAAGTTACATTGTGTGCAACACCATTGTTACCATTTTCAGAAGAGTCATTACTATTTCCTTCAAATTCGTAATGAGCTACAAGTCCAGTTTTAAGTGTCTCTTCTTGAGCTTCAGTTTCTACCTCTTTATTAAGAATTTCTTCAGCAGTCTCTTCTGTCTCTATAGTTGTTATGTTCCAAACATCTATATCAGAACCAGAAAGCCAACTGCTTTTCTCTTCACCATTAGAGATTGAGAAGTCGATGTTTTCAGATTTATTTCTAGCATGTTTCAAATTTATAATATCTCTATCTAGTGATAGTCCGTAAAAAGCTCCTCTATTGTGGTAATTTACAAAAGTTACTTGATAGTTTTCATCAGGATTTAGAGTTGGAAGCTCAAAACTACTCTCTGCAGTATTGAAATAAGTAGAAGTTCCATTTGGAGATGTAATAGCTCCCTGAATGTTCCTTCCATCTTTAGAAGCGATGTGTAGAGTTACAGTATCTTTGTGAACAGGTATCTTTACATTCTCTCTCCACACATTATCATTTTCGTCAGAAAGCTCAATTTGAAGAGAGTATATTTCTAAATTCTTCTTTTGAGTAATTGGAAAAGTGAATGGAAAAACTATCTCTTCATTACTGTTTACAACAACATCAGAAATATCTCTTGAAACATCAAAAAGACCAGTTATTTTTGCATTAAGTGTTAAACCTTGTCCAATACTTTCCCCGATATTTGTCGCTTTAATTTTAGCAGTTAATTCTTCTCCATCGGCAAACAGAGTATCTTTTTTATTTAAGATAAGCTCAAGTTTGAAATCGGCAAGAGTTTCTGGAAGAGTCTCTTGGAAAACAAGTTTAGCACACTCATACTCTCCATCTTTCTCCATAAGAAAGAAAACTTCTCTGTTTTCTGATAAAAAGTTACTACCTTTATCATTAAAAGGTTTTACATAGAGAGAAACTACATTTTCACTCTCTTGACAAGATGAAACATCAACATTTCCAAAAAGAAGAGTTGAAAAACTCAGGAGTAAACCTACGAAAATTCTTGGCATAAGAATCCTTGAAAAAATTTTTGTAATTCTAACACAAAATAATTTAAATCATTTTATGATATGTATTTCTACATATTATATTTATCTACAATTTAGAGATTTAAATTTCTTTCAGAAAAAGGAGAAATTATTATAATTCTTGAAAAACTTTGGAGAGAATTTGGAGTTACCAAATCAAAGAATTTTTAATAAATCGATAGAGAGAGTTATCCTCTCTTCTTTAATTTTTCAACCAGAATTTATTGAAGACTTCTCATCAGAGGTTTTTCCAGATGATTTCTATATCCCATTTCATCGTGATGTTTATAGTGCAATTTTGAAATTACAAAATAAGATAGTTTCTGAAGAAGAGGTGCAGATAGAGCTAGAGAAGAGTAGCAAATTTAAAGAAGATGATTTTCTTTATATTTTTCTTGAACGGCCTGTTGCAAAATTGGATTTTTATATAAAAGAGTTAAAAAATAAATCAACAAAGAGAAGATTGCTTCTTGTTGCAAAAGAGATTGAAGAGGCTATATTTGAACAAGATATGGAAGCTGAAGACCTATTAAATCTTGTTGAAGAGAAAGTTTATGCAATTGGTCAAGAGAGTACAACTGGAGGATTTAAAGATATACATATGGCTCTTCAAGAGACTGAGGAGTATCTTCAAAAAGCAAAAGAGCGAGAAAATAAGACAGTAACAGGTATTGATACAGGATTTAGAGATTTAAATACGATGACAACAGGTTTTAATGATGGAGACCTCATCATCATTGCAGCACGACCATCAATGGGAAAGACTGCGATTGCTTTAAATTTTGTTTATAACGCAATTTCTACTGGAAAAGGAGTTGCATTTTTCTCACTGGAAATGCCCGTCGAACAACTTATGCTTAGACTTTTTAGTATAGATACTAGAATTCATCTTCAAGATTTAAGAACTGGAGATTTGGAAGATAAGGATCTAAATAGTTTAGATGTGAGTATGAATAGATTTCGAGGCTTCAAACTATTTATAGATGATGATGGAAATTTGAACATTCACCAACTTCGAACAAAACTTCGAAAGTTGAAAGCTAAAAATCCAGATATATCTCTTGCCGTTGTAGACTATATTCAAATTATGAACTCTAAGGCTTCAAAAGATAGACATATTGAAGTTTCTGATATATCTCGAGGTTTAAAACTCTTAGCAAGGGAACTTAAAATTCCAATCATAGCTCTATCCCAATTGAATAGAAGTCTTGAAACTCGAAATGATAAGAGACCAATCATGTCAGATATCCGAGAAAGTGGCTGTCTTACTGGAGACTCTCTTGTTATAAATTCTGAAACTGGTGAAAGAATTCGTATCGATGAGGTTGTCAAAAATCGAGATAAGTTGCTTCCTTTTAAAACTCGAGCTATGGGTGAGAATTTGAAAATGGGAGATTTTGATGTAATAAATGCTTTCTCTTCTGGAGTTAGAAAAGTTTATAAGATGACTCTTAAAAGTGGAAAAAGTATTAAAGCTACAGCAAATCATAAGTTCTATCGAGTTGATGGCTGGATACCTCTTGGAGAGATGAAACTTGGAGATAAGATTGCAACTCCTGATAGTTTGGAAATTGAACCGAAAGAGAATGCCCTTTCTAATAGTGAACTTATTCTTTTAGCTCACCTTTTGGGTTCACCAAAACAGCCTTATCACTACACAAGTGAAGATTTTGAAAACATAGAAATTGTTAGAGAGAAAGCCAAAGAGCTTTTTGATATTGAGGGAAAAGTTATTCAACAAGAGAATTGGTGGCATATAAGTTTTGAAGATGGAAGTCCTCTCACTATCTGGTATGAAAAACTTGGAATTAGCTCTGATAAGAAAAGAGTTCCAGAAGCAGTTTTCAGAGGAAACACAAAATCGATAGAACTCTTTCTTCACCATCTTTGGGCAACTAATGGATTGATTGCAAGACATGGTGTTAGTATGAAAGTTTATTACTCTTCTAATAGCTATAAATTTGCTGAAGCAGTTCAATCTCTTCTTTTAAGAGCTGGTATAGTCTCCTCTATTCGTATAGTTAAGCAAGAGAAACAGGGAAAAGAGTATGGACCAAACTATCGCGTTTCTGTTCAAGGAAAAAATGATATTGAAAAATTTTTAAAGAGGGTAAATAGTTATGGAGAACTTGGCAAAAAGAGAGATAAGTTTTTAGACTATTTGAGTGGAATAAAAGCAAAATCTATAAACTCATCTATCCATAAAATAGTTTGGGAACAAATTGATGAAGCCCTTAAAAATAGTGCTATCTCCTTAAAAGAGTTTTCTAAAAAGACTCAAATCTATAGAAATAAATTTTTTAAAATCAATATCTCTATTGCACAAATGAAGAGCATAGCTTCAGTTTTAAAAGATGAAAAACTTTCAAATATTGCAAACTCCGACATATATTGGGACGAAATAGTTTCGATAGAAGAGTTGGGTGAAGAGGAAGTTTTTGATATTACAGTAGATAAAGCTCACTGTTTTGTATCACAAAATATGATACCTAAAAATTCTATTGAGCAAGATGCTGATATAATATTTTTTGTTTATCGAGATGATGTTTATCGTCTGAAAGCTGAGAAAGAGCGAGAAAAAGAGGCTAGAGACAAGGGTGAAAAGTATGAACCAAAAGTTGAACAGAAGCCTGAAGAGACTGCTGAAATCATAATTGGGAAACAGAGAAATGGACCAACTGGAGTTGTAAAACTAAATTTTCAGAAGAACTTTACAAAATTTGTTGATTTTACAGAAGAGCATATAAGCGATAAAGTTGAAAAAGCAACAAAATTTGTTGGAACACCAGACAGAGTTGAAATACCAGATGATGGAAATATAGGAAATATATAGAGTAGAAGTTTTTTCTACTCTCTTTTTTTAGATGAAACAGCTATCTATTTTTTTAGCAATCATTTCAGCAGATTTTACAACTGGATAAGCGAGTGGAGAAGCTGTTAGCAGAGGGTGTGTAGCGAATTGAAGATTTATAATTGAGTAGATAGTCATTTTGTTTTCAACCATTAGACCGATGAGGTTTACAAGCTCTCCCGACTCAACTCCGCCAACAACTTGACCTCCAATTACAGCACCAGTTCTTTTCATAGCTACAAGTTTGATTTTCTGTTTTGTAGCACCTGGAAGAACTGCTGGATGGCGATTTATAATTTCAAATTCACCTGTAACAAAATCTATCTTCTCTTTTTGTGCTTCACTCTCTGTAATTCCAACAGATGAGAAGCATAAATTTCCAACAACAGTTGAGAAAGTAGCAACAGTTCCAGTAAATCCTTTTACATATCTTAAGTTGTAAAGAGAGCTTCCCGCAATTCGTGCTTCAGCAGTTGCAGTTGAGGCTAACATCACATTGCTCAAATCTCTAGTAAGGAAGTTTTTCTTTTCAGCACAATCACCAACTGCAAAAACATCTTCAACACTTGTTCTCATATACTCATCAACCCAAATACCACCTTTAACTCCTGTTCGGACTCCAGAGGCTTTTGCCAATTCGCTATTTGGGTGATATCCGATAGAGAGAATTACAGTTTCAGTCTCTATTGTTTCACCACTATTTAATTTGACACCTTTAACTTTTCCATCTTCTGTAATTATCTCCTCAACTCTAGTAGAGTTCATAATATTTACATTTAATTTATGCAACTCCTCCTCTATTTTTTCACTAAAAGGAGCATCAAATGCTGGTTTTAAAACTCTATTTGAACTACCAACTAGATAGACATTTCTTCCAGTTTGAACAAGTTCTCCAGCAACTTCAACACCGATAAAACCGCTTCCAACAATTACAACATTTTTACTTTCTACACCATTTAGATAGGAGTTGAACTTATCTACTTCTCTCTTATATTTCTCAATCTCAAAAACACCTTCTGCATCAACTCCACCAATTTTTGGAATATTTGGTAGTGAGCCTGTTGCAAAAACAAGTTTCTCAAATTTTATACTCTCATTTTTCCTATAAGCTATTTTCTCTTCTAAATCCACTTTTTCAATTTTATCAACAATAACATCAACTCCAGCACCTCTTAAGACATCTGAAGAAATCATATCTTTCTCTGTATCTGGAAGCAAAGTTCCAAAAGTATATGGAATTGCACACGGTATCATAAAGTTTGGTTCTTCCCGAACCATTCCAACACTTTTTTCTGGATTTACAGCTTTTGCAGTTGAAGAACTTATAATCCCAGCAGGACCACCACCAATTACTAATACATCAATATTTTTCATAATAAACACTTTATAATATTTTATATATTGTATCAGTTTAAAAATTAAAAAAGAGGGCTTGAAAGTCCAAGAGAGAGATAAAACCGAAACAGTTGCTGAAGAGGGCTTCGATTACAATATGTGCGGTGATGAGATGGAACATATTGAGAAAGTTGAGTCCATCGAAAAGAAAAGAGCTGAAAAAGGGGATAAGATTTCTCAACTCGCTCTTTTTGAAAATGCCTACAAAAGAGTCCAACACTTTCAGAAACTTTGTAAAAATGGAGATAATGAAGAGGTTCAGAAGAATGCAACAATAGAAGAATTAATTGAGTTTATGAATTTTTGTAAAATGCATAAAGACAGTGTTTCTTTAATAAGAAGTGAAATATCAAAACTTCACAAAAAAGGAAATTTTGAATTTGAGGAAATATATATGTTCTTTGAGTTTGACAATACCAGTGATTTAGAAATCAGTTTTCACACCTTTACAACTTTTTATCCAGAGCTTATGGGAAATAAAAGTCTTACAGAGCTTTATGCAAATACACGAAACAGTCGTGTTCTTATGTCAACAGACAATGAGGGCACTCTTCATATCAATGAAAAAATTATTCCTCATGCTCTAAAAGTTTTTGAGACTACCCAAAAGGCTATTATGGAGAAAAAAAGAATTTCCGTGTCATTAGCAGAAGAGCAGGTTATATATGCTCTGTGGCATGAATTTCTCCACAACCAATCAGAAATTCTTACAAAAAGCTATGAACCTGTTGATGAAGAATTAGCAATTATGGAAACGATAAATGAGCTAACAGCTAGGCATACATATACAATATTTACTGATAAGTTGAAAATTAAAGCATCTCACCAAAATTCGATACTCAAAAAGGGTTGGGGCTATCAACAAGAGATTGAAAACTTCAGAAGTTTAATGCAAAAGTTGTCTGTTAGAGAAACAGATTTTGTTAAAAATATAATTGATTTTAATAAGATAATTGGTATGGAGAGTTATTTGGGAGAGACTGCTGATAGACTTCTTGATAAATCCAAGAAAAATATTCCTTCTGGAGCAAGAGAGAATTGGAGGAAAAAAATAATAACTGTTCTTGGAGAAATAAAAGAAGAAACAGCTTCTTTTGATTAGATTCTAAAATCTAGGATACCTCTTTAAACATGTCCAGTTTGTCGTTTTAATAATTGAATTACCACAGATTCGTTGGTAATTTGATTTATATATGCATCAGCTTTATCATTATCTTTTCTTAGAATAAATAGGTAAGCTATTTTTGTCAAATTTTTATTCTTTCGATAACCATTAAGTCTAAAATATTCAGCTTTGTCTTGAAATATCAAAAGACTTAAATGTTTCTTCTCCTCCTCTGTCGGTTCATAGTCCCAAACAGTTTCAACACCCTCAAAGATTTTCAAAACCTCTTCATCTGTAAGCTCTTTTAACTCTTCAGGTTTGTATTTTCCCTCAAGCTCTTCTAATGTTGGTAGCTTTTTCATTTCAAATCCTTTCTAAAATTGTAGCAGAGGAAAATCCTCTACTTTCTACCTCCACCAATAAGGCGGAAGTGTAGCTCTATGACTTTTGGCAATTACAGTCTATCTCCAACTTTTCAAGAAGTTCCATGAATTTCTCTTCAAAAAATCTAACTTGAGTTTCAGTAGAGCTTCCATGAGTAGAAACTACATTTTTCCCAAACTCTCCACCAGCTTCAGTGATAGACCAGAACTGCTTTTGAACCTTTATCTCTACCTCATCACCATTCTCATCTTTGATAAGTTTTGTTTTGGAAGAGTCTCGAAATTTCTTCTCAATTATCCCATCAGCTTCAAGAAGTGTATTCACTTTCTTTGCACTCATCTTTACTCCATTTTGTTTAAGGAGTTGAGTTAAAGAGAAAGTAGCTTCTCCATCAACGAAATCTGGAAAGTAAGAAGTATCAAGCCCAAATGTATCAAACATCTTTCTTGCCATTCTTGTTCTATCTTCATCAGAAACTGCTAAATTGTCCTGAGCAAACTTTAGAGCCAACAAATTGTTTTCTATTCTCTCTTTTTCAGAGATTTTGGAAACTTCTGCTTGAGGTTCTTCACCCTTTACAGAGTATGAACCTGTTTTTCGGATAGATGGGAGAACTTCTTTTGTTACCCATTTCTTAAATCTCTTAGCACCTTTGATTTTTGAACCAAGAATAGAAGTGTAAAGACCAGACTCATCGATAAGGTTCAGATAGCCTTGATTTCCAAAAAAAGATTTAGGAATAAACGACCCGCTTTTATCTCGGGTCGCTTTAAACACTTCGTCTTCATCGAGTCTTTTAAGCATATCACTGCTATCTCTATATCCTAAAGCACTAGAAATATCTTTAGCCACGAACCATGGTTCACCATCTTTTAAAACTACTCTAACTTTACCATCTGCTATAATTTCAGCAGGAACTTTGAATGTTGAAATTTCATTCATATTAAATCCTTTTCAGGATAATCTAGCTATCCGCTAGTGTTAAATTTTGGATAGCTAGACTTTCTAGCTTTTAATAATCTCACTACCATTTTCAAGGAATTTCAATATTTAAAAAATAACTAGAAAAAGAGACTTGCCTGAATTTTAGTTTTTGTCGTTTCAGTCTCTCTTTCGACACCAGAATTGTATTAAGATGTTTCTTGAAAATAGCTTAATAAACAATCAATCCAGAGTTTAAATACAGATATGATATGATTTCAAAAAAGGTTAGTTGTGGAATACTTAGAATTAAGAAAAAGGCTCAAATTAATTGGTCTAAATCTAAAAGAGTTCTCAAAAATAATTGGATTTTCAAGTGCCTCCTTAAATAATTGGAAGAATAGGGGAGTTCCAGTTTTTGCTACATCTCTTATAGAAACCCTCGAACTCCTCCCCCTTGAACAAAGAGAAAAGTTTTTTCAAGAAAAGCTAGGAGATAAGTAGATGAGTTTCCAAACAACAACAGCATGTGAGGGAACTCTCTCCAGAGATATATTCTGAAACTGCAAGAATTAGGAGAACCTCTTATCTTTTAATTTCTCAAGCTAATTAGACTGGATAGCACAATACAATTTCACCGCAATGCTCACGATGATTTTCTATTAGTGTAGCTCTCCAGCCGTAATCCAAGTCGTCCTCGCTAAACCACCAACTATTTTCAAAAATGATATCTTTGAACTTGCTGAGGTTCAAACAAAATACTCACTCAATGCAAAATTTACAGGGACATTTTAAAATTGGGAGTAGCCAAATAGAGTAGGATTTCCTCTCTGAGCGAATGAGAAGAGTCTTCTTTTTAGACTCTATGGTCAGTTCTGGAAGAACCTCCCTCAGAGTGTTTTGCCTTGAAAAAGCTATTTGGTCACTCCCCTATTTCTGAGGTTTTAAGATTTTGACAGTAGTTTAGCAACCTCTTTAGCGTGATAAGAGATGATGATATTGGCACCTGCTCTCTTAAACCCTATCATTGTTTCAAGAAGAGTTTTTTCATAATCGATGAGACCATGTTTTCCAGCAAATTTGAGCATTGAATACTCACCACTTACATTATAAACAGCAAGAGGTTTTTGAGTAGCTTCTCTGATATCTCGAACAACATCAAGATACGCAAGTGCTGGTTTTACCATTAAAATATCAGCACCATCTCTCTCATCGATAAGAGACTCCTCAATGGCTTCTCGACGATTTGCAGGGTTCATTTGGTAACTTCTTCGATCTCCAAATGATGGTGTACTTTCCGCAACATCTCGAAAAGGACCATAATAACCACTACTAAATTTTGTTGAGTAACTCATAATTGGTAAGTTTTCAAAACCGTTTTCATCTAAAGTTTCTCTTAAAACTGGAATAATTCCGTCCATCATTCCAGATGGAGCAACCATATCAGCACCAGCTTTTGCATGAACTAAAACTTGTTGAGCAGAAATCTTCAGAGTGGCATCATTATCTACTGTTGAAGTGTTGTCTAAAATTCCACAATGACCATGGTCAGTATATTCACAAAAACATAAGTCTGTAACTACAAACATATCTGGGTGAACTCTTTTGATTTCTCGGACAGCATTGGCGATGATACCGCTATCACAAAGAGCATCACTACCAACACTATCTTTAGTTTCTGGAATTCCAAAAAGAATTATTGAGCGGATTCCAAGAGTTTTTAAATCTGAAATTTCTTCTAAAACTCTATCTATTGAGAATTGAAAAACACCAGGCATTGAGGAGATTTCCTCTTTCAAGTTCTCTCCAAACTTTATAAAGAGAGGATAAATAAAATCATCTACTCTTAAATGGTTCTCTTGAACCAAATCTCTTAAAACTGGATTTATTCGGACTCTTCGTAATCTACTAAACAATAACTATTCTCCTGAAAGTTGTTCAATAATTTTTTGAAGTCCATCATCTCCAAGCATATCTAATGCTGTTTGAATTGTCTCATTATCATCAAATAGACTTTTTAAAATATCGATGTCTAAATGTTCTGCAAACTCGGCAAAATCGATATCTCCAACTTTCTCTTTTATCCCCTCAACAATTGTATCTATAACATCAAAACCTAAACTATCTAATAAATCTCCAAACATAATTTACTCCTAAAAAAATAGTTGAAATTGTATCTGATTTGAAGTTTTGGGGAATAATTCTCTTTGAGCAAATGCGAAGAGTCTTTTCTTATGACTCTTCAGTTTCTGTTATAAATTGTAACTTTTTTCTAAACTTTTAATGGCTGTTTCACTAAACTTCTCTTCAATTATCATTGATATTTCAATTTCACTTGTACTTATCATTAAAATATTTATGCTATTTTCAGAAAGAGTTCGAAGAGCATTTGCAACTACTTCAGCATGAGACTTCATTCCAACTCCGATGATAGAAATTTTTACAACATCATCAGATATTTTCATATCTTGAAAACTGTTTTGCTCTCGAAACTTCTCCATTGAGCTTTTAGTTTTCTCTAAATCTTCTCTTGGTAGAGTGAAAGCTACATTCGTAATATCTTTAGAGTTGTTCCCTTTATGTCCGATGGTTTGAACTATCATATCGATATTTGTATCTTTTAAAGAGCCAAAAAGTTCAGAAGCAATACCACTTCTATCTTGAATTCCAATAAGTTCAACTTTTGCCTGATTTGAGTCTACTCGAATTTTGCTTACTAAAGGTTGTTCCATAACTACTCTCCTAATTCAAACGCTTCATGTAGAGTTCTAACAGCAAGTTCACCATACTTCTCATCGATTACCATTGAGATTTTGATATCACTTGTGCTAACCATCATAATATTTATATTCTCATTTGACATCGCTTCAAAAGTTTGAAAAGCAATTCCAGTACTCTCTTTCATTCCAGCACCAACTATTGAGACTTTTACAATATCATCAATCTCTATCTTTTCAATTTCACCTCGCTTTAAGAACTCTCCAACAACAATTTTTGCTTTTTCAACCTCATCACGAGAGAGAGTAAATGCCAAATTTATTTTTCCATCAACTTCACTATCTCTATTTCCAATAGTTTGAGCAATCATATCTACATTGATATTTGCATCTGAAATTGCACTGAAGAGTTTTGAAGAGATTTCTATCTTGTCACTAATTCCAATAATTCCAACTCTAGCTTGATTTCTATCTAGCGTTACACCTGAAAGAGTTTTTGAAGAACTCTCATTTGCAATTAGAGTCCCCTCTGCTCTACTAAAGCTACTTCGTGTTACTAGATTTACATTCAACTTCTTTGCCATTTCAACTGAACGACTCTGAAGAACTTTTGCTCCAAGACTCGCCATTTCAAGCATCTCATCATAACTAACTTTCTCTAACTTCTTCGCTTTTGGTTCAATTCTTGGGTCAGTTGTGTAGATACCATCAACATCAGTATAAATTTCACACAAATCAGCTTCCAATGCTCCAGCAATTGCAACAGCTGAAAGGTCGCTACCACCTCTACCAAGAGTTGTTACATCTCCATTCTCATTCACACCTTGAAAACCTGCAACAATTACAACTTTTCCAGATGCCAACTCTTTTCTCATGTAAGATGGGTCTATATTTTCAATTCTAGCTTTTGTGTGATGTATATCTGTTGTTATTCCAGCTTTTCTTCCACTCATTGAAATAGCAGGATACCCTTTTGCATTTAGTGCTATGGATAGTAGTGATGAGGTCACTCTTTCACCTGATGATAGTAAAACATCTACCTCATTTTCCATTGGAGTTTCTGAAAAGTGTTTTGCATAAGAGACCAACTTATTTGTCTCTCCACTCATTGCTGAAACAACAACTACAACAGAATTTCCAGCATCTACACTCTCAATAACTCTATCTCTAACTTTCTCAATTCTTTCAAGAGAACCAACACTTGTCCCCCCAAACTTCTGTACAATTAACATAGAAGATAACCCTCCTTTTTAAAATGGTTTAAAATTCTTTTATAAATAGGTCTTTTAAAATAACTAATATTCTCAATTACTGAATTCATCTCTACAAATCGATACTCAGCAAATTCAGGATTTTCAATCTCTAAATTCACTTTAGTACCATTTTTTAATCTTACCAAAAAATATTGCTGTTTCTGTCCATCAAAGGGATACATTTTTTCTGATAGAGTTGGTGGAAAGTCATAAGTTATCCATCCTGGAAACTTAGTAATAATTTCAACTCTATTAGTTCCAATCTCCTCTTTTAGCTCTCTAAGTAGAGCTTCTCGAGGTGTCTCTCCCTCATCAATTCCTCCTTGTGGAAATTGCCAAGCATCTGGAATATCATTTCTCTTTGCAATGAAAACTTCACACTTTTCTGGATATTTAGATGAAACAACAACGGCAGCAACATTTGGTCTATATTTTTTCTCCTGCACCTGTTTTCACCTATATGTTTATCTCGGAGTGACAGCGACCATAGAGTCTATAATTTGAGATAGACTCTGCGACTACGCTCAGAGAGGAAATCCTACTCTATTTGGTCACTCCCGTTTATCTAACTGTAATTTTAACTTCTTTTCAAATTTTTAAGGTTTCTGGACTGTTT
Source organism: Candidatus Thiovulum imperiosus (assembly GCA_024281175.1). Lineage (GTDB taxonomy): Bacteria > Campylobacterota > Campylobacteria > Campylobacterales > Thiovulaceae > Thiovulum_A > Thiovulum_A imperiosus. The sequence continues at coordinate 43,645 of JAMJTW010000034.1, forward strand.
TACGGTGAAAAAGAATGTTTTCATTTTTAAATTTAGTTTGGACAAAAACATCCATAACAATAGTTCCATTTGAGTCAGGATAGGATAGTGTTGTATTTAGTGCTGTGTTGCAATTTGGAAAATTTGAACCAATATATTTTAGATGTAGAGAAATATTAAAGTCACCATCTTCTATATTTAGTTTTTCAAGACATGGGTCTGAAAGTTTTCGATTTTCAACCATTAAAATTGCTACTTCCATACCGCTACGAGCTAAGAGTTTTGCTTGATTGTAGAGATATAGTTTTGATGCTGTTGAAGAGGTTTCTGAAGAGAGTGATAAAATCATCACACTCAATCCAGAAAATAGAACAAGAAAGAGAATTGTAAATATGAGAGAAAAGGCTTTTCGCACTATTTTGTAAACTCTGTACCTATACCGTCAGAAGTTAGAATTTCAAGAAGAATAGAGTGTTCAACTCTACCATCAACAATATGAGCTTTCTCAACTCCACCTTTTACAGCCTCGAGACAAGCATTCACCTTTGGTATCATTCCTCCGTAAATAGTTTTATCTTTTTTCAACTTTTCAACCTCATCAACATTTAGAGAGTGAATAAGTTCTCCTTCGCTATTTAAAACACCAACTGTATCTGTAAGAAATAGAACTTTTTTTGCACCAATCTCTTTTGCCACAGCACTTGCTGTATAGTCAGCATTGATGTTGTATCCCAAATCTCCAAGTTCAGAACCACTACCAATTGGTGCGATTACAGGAATAAATTTCTCTTCTAAAAGTTTGTAAATCACTTTTGAGTCGATTTTATCTACAACTCCTACTCGACCAAGTTTCCCATTTTCAAAAGGAGATGCCTCTATAAAATTTGAGTCTTTTCCTGAAACTCCAATCGCTTTTGCTCCAAAATGGTTTAAAAGTGCTGTTATCTCTTTATTTATTCCTCCACTCAAAACCATCTCCACAATTTCCATAACTTCGTCTGTTGTAACTCTCTGTCCATCGATAAATTCTGTCTCAATTTGCAATTTATCCAACATCTCTGTAATTCTCTTTCCTCCACCATGAACAATAACTGGTCGAATGCCGATGAGGTAGAGCAGAAGTACATCTTGAGCAAATTTCTCTTTTAAAGTTGGGGAGGTTTGAGCTGAACCACCATATTTAATTACAACTATCTCTCCATTGAATTGTTTTATAAATGGTAAAGCGTCTAAAAGGGTCTTGACAGTTCCTATTTTTTTCTTCAAAAAATCTCTTTTTTGAAATTTTATCTAAAGCCTAAAGTCCCGATTCCAAAAAGATATTTAAAATTTGGAATCAGAACTTTAAATTTATGATTCGAAGTTTTTCAAAATAGATTTTGCAACTTCTCGACCATCATAAGTTGCTCTTACAACAAGGTCAGCACCTCGAACTATATCTCCTCCAGCATAAACTCCTTTTATATTTGTCTCTCCATTTTCAGAAATAGTAACTTCGCCCCACTGATTTCTGGAAATATCTTTTAAGAATTCTGGAGAGTCTGGTTCAAATCCAAGAGCCATAACTACAATATCCGCATTAAATTCCTCTTCAGAGTCCGGGATTTCAACAACTCTTCTTCTCCCTGTCTCATCTGGTTCAGAGAGTTCTGTTCGTGCAAAAACAACACCTTTTGCTACACTATCTTTAGAAATAACTCTTTTTGGAGTTGAATAGAACTCAAAGTCAGCACCCTCTTCAACAGAGTTTCTATACTCTTTTCGGCTTCCAGGCATATTGTTGTCATCTCTACGATAGTGGCATGTAACATTTGAAGCTCCCTCTCGAAGTGCAGTTCTAATACAGTCCATTGCCGTATCTCCACCACCAATTACAATAACACTTTTCCCTTTCACATCTATATTTTCACTCTCTTCTCCAAAAAGTCTTTTTTGAACAGATGTTAAATAATCCATAGCTGGATAGACATTTTTACTATTTTCATTTTCAATTTTCGCCTGTTTCGGTTTTGTAGCACCAACTCCTAAGAAAACGGCATCATGTTTCTCTCGAACCTCATCAAAAGAGATATCTTTTCCAACTTCACAATTTAGTTCTAATTTCATTCCAGCATCTTTAAGAAGCTCAACTCGATTTTTTACAATATTTTTATCCAGTTTAAAACCTGGAATTCCATAACTCAAAAGTCCTCCAGCAGTTGAAGCTCTTTCATAAACTGTAACTGATACACCAGCTCTTAAAAGATAAGTTGCTAATGAGAGTCCTGCTGGACCAGACCCAATTACACCTACACTCTTATCTATTTTCTTTTCTGGAAAAGGAAGTTGTAAACCTTTTCTAAATCCCTTTTCTGTAATAAACATCTCAACTGAACCAATTGTAATTGCACCATGTCCATCATTAAGTGTACAATCTCCTTCACATAAAACATCATGTGGACAGACTCTACCCATAATTTCAGGAAATGGACTAGGTTCATTTGAGAGTTTAAATGCCAATTCTAAATCTGTTTCTGCTACTGCTTTTAACCATTGAGGAATAAAATTGTGTAGAGGACACTTATTCATACAGTACGGGTCTCCACACTGCACACATCTTTCACTTTGAGATTTTGCTTCAACTTTATCAAATGGCTCATAAACCTCATCAAAATCTTTAACTCTTTCTCCAACAAGTCTTTTTTTCTGTTCTACTCTATCTGTTGATAAAAAATTTTGCATTTATAATATCTTTTTTCACAATTATATCAGGGAGTGACGAAATAGGCTTTTGCTTCTCTTGTCATTTCGATATGAATGAAGTGATATAAAAGATTTCTCACCCAAAAGGGTTCGAAATGAGAAGTCTGTCTTTAATAGCGACTTAAAATTTTCTGCTTATATATAAAATATGTTCCTACAAACCATGAAGGTACTAATAAACCTATTATCCAAAAGTCGAGTGGTTTTGATAGAGAGAAAATTGCAAAATAATAAATAGCTATGGAGAGACCAATAAATAGATTTATAACACCTTTGCCATGTCTCATATTTTGAATTCCAATTGCCATAATTAGAAATATTGTTGCGAGAGGAAAAAGAGAGAGTGCAATATTTACAATAAGTTTAACTCTTCTTTTCTTATTTTGCAAAGAGTACTCTAAATATTCGAGAGTATCCATATAGTCATCTCTATTCATACTATTCAAGTCATTTATTCTCATCTCTTCAAAATAGACTTCAGAGATATTATCTATTCTATAAGAAAATAGAGAACCATTTTTTAAAACAAGTTGGACGACTCCAATATTTTTTTCAATTTTAGCACTCTCAGCAACGATAAATCGTTCTTCTTTATCACCATCTTGATAAAATAGGGCTACATTTGTATAGATTTTACCAGTACTTGTCTCTTTCATATCTTCAATAAAAATTGACCAACCACCAAACTTTTCTCCAAAATCTGTTGGTTCAATATTGAGAATTGCATTCTGCTTTTTGATATTTATAAACTCTTTGTACATCTGTTTTGTGTGAGGTATCATAACTATTGAGACAAAAAGAAGTAGAGCTGTAACAGTAACTCCAAATCCAAATAGTTTTCTCATAATAAATTTTGGAGGTACTCCTAGAGAAAAGATAACTACCATTTCAGAGTCAAAAGAGAGTTTATTGAAAGTTGTTACACCTCCAATAAAAAAAGCGAGAGGTATTGTGTAGAAAAGGAGATCAGGAAGAATAAATAGATATAGAACTCCCATCTCATAAACATCTATCTCAATTACAGAAGTGATAGTTGAGACTCGGACAAGAAAGACTACGGAGGCTATTACAAATAGAGGGATAAATACAGAGAAGAAATTTAGAGAGAAGTTTTTAGAGATATATTGGTCGAGTAGTTTCAATCCAATCACCTTTTATATCAGTTTCACTAGAAATTCCAACTTTGTAGAAAAATTGGTCTAAACCAGAGTAGAGATTTTCCTCTCCACTTTCGATAAGAACTTCATGAGGTACAGAAATCTTTTTCTGGAAAGTTCTACTTTTCTCGGCGATGAGGTTCTCAACTTTCTGAAATCGCTCTTTTACAACTTTTGGGTCTATTTCTGGAAGTTTTGCTGAAGGAGTACCATCTCGTTTACTATATTTGAAAAGGTGAATATGTGTAAGTGGGAACTTTTTTAAATTTTCAAATCCACTCTGAAATACCTCATCACTCTCTCCACCATGTCCAACAATAAAATCTGTTCCAAGAGCATATTCGTAAGAGGAGAGCTTTTCAAAAAGTTCCAAATCTTTATGAAGTCGGTTTCGTCTATTCATAATTTTCAACATTCGGTCATCTGTGTATTGCAAAGCGATATGAAGGTATCTTCCCATCCACTTTTCAGAAAGTATCTCAAAAAATTCCTCTCCAATTTGACTAGGTTCTACACTACCAAGTCGAACTCTACGAACTCCTGAAACTTCTGAAATCCTCTTTAAAAGTTTTGCAAGTGAATTTCTTGCATCACCAAAACTTCCAATATTTGTTCCTGTTAAGACTATTTCACTAAAACCATTTGAAGCAACTTTTCTAACTTGTTCTAAAATATGTTCTTCAGAATAGCTTCGACTTTTCCCTCGAACAGAAGGTATGATACAGAAAGAGCAGGAGAAATTACACCCCTCTTGAATTTTTATAAAAGCTCGACTTTTTCCAAAATCTGAAACTAAAGTCTTGTCTAAATGCTCTAAATTTCCAACTTGAAAAGTTCTCTCTCCAAGTAGAAAATCTTCAACTCTCTCTTTTTCAGATTGTCCAAAACCTGAAAAGATACTTTCTTGTTCAAAGAACTTTTTTCCTTGCGTCTGAACTCCACAACCTGTAAAAAATATCTTCTTTTCTGGAAACTCTCTTCGAACTCGATTTAAAAACTGCCGTCCATTAGTATCAGCACCATTTGTTACAGTGCAAGAATTTATTACTACAAAATCTGCCTCTTCCAAATTCTCTGTTTCAAAAACCTTTTCTAAATTCTCTACCATTACAGAAGTATCGAAAATATTTGTTCGACACCCAAAAGTTTTAAAAAATACTTTTTTCAAATTAGAAAGGCCAAACTGAGTCGAAAAATCTGGACATCCAGCCCCGTTTTGTTCCTTGATTTAATTCACCCTGAGTAATATACTCAATTTTTGCATCAGACATATAGATAGAGTCAATTTCATTACTTGCAGTAATATTATAAGGGCTTATTACACCACTAATTTTGATAACCTGTTTTTCACCATTTATTAGAAGTTCTCTTGAGCCATTGATGAAATAGTTTCCATTGTTGAGAATTTTAATTACTCTGGCAGTGATAGTAGTTGTAAATCTCTCATCTCTAACAGCACTACCAGTTCCAGTATAAGTGCTTTCAGAAGTACTTTCTAGTGCTATATCTGTTGCTGTATTTAGAGATGAAACACCTGTTCCAGTAAAAACTCCACCACCAAGTTTTCCCTCATTTACTTTTGCAAGATTTTTACTTGTTGTGGAGGAAGCAGAAGCTGTTTCAGTAATTCTAATTGTGATAATGTCATTTACATCCATCGCTTTTCTATCAGAAAATAGAGGTGTTTTACCTTGACCAAACAGGCTACCAGCGTTTGGTTCACTAACATCTTCTTCTCTTGATGGTAGCTCTTCAACATAAGTTGGAGGAGTGAAATCTATTTTTGGGTTCATCTTTTCAGAACAGCCGAAAAAGAGCATAAAAGTAGAAGAAAGCAGTACAAATCTCATTTTAAAATCCTTTTTTAAAAACATTCTCGATAGATGTAGATATCTGAAGCGTTAAGTTCTTTATGATGTTTAAACTCTTTGAATTTGATTTTAAAATCAGAACTTTCGCCTTTTTGAAGAGGTATTTCTAGTGTTTCAGTTTTTCTTGCGATTGGATTTAAAACCAAAAGAGGTTGAATATATTCAAAAAATCCATCTTGAGGTGGAGTAACAAAAGTGTGAAATCTACATTCTGAGATATCCTCTTCACCTTGAGCTGTAAATTTTCCCCGTACAATCAGAACATCGGCAAACTCCATCTGTCTAACATAATTTATCTCCATTTCAGTACCATATAGATATTTGTGAATTACAAAATATGAGACAAAAGGACCAAAAACCATACTAACAAAACCGACAAGAACTAAAATGTTTGCTAACCAGCTTTTTTTAACTAAAACAGCAAGAAGAAAAGAGAAGAAAATTAAAGCTCCAAGCCAATATAGAGCATAAAAATCGTAGTCATGTAGAGTGGAGACAAAAGAGAAAATTATTTCTCGAAGTTGCTCTATTTTATCCATTTCTTGAAGCCTTCTCTACTAAACCACCAATTCCAAATCGCCTTTTAAGTTCTGACTCTATTTTGTCTGGATTTACATTGGATAGGGAAAGAGCTACAAGATAGTGGTAGATGAGATCTGACGCTTCAGCAACTATCTCCTTTTCATCTCTATCTTTTACAGCAAGAGCAAACTCTCCAGCCTCTTCTAAAACTTTTTTTAGAACTCTATTTGCTCCACCTTGAAGAAGTTTGGAAGTGTATGAAGTTTCTGGATTTCCCTCTCTTTTTCTCTCTTCAATCTTGTGAAAAAGTTGGTCAGTAACAGAGTATTTTTCACTCATATTCTCTTTCACTTCCAGAACCTCATCACCACTAATATCTGTAAAGAAACAACTCTCTCGTCCTGTGTGACAAGCAACACCTTTCTGTTCCACTTTTAAAAGTAAAGTATCTCCATCACAATCAAGTAACATCTCTACTATCTTTTGAGTATGTCCACTCTCTTCACCTTTCTTCCAAATCCGCTGTTTTGTTCTTGAAAAGTAGTGTGCATATCCACTATTTCGAGAAAGCTCCAGTGCTTCTCTATCCATATATGCAACCATTAAAACATCTTTCTCTACATTTTGAACAACAACAGGAAGAAGACCACCTACTTTTTCCCAATCTATATTCATCTCTCTCCTTTAGAATTTACAATTCTACTCTATTTAGTAGATATTTTGCCTCTTTCCCAATTTCTATAATTGAGAGAAAATTACCATTTCTTACAAAATATTTTCCAATTTCCCTATTTTTGAAATTTGAAATCTCCAACTTTCTACCAAGTTCTAAATCTTGAGAATCACCCAAGTAAAAATTCTCTACCAAATTTAAAAAATCGATAGGATTCTCTGATATTTCATCTCTAAATTTGAAATCTCCCTCTGAAACTCTGTGAAGATAAGAGAGAATTCCAACTCTGTTCAATCTTTCTGCTATTTCAGTTCCAATACTTCGGATATAAGAACCCTCACTAACTTCTATCTGAAAAGTTAAAAATGGGTGTGAATAGTTTAGAAGTTCTATTTTAAAAATTTCTGAAGTTATCTTTTTTAACTCAAAATCGACTCCATCTCTAGCAAGAGAGTATGCTCTTTTTCCATCTACTCTTTTTGCTGAATATTTTGGTGGAGTATAAGTTATCTCTCCAATTAGAGATTGAAAAACTTCTAAAATATTCTCTTTTGAAACTTTTGGAACATCTGAAATCTTAGTAACTCTCTCTATATCTAATGTTTCTGAAACTGCACCTAACCATAAAGTAGCTTTATAAACTTTCGGACTCTTTTTAAGAAATTGAAAAAATTTTGTATATTGTCCAAAAGCAACAACTAAAGTTCCTGAAGCAAATGGGTCGAGAGTTCCAGAAAAACCAGCTTTCTTTACTCTATATTTTCTCTTGATTTGAGAAAGATATCTATTTGAAGAGACAAAACTAGGCTTCTTAACTACAAAAATTCTATTCACTACTATCAAGTCCTATATTTTATTATTTTTATATCACAAAAAAAATGGTTTTTCAAATGGAATTATAAGGGAGTTCTTTTTGGTAAAATAACTCTTATTTTCGATTTAAAGGCAACAGCGTGAAAATAGCTCTATTTTTACTTTTTGTTATAACTCAACTCTCTTCTCTTCAACTTGTAGATACTCATATCGAACGGGGTGAAATAGACAAAGCATTAAACAGACTTTTCCATTTAGCAAAAGATGAAAAAAATTTTAGATGTTTAGAAGTTCTACCATGTATCTCAGCAGAAGATGTTGATAAAAGAGTTCAAAAACTTATTATTTTAACAAATGATGAACTTGAGAAAGAGATAATTGGAAATTTCTTTAATGAACTCGGTACAGAAGACAATAGCTTTTTAGTTGCATATAATGCACTAAAAGATGAGAAATATTTTGAGGCTTATGATAGATACAAAAGTCTCTCAAGCATCTATCCAAGCAACCCAAATCTTTTAAAAGATTTAGGAAAGTCAGCAGTTAAAATTGGAAAGTATCGAGAGAGCGAACAAGCATATAGAGAACTCATTGAATTTGATCCAAACAGTATAGATAGCTATATCCAACTTGCTGGAATATATTACAAACTTGAAGAGTTTGATAAAGCGAAAGAGGTTCTTGATAAAGCGAAAAGAATTGACCCAAAAAATGAGAGAGTTGAAAAACTTCAGAAAGAGGTAGAGAGTAGTGACAGTATTGTTGCCAAAATATTTGATGATAGAGATGGTGATGAGGTAGATGGTATTCTTGAGGAAGAGGAGAGTGAAGAAGATACTCTAATTCCTTGGAGTGGTGAACTGGTTGATAGCAATGACTCTTTTCTACTACCTCCATTAGAAGCAGTTGCTGAAACTGAAGAGGATAAAGAGAAGAGATATGAAGAGATTGGAGACGAGTTGGAAGATTTTGGAGATAGAGCTGAGGATTTAAAGTATGAAATGGAGAGTGAACGAGAAGAGCAGAGAGAAGAGATGATAGATACTAGAAAAGATAGCAAAGAGTGGAAACTTCTTTTTGAGATAAATAGAATTTTAGATGACACAATTTCAAATTTAAAAGAGATGCCTTTTCTTGTTTCTGAACAACTTTCTGGAATTTCTGGAATAGAGCCTAAAAATTATGAGACAAGTCATATTGTTCCAAACTTATATGTAGATTTTCCTTTTTCAAGTATGAGATTTGGAATGAATATCTACTCAAGACAGTATCTAAAAGATGATGAGAATGATGGATATACTCTAATTACACCTTTTCTAAATTTATATGAAAACAATGAAACTAAATTTGGAATTGGCGGTTCATACTTAATGGTTGATGGAGAGAGTGTTATGTCACCGTCAGTTTATGGTAGTGTATCAGTTTTAAACACTCTTTTAAAAATGGTTTATAAAATGAACACTTATAGTGAAAATAGTGACATGAGCCATGACTCGCTACTCTTTTCTGGAGAGTACTCTTTTCAAAATTTGCTCTTTGCTGACAAGCTCCGTTTAAAATATGTTCTATTAATGAGTTCTTTAGCGATGAGTTCTGAAGATGAATTTGAAGATATTTCCCAATATATGTCAAATATGTTGGGAGTAAACTATCTCATTACACCAATTGCAAATTTAGATATAGAGAGTGGTCTATCTTATGAGATGAGAACTTATGGTGGAGAGCGAGAAGATAATCAAATTTCTCTTTTCGGAATGGTTCAATATACAATGTGGAGATATCACAAATTGGCTACTCTTCTAAAAATGGTTCAAAATAGTTCAAATGTAGACGCTTGGGAGTATGATGAGACTCTACTTGGAATGAACTATAAATTTGTTTTCTAGGAGAAGATGTGGAAATTGAAAAAATATTGGAATTAGATAATGCTCATCTATTAGAGAGTTTGATACAGGGAAATAAACACCATCTTAAATATGTAGATGAAGATGGAAACAACTTGCTTTTAAAGTCATTAGAACTCTCTCTTTCTGATGAGGTAGTAGCTCTACTTATGAAACATATAGATTTTAGAGAGGCGAACGAGTCTGGAATTACACCATTTTTTGAAGCAATTCGAAAAAATAGAGAGAAATGGGTAATCTATATGATTGAAAACGGAGTTGATATAAATCATACAGATAGAGACTCTGGTTTTACACCACTTATGGAGGCGGTAACTTCAAATAGCGAAAAACTTACAAAACTTCTTTTGGAAAATGGTGCAGATTTGGAATTGAGAGATAGTCATGGATATTCTGCTCACGATTTTGCAAGAAAAATGAGAAGAGTAAACTTAGTTCAAATTTTGGAGGGGAGTTGAGAGTAGCTATTTATGGTGGCTCTTTTGACCCACCTCATCTAGGACATGTTGAAGTTGTAAAAAAGGGTTTAGAGAAATTGGAGATAGATAGATTTATACTACTTCCAAACTATCGAAATCCTTGGAAAAAGAGTTTCCACTTCTCACCTGAAAAGAGAGTAGAACTTCTTGAGAAGAGTTTTGAGGATATCCCTAAAGTTGAAGTTTCAAGATTTGAAGTTGAGAATGGTCGCCCAACTCTAACTATTGAAAGTATTAGACACTTTTCTAAAATATATGAAAAGATATATCTGATAATAGGTGCAGATAATTTGGAAAAGAGAGAGAAGTGGGACGAGTTTGAAGAGATAGACTCTATGGTAACTTGGGTAGTTGCAACTCGAGATGATATTCCAGTTCCAAAAGAGTTTCTTAAATTGGAAACAGCTATTCCTATAAGTTCTACACAACTTCGAGAAAAGATGGATTTAGAATTTCTTCCAAAAGAGATAAGGGATATGATTTGAGAATAGAAGCTAAATTTGTAAAGTCGGCATCACAACTCTCTGAAGTTCCTGAATTGGGAATTCCTGAAATAGCAATTATGGGAAGAAGTAATGTTGGAAAAAGTTCCACAATAAACTCTCTGACAAATCGGAAAAGTTTGGCAAAAAGCTCAAATACTCCAGGAAAGACAAAACTTATAAACTATTTCCAAATCTCTTTTGAAAAAGATAGTTTTGCTCTTGTAGATTTACCAGGAGTTGGATATGCAAAAGTTTCTAAATCTCAAAAGATTGAATGGGAAAGAAAGTTAGGTGAATTTATTCAAAAGAGAGAAGAGATTTCACTTTTTATCTACCTCATCGACTCTCGACACCCAAACTTAGAGATAGATGCTGGAGTTTTGGCATATTTAGAGAGTCTTGATAAAAAAGTTTTGGCTGTTTATACAAAAACTGATAAATTGAAAAAAAATGAGTTAAACAGATTAAAAATGAAGAATCAAAACTCAATTTTTCTTTCAAATTTGAAAAGAGATGGAATCTCAGAACTTCGAGAGAGAATCTTAAATGAAATTTGAAATTGAGAAACCAACTCTCAAAGATATTTCTGGAATCCAAGATATTTTAAAATCTGAAATTGATAGCGGAGTTGTTCTTTACCGTTCTGATGATGAGGTGGCAACCAATATTCGTTCATATCTTATTGCAAAGTCTGAAAAGAAGATAATTGGAGTTGTAGCACTACATATCTACTCTCATGAACTTGCAGAATTTAGAAGCATGGTAATAAAAAAGCAGTTTCGAGGTTTAGGAGTTGGAAAGTCTCTAATTGAAAAAGGTTTTGAAGTTGGAAAGGAGTTAGGGGTGAAAAAGTTTCTAGTTTTAACTTATAAAAAAGAGTTTTTTCAAAAACTTGAGTTTTCTGAAATTGAAAAAGTTGCAATACCAAATAGTAAAATTTGGGCAGATTGTGTAAAATGTTCAAGTTTCCCAATTTGTGATGAAATTGCCCTAATTAGAGAGTTTTAAAATGGCAAGATATAAGTTTACTTTCTACTCTTCTGGATTTATTTCAGTTTCACTTTTCGGTTCTATTGTTTTCTCTGCTTTGGATTATAGTTACAACAGAAATCAAGTTATGAATATCAGAACTTCTGAAGTGGAAGTGGATATCGTCTTTGAAAGCCTTGAGACAAAGAAACCCGAACCGAAACCTGAACCGAAACCTGAACCAAAACCCGAACCGAAACCTGAACCAAAGCCCGAACCAAAACCTGAACCGAAGCCCGAACCAAAGCCTGAACCAAAGCCCGAACCAAAGCCCGAACCAAAGCCCGAACCAAAGCCCGAACCAAAGCCTGAACCGAAACCTGAACTTCCACCATCGCTCTCTTCTCTTTTTAGTAATATAGATACTTCAAATGTGAAAGAGGAGAAACTTGAAGAGGATACTCCAGCAGTATCTGCTGAAACTCTAAGTCGAATTAAGAAGAACCTTTCAGAAACAGAAACTCCAGTAGATAGAGATAGAAATGTCACTACTAAAAAAGAGGATTTTGAAGTTGAGAGAAATTTCAAATATGAGAGAACTTCACTTCTTCTTGAGTATGATGAGCTGGAAGTTACAGAGTCAAGTATCGATGCTGGAGATAAAGGAGTTTATGATAATTTCTTCTCTGAAGTTAAAAAGTTTCTTTATGAAAATTGGCATCCATCACCAGAAGTTGCTGGAAATAGAGCAAAAGTTAGAATTATCATTACAAAAGATGGGGTTCTAAGTTACTATAAAATTCTAATTGGTGGAAAAGATGAGCGGTTCAACTATGAGTTAGATATCTATCTTTCTGAAATAAAAGGAACTAAGTTGGAACTTCCAAATGAGAGAGATGTCTCATTCGAAGTTTTCATAGGTGCTAAAAACTAGAAGTTGGAGTTCCTGTGAGAGTCCAAAATTTAGGACTCTTTACTCTCTTATCTCTTTATTTTAGTAAGACTGCTCTCATTCCAGAAGCTCTTTTTATATTTTCCCAAGACAATACTTCTTTTTGGAATATAGATAACTCTTTCACTATCTTCTAAATAGTTTTTGCTATATCTGTAATTAGAGATGTAGTTGTCTTCAATTTTTATGAAATCTCTATATATCTCTGCAATTTTTTGACCATCTTTAAAGTAGATAGTTTTATACTCTAAAAGCCTTTTCTTGTAGACAAAAGAGACCCTTTTATCATACCAATCAGACTTTTTTGGAGTAGCTTCAATGATATAAAATTTTCCAGAAACTATTTTTGCTTTTCGAGGAACTCTTCTGGAGTATCTACTCTTTTTAACTTTTCCTCTCTCTATCTTCAATTTCAAGTTTTTTATAGAGACCACTTTCTGATACTCATTTTCAGGAGTTCGAAGTTTTACCTCATCAACAAGACTCTTTTCAAGAACTCCAAATCCGTTGTGACTTAATGGGTCATAAATCTTTCTAATTTTCCTAATTGTTGGAAGCCAAACAAGATATTTTGGCTTAACTTCGCTATTTCGATATTTTGTAATTAGAACTCCAGTTCCTCTTAAAGAACCACTCTTAACAATTATTAAATCACGGTTCTCTTCTGAAGAGCTGAAATCATTATTTAAATATCTCTCGAATGTAACCTGAACAGTTTTCTCTCTATCTTTCTGAATAACAACTGGTACATTATTTCCTTTCTTTACAAAAGAGATAATCTGATACTTTTTCAGTTTATTTATCTCATCTACTTCATTAAAAATATTAGCAGATAGATAAAGAGGCAACAACAAAAATATAAACTTCAATAATAACTCCTAAAATAACATTATAGGAAAAATTTGTCATACATAGAAAATATGGGAGTGACTAAATAGCTTTTGCAGGATAAAAAACTCTGAGGGAGGTTCTTCCAGAACTGACCGAAGAGTCTTCTTTTCAGACTCTTCACATTCGCTCAGAGAGGAAATCCTACTCTATTTGGTCACTCCAGAAAATATTTCAAAATTAAATTTATAATTCAATTTTTTAATTTGCAATTTATAAATGATAACTTATAATTCTGTTGTCTATAAAGACAACTAATATAAAAGGAACTCTTATGGCTGAAGTAGCAGTTGCAGACCTTGAAAAACTCAAAAGTGATGTTGAAAAAGCTGAACAGGCTTATACAGAAGCAAAACAGGCTCTTGCAGAGCAGAAAGCTGGTAGTGTAAATATTACAGAAGAGCAATTTAATGCTTCAACAGAAGCTATTATTACTGCTTTGAATGCTCTTAGTGAGCAATTAGAAGTAGCTTCAACAAAAGGCTCTCTGAAAGGAAAACAGATAGTTGATGGCTTTGGTGGTGAAGGAAGATTTAATGACTTCGTTACAGATTTAGCTGGAATTATCGGTTCAACAGTAGCTACTGGTGGAACTGTTGGTGCTATGCCTATGATAGTTATGGCGGGTGCTGCAAAAGGTGTTTACCAAAAAGTTACATCTTAACTTTAAAACCTCTCCTAATAAAGAATAGATACTTTTAACAATTAAAATTACCTTACAATTACTTTGAGCTTCCCCACAAGGGGGGGGTTCCTAATTTAAAATCTCTAAAGCCCCAGCTCCAATCATCTTATCAGCAAGTTTTTTTCCAACTTCTCTAAAGTTCTCTTTTGATGAAATCATTGTATCTCTCAAAATATCTTTTCCATCAGCAGTTCCAACAACAGCTTTTGTAATAATAGTTCCATTATCAAGAAGAGTAGCATTTACTCCAATAGGCACTGTACAGCTACCCTCCAATTTCCCAACAAAATCCCTTTCGACTGTTGTCTCAACTTCAGAAACCTCATCATTCAAAATAGAGACAAGCTCTATCACTTTAGGGTCTTTGGTAGTCTCAATACCTAAAGCACCTTGACCCATTGAAGGTATCATTTCAGAAATTTGAATATTGTAGATATACTTCACACTACTCTCTAAGCCCAATCTATTTATTCCCGCAGAAGCTAAAATTATCGCATCAAACTCTCCAGCCTTCAACTTTCCAATTCTAGTATCTACATTACCTCGAAGTTGTTTTATTTTTAAATCTGGTCTTAGTGCCAAAAGTTGCATACTTCTTCTTAAACTTGTTGTTCCAATAGTTGCACCGTGAGGTAAATCATCGATACTCTCAAACTTTTCAGAAAGTAGAGCATCTCTAACATCTTCTCTCTCTGTTACAGCTGAAATTTGCAATCCCTCTGGAACTATAAATGGCATATCTTTTAGACTATTTACAGATATGTGAGCTTCACCTCTCAACATCGCATCTTCCAACTCTTTTGTAAAAAGTCCCTTTCCTCCAATATTTGCAAGAGGTTTATCTAAAATCTTATCACCCTGTGTAACAAATACTTTCAATTCCACTTCAAGACCACTATGAGCCTCTTCTAATCTACTTTTTATATGTTCTGATTGCCAAAGAGCCAATTTACTTCTTCTTGTAGCTATTACTATTTTTTCCAAATCTACTCCTTAAATTTAAATTTTACTCAATTTTGGAGAAAATGCTTTTGTTCCAATCAGAACAGTTTCTCCAACTTGAAATCTCTTTACATCTTCTGAACTTAATACAACTTCAACAAGCTGTTGTCCAATAGAAACAGTTGCAACAAAGATTATATCAACTCTATTAATATCAACAATTTCACCCTTAAAAGAGAATTTTTGAGAACCATCTTTCTGAAGTAAAACATCTTTTGGAGTACCATCTTTTATGACCTTTCCATTCTCAAAAATTAAAACTCTATTTGCAAGATGATATATCTCATTTGGATTATGAGAAACCATAACTGTTGTTGTTTTAAACTCTTTATGAAGTTTTAAGATTTCACTCTGTAACTTACTTCTTACAGAACTGTGTAGTGCTGAAAGTGGTTCATCAAGAAGCAACAGTTTCGGTTTTTTCATAAATGCTCTACAAAGAGCTACCCTCTGCTTCTCTCCACCAGAAAGAGTATCTGGATATCTATCTTTGAATTTCCACATCTCTGTAACTTCTAAAAGATATTTTGCAAGTTCCATATCTTTTTCAACAAAAAGAAGATTTCCTAAAATTGTCATATTTGGAAAAAGACCATAATCTTGAAAAAGAAAACCGATACCTCTTTTTTGAACAGGTGTAAAAAATTTTGCATTTTGCCAAACCTCATCACCAATAGAAATTTCACCACTGCTATTTTCTAATCCAGCAAGAACCCTAAGAAAAGAGGTTTTTCCACTACCACTATTTCCAGAAATAGCGATAAAGTCACCTCTCTTTATCTCTAAATCTATCTTAAGTCTCATGGTTCCAAGAGACTTCTCCACCGCAACTTTTAACATTTTTAATCCTTAATGATAAAATCATAGATTAGAAATAGAATAAAAGCTAGAAAATGGATTTAATAGAAGAAAACTCGATAAGTGAAGTTAAAATAGAGGAGTCTTTACAGAAAAGTTATTTAGACTACTCTATGAGTGTAATTGTTGGTAGAGCATTACCAGATGTTAGAGATGGGTTAAAACCTGTTCATAGAAGAATTCTTTTCACCATGAATGAATTGAATTTGAACTCAAAATCTCCTTATAAAAAGTCCGCAAGAATTGTCGGAGATTGTCTGGTTGCAGGTTCTCTTGTCTCTTCAAAAAGAGGTTTAATTCCAATTGAAGATATTGAAGTTGGAGATAAAGTCTATACCCAAAATGGTTTAAAAGATGTTACAGAACTTTTTTATCAACCAGAGCAACCTCTTTTAAAAGTTGTTCCAGATTTAAATATTTTTGAAAATAGAGTTACAAAAGGTCATAAATTCAAAGTTCTAAATGAGAGTTTAGAGTATGAATTTGTCAAAGCTGAAGACTTGACACAAGAGCATTATCTTGTTACACAACCCTCTTTACAAGATTTAGAAGATAATTTTTCTGCTGATGAGGTTTATGCTCTTGGTCTTTTTATGAGTGATGGAAATTTGGATAGAAATCTAAATTACTTAGTTTTCAATAATAGTGAAGAGAATATTTTAGAGAAAATCAGAAAGATATTTAGAATCTCAAATAAAATTAAAAAACGAGATAATGTCTTCTCTTTAAAAATTTCCAACAAAGAGACTTCAAAAGAGTTTGCAAAAAAATTTGGAGTTGAAAACAAATATAGTCACAATATAGATGTAAATTCTAAAATTTTCTCTTTCTCAAACTCTTCTCTTCTCTCTTTTTTAAGTGGGTTTATTGATGGTGATGGATTTGTAAGGGAAAACAGAAACGAGATAGTTATCTCATCTATCTCAAAAGAGTTTCTCCGAAAACTTGGAATTCTTCTTTTTGATAGATTTGGAGTTGTCTCAAATCTAGTTTTAGCTGGAAAAGAGGGTAATCCAAGTGGGAGGATTGTTTCAAAACACGATTTATATAATCTAACTTTTACAGGTTCAAATGCTCTTTTCTTTAAAGGAAAATTAGAGCTTTTAAACTCTAAGAAAAAAGAGAGATTAGAAAACTTTAGAGATACAAATTCACCATCTTTAACTAGCTACCTTCCATATTTTGGAGAAAAGATATTCTCTCTATTTTCTGAAAAACATCTTGGCAGTGGTTGGTATCAAGCTGAAAACGGAGAGAAGTTCCGACTTGGAATTAAATATGAGAATGGAACAAAAATTCGATACTCAAAAGAGCTTTCAAAAAGTATTAAAATCTACTCTGATACAGTTGGTAGTCTAGGGATTTTAGGAAAATTAGAGCTTTTAGACTCTGAACTTTTTGAAAAGTTGGATTACATCGTTCAAAATAGAGTTAGGTTTGTTCCTGTTTCAGAAGTTTCTGAAATTGAAGATGAGATAACTTATGACTTTACAGTTGCTGATGAACACGAGTTTTTTTCAAATGGAACAGTATCTCATAACTGTCTTGGGAAATATCACCCGCACGGTGATACCGCTGTTTATGACGCTCTGGTTAGAATGGCTCAAGAGTTCTCTATGAAAGAGACAATTGTAGATGGTCAAGGAAACTTTGGTTCAATTGATGGCGATAATGCAGCAGCCCAACGGTATACAGAGGCTAGACTTACAAAATATGCTGAAGAGATGTTATTAGATATAGACCGACACACAGTAGATTTTGTAACAAACTATGATGACTCACTTGATGAACCAACTGTTCTTCCTTCTCGAGTTCCAAATCTTCTTGTAAATGGAAGTTCTGGAATTGCTGTTGGAATGGCAACAAACATTCCACCTCATCGGCTTGATGAAATTGTTGAGGCGTCCATACAAGTTTTAGAGAAACCAGAAACAACTTTTGAAGAGCTCTTTGAAATTGTGAAAGGTCCAGATTTTCCAACAGGTGGAACAATTTACGGTAGAGAGGGAATTAGAGAAGCGTATCGAGGTGGTCGAGGTAGAATAAAAATTCGAGCAAAAATTCATAGAGAAGAGATTGGTGGTAGAGATGCTGTAATAATTGATGAACTTCCATACCAAACTAATAAGGCTAGACTTATTGAACAAGTTGCTTCTCTTGTAAAGTCTAAAACTTTGGAAGGAGTCTCTGATATTCGAGATGAAAGTGACCGAAAAGGAATTCGAGTTGTAATTGAACTCAAAAAGGGAGCAATTCCAGAAATAGTTGAAAAGTCTCTTTTCAAATCTACAAGTATGGAGACCTCTTTTGGGATAAATATGTTGGCTATCAAAAATAGAGAACCTCAACTTTTCAACTTAAAAGATATTCTTCTTGAATTCATCGCTCACCGAAAAAATGTTGTTATTCGACGAACTATTTTTGATTTGAAAAAAGCTGAAAATCGTGCTCACACTCTTGAGGGAATGTATAAGGCAATGGAGAAAATCAATGCTGTTGTCGAACTTTTGAAAAAGTCAAAAAATAGTGAACTTGCAAAAAGTGAACTTGTAGAGAAATTTAATTTCACTTTAAAACAAGCAACAGCAATTCTTGATATGAAACTTCAGAGACTTACCTCACTTGAGAGTGAAAAGTTACTTGAAGAACTTAAAGAACTAAAAGAGAAAATAGAAGATTTCAGAAGTATCTTAAAATCTGAAGAGAAGTTGAAAGAGGTAATTCGAAAAGAGCTTCTGGAAGTTGCAGAGAGATATACAACTGTTAGAAAAACAGCTATTGAAGATAATTATGAGGGAATTGATATTGAAGATTTAATTCCAAATATTCCAATGGTTGTTACACTTACAAATAGTGGATATATCAAAAGAGTAGCTCTTTCACTTTATGAAAAGCAGAATAGAGGCGGAAAAGGGAAACTTGCTCTTACAACTCATGAAGACGATTTTGTAAGAGATTTCTTTACTCCAAATTCTCATGATACACTTTTAGTGATTACAAACTTTGGACAACTTTTCTGGCTTAAGGTTTATCAAATTCCAGAAGCGTCTCGACAAGCAAAAGGTAAAGCGATAGTAAACCTTATCTCAATTCGAGAGGGTGAAGAGATAAGAGCTGTAATTCCAACAAAAGACTTTTCTGAAGAGAAATCTCTACTTTTCTTTACAAAAGAGGGTATTGTTAAACGAACAAATCTTTCAGAATATGGAAATATCAGAAGCAATGGAGTAATTGCCATCTCTTTAAATGATGGTGATGAGGTTGTTACTGCAAGGATTACAAATCAGAAAACTAAATTTATTTCCATTTTTACCCACCAATCTCTTGCAATTCGTTTTGAACTCTCTAAAACTCGAGAACAGGGACGAAATACAAAAGGTGTAATTGGTATCAAATTCAAAAAAGAGAACGACTTTGTAGTTGATGGTATTGTCTTTGAGAGTGAAAAGAGTGAAGTTCTCACAGTTAGTGAAAATGGTCTTGGAAAACGAAGCGAAATAGAAGAGTATAGACTTACAAATCGAGGTGGTAGCGGTGTTATTGCTATGAAAATGTCAGACCGAGCTGGAAAATCTCTTGTTGGTGCTGTTGTTGTTGATGAAGAGAAAGATTTAATGATACTTACAAAAGCTGGAAAAATCATTAGAACCTCTTTTGAAGATATTCGAACTCTCTCCAGAAATTCAAGTGGTGTTACACTTGTAAAAGGCGACAAAGTTCTTGCAATTGTAAAATCTCCAAAAGAGGCTGTTGAAGAAGAAATAGAAAATTAAAGTTTTAGACTCTTTGGTCTCTACTCATATCCATCAAAGTTCCTATTTTGAATTAGAGAGTTTTGAATTTTTTTAATTCTACTTTCTAACTCTTTCAAAATAGGGAGTTTTTCTCTATTTCTTCTTTTACACTTTTCTAGCTTTTCTGGAGAAAAGACCTCATCAACTCTGTTTAGGCAAATAGTGGAATTTCCACATAACTTTTGAGCTTTTTCATATATCTCAACTCCTCTTAAACTTTTAGAAATCTCTTTTTGAACATCTCTCTTTTCAAGTTTTAAAATTTCTAATTTGTGGAAAAGTTCAACTCTATTTCCAAATAGTGAAGAGTAGAGTAGAAGCAAAATAACTATTCGCATATTTCATTCCATTCGTCTAAATTTTTTTCAATAAATTTCTCAAGTTCTGGATAAGTCTCTGTTCCAAACTCTTTTGAACTTTGAAATTCGCTTTTTACAACAGCATCTGAACCATTTCTATCTTGGTAGATGATAGTTGTGACTTTTTTGACATTTGCAATAGAAGTTGGCTCTTTTGTGCAAGAAAGGAAAAGAAGTGGCAAAAAAAGGAGTCTCATTTGAAAATATCCCTAAATATTGGATTTTTTTGAAGAAGAAGCTCTCTGTCGATGTTCCCAAACTTGTCAATGTCAATTTCAATAGACCTACAAGCATCTGTATCATATAAACATGCAGATAGAACAGTATTCGCAATTTTTGAGTATAGCTTTCCAGTAATCAGAATTTTCATCTCTCCATCTATATTTGGTTTTGAAATAGAGTTACATAGAGAGTTACAGGGAAGAGCTTCTATAAAACTTTTTCCATCAACACCTATACTAAAACCTGAGTTTCTATATTTGAACTCTTTTAGCTTCTTCCAATTATTGTCGTATATTAAAAGTTCATTTTCTGTTTCAAATCCATATTTCATACCTTCTTTAAGTTCAACTTCTGGTAAATTTATTGTAATTTTTGAAGGTTGTTGGAGAATTAAAATGATTAGAAATATAAATAGGAAATCTAGTAAAATGATGACTTGAGGTTGTGAAAACTTCTTCATTTCGTTTTTATATATCTACTCAAATAGTGGTTTATCACAAAAATTGATACTCCAAGTAGAGTAGTAAGTCCAGCCCCTAAAAGAACGGTAGTCAGAGTCTTTATTGCATCATCTCCAATCTGTGTATTAACAAGTGCATAAATAGTGCCTCCTACTCCTAACATAGGCGGTGCTTGGAGGTTAAAATCAACTGCAACAAAAGAGATAGGGGTTTGTGCCAATAAGTAGTAAATCTGCAAAAAGAGAGTTATAAATAGTGCAAGATAGAAAAAAAGAAAGCCGATATTTGAGTTTTGGAAAATATTTATAATTTTTGGAAGCCAAATTTCTGATTTTAGTTCTTCCACTTTTGTCTCAACTTTAGGTTCTTCCACTTTTTCAACAACTTCTTTTATTCCAAAAAACTCTTCCAAATCATTTAACTCTTCATCAATAGTCTTTTCAGGAATTTTTTCTATTTGCTTAACAGCTTTTATCTCTTCTTTTGAAGAAGATGGAGCTATTAACTCCACCAAGATTGTAAAAATTATAAGAGAACTAAAGAGTGCAACTATAAATCTCATTGTCCTCTCAAGTACCTCATACTAACCCACCCTGGAACTTCTTTTACTTTTCTATTTCTGTATTTAACAACTACTTTTGCCCAATGATTTTTGAATTCTCCAGAAAACTCTTTTCCAGCTCCTTTTATAAAATAGAGAACATACACAATTTTCCCACCAGGAAGAAGTTTTTTTCTCACATTTTCAGTACCAGTTAAAGGGTTTTCTCTAAGATTTAAACCAACATAAGGAGTTACTACATATCTTGACCTAGAGTTAAACTTTTCCTCTAAATTTCCAAAATCTTGGATAAGATTTGAAAGATAATTCCTCCATACAGAAACTTCTTCTCTGATTGTGCTTTCAAGGTCGTCATAATCAAAAATGAGTTTTGTTGTGAGAAATTCTTCTATCTTGCCAATTTTTGTATTTATCAGAGAACCATTTAGTAAGTAGTAGATAGACGACTCATCAGAAGATTTCACTTGTGAAGCTAAATTAAACCATCTTGAGAGGTAAAGAAGAGCTTCTGAACTTAAAATGTTCTTATCATATTTTGCAGAAACAGCATATATCTTTTTAAGAGTATCATCTATATTTGGCTTGTTTGATGAGGTAGTTGCTACCTCATCTTTAATCTCTTCTCCTCTCTGTTCTGCTTGGAACTTTGCCCACTCTTCTTCTATTATTCTCTTTTGCTTTTCAAACTCTTCAGCCTCTTTTATAACATCAGCATTATGTTTCTCAAGCTCTTGAATAGAGAGTTCTCCAAAAAGTGGAGTGATGAAGAGTATTAAAAGTAACTTTTTCATTTTTCAAGTCCTTCTACAACAATATAAACTTCTCCATCTTGTTCATTACTAGCACGACATGTTTTATCTCCTGATTTCCACTCTTTTTTGGAAATCATTTTGCCATCTTTACCTTTTCCTATATACTTTTTCTGAAATTTTTGATAGTTATTAAGATGAAAACTTCGCGAAATTCCACTCTCTTTATTTCCGCAATAAACAGTAATTGTTTTGGCTTCAGATTGCTGTTCAGCAGGTGTAGGAGTTGTATTAGGAACAGAGGCTGTTTCTCTATTCTCATTTGAAGCAACAGTTTCTATCTGTTGTTTTGGCTGTTCAACTTCAAAATTTACAGTTTTGTCTCCACCATTTATTTCTATGGCTTCACTCGTATCTTCAAGTTTGAACTTATACACACCTCTTCTGAGATGAAATTTTGGGTTCATATTCTTCATAGCTGGAGCGATATTCATAACTTTAATATCTTCTTTATTACAGTTATCACATTCAATATTTATTTCAACTCTTTCCAAGAATTCTTTAGCTTCTTTCTGCCTATTTGGAAAAAGGTGAAACTCAATTTCATTTGCCATCGCAGCGATTGAGTCATCGTTTTTAAAGCCTTTTGTCGGAATTACAAACTTTCTATAGTTGTTTATAACAACTATGTTGTCTATATTTTTCTTATTTCCATACAGCTCATAAGGCTTTCTCTCTTTGTCAGATTGAGTAATATACACTCTATTACTCTCTGTGGTCGTTTCACCTTTAAATTTTTTTTGTGTTAAAAGCACTTTTCCATCTACTCCATCTACATAGGCATATCCAATATATAGAGTTTTTTCTTTCTCTTTAACATAAATTCCAAAAATATTTGGATACTTCTTATGTTCAATAGGTAAAAACCCTCTATTTTTTACATCTTCCAAAATACCAAGTTGTGCTTTTGGATAGTTGCCATAAACAAAAAAGAGATACTTTAAAGAGCGAGTATCTCGATAGTCACTATTTACATACCTATTGTATTTAGCTTCAAACCTCTCACATCTTTTAGTTTCTCCTATTGCCCTCAACTTGTTTAAAGCACCTGCACAAGTATTCTGTCCTTCTTTGAGAGCTTTTAGTTCTTTATTGGCTAAGTCTAAAAGTTCTAATGTAGACATTGTGTCTATCTTATTTTTAAATTTGCTGAAAATATTGTTGTTACAATCTTTTGCTTCTTGCTCTAACTCAAGCAACTTTTGATAAGAAGTGTCGATGTTTTTATCACAAAACTCGATTGCACTTAAATTTGATAAAACTGCTAAAAATAGCACTACAATTTTGTTCAATTCGTTTCCTTTAAAATTTCTATTTCTTCTTCAATTAATTTAATAGACTCTCTTACAAAAGCAAGAGCCTCTTCAATTGTTCTGATATTCGCAATAACTCCTTTAGCAACAACCATATCCTCTGAAATAATTTTGACAATTCTATTTGTCTGTATCATCATCATTTTAAATTCACTATATACAGAGTCTTTTCCATGGGTAATACCCCTACAATGGCTGTGAGTCTGATTTCTTGCTGACTCAGACAGAGTAAGATTACTATCTCTTTTGTCTTCACAAGTGCTTCTCGATTTGTTATACATATCAACCAAATTTCTTTGAGCCTTCACAATATTTCTAAGTCGTTTCTCTTGACCTATAATGACGACTTGTCTATTCTGAGCCTTTTTCTTCTCTTCTAATAGATTTTTCTCTTTTTTCTTAAGAATAATGAGATGACTTTTCAACTCTTCAATTTCACTGTCATAAACACCACTAAATAAAGTAGAGACCGAAAAAACAAAAATTAAAATACTTCTTATCATTATTTACAATCCTTAATGTTTTCAAAGAACTCCCATGATGGACACTTCATATCTAAAGAATGAAATCTTTCTCTCTTTTCAATTTCAGAACTTGAACTGGTTTTTAGCTTGTAAAATTGGTAGTAACACTCTCGATTTACAAGAATTGAGAAAGTTCCAGCAACACAATTCAAATTACTTTCAAGTAGATTAATAATCGTTTGATTGTTATGAGATATATTTGCATCTAGTTCAATTTCATATGAACTCTTTTTAATCTCTATCTCTTTTTCTAAAGCTTCTTGCTCAGCAAAGAAATCAGCAAATAGTGGTGATGAGGTTGCAAAAAATAGCAACAGAGTAAGTGTTCTTAACATTTCAATTCCTCCTAAAATTGAATTTTCGGAATTCTACTTATGACTTGACTCAAAGAAAATTTCAAAGAAAGTTCCTTTTCTCCAAAAGTTTGTCTGTTCTTGACTCAAGTTATGACTCTTTTTTTACTCTACTTATAAGTCTTTTTGAACTGTTTCAAACTCTATTTCTAATCTTTTAAAAAACATCTCATCAGCACCAATCTCATTCTTTCTATCTTCAGCTTTTCGCTCCAGATACTCGATAACACTTCTCTCTTTTTTGAGAGCTGGAAAGTGAACACCCTTACTATTTGAAATCTTTCCTGCAACTATTCCTGTTGTATCAAGTTTGAATTGGCTTAAAAAGAGGATTGCTTTTTCAACTCCTAAATTATCTGAATTTACTTGTAAAAAGCCTCCATCTTCTCTTCTTGGAATTTTCACCTTTTCCCCTTGTCTAGCGATATTTTCACCACAAGTCATACAAGGATACAGCATTGTCTCTTCGCCATTTGGGTCGATATGAACTAGATAGAAATAGAGTTTTGAAAATTTGTCGTAAGCAGTGAGTATAGAGAAAACAAATTCATCTCCAACTTTCAGAGGTTCTACATCTACATTTCCAATTTTCTTCTCTATCCATAAAAAGGCGAATTCTCTCTTTTCAAAAAAGTGGTCTTCCAGTTTCTCTTCTTCAAAAAGATTTTCGTAAAGTGAAAATGTTTCTATAAGGAAACTTCTATTTTTTTCAGAAATTTTCCTATCAGCTTTTTCCCAATTTCCAACTACACCTCTTGAAACTGACTTTCCAGAATAGTTTAAAATGTAGAAAACCTCATCGCTGGTGAGGTTGAAAAAAGTCTTAATTGCTTTATAAATAGTATGATGCAAATTTTGCTCCTTAAAAAATTTAGCCTATGATTTTACTTTGCACCTGACTTAGAAAACAGACTAAAATTTCTTTGTTCTCTAAGTCATACTCTAATTACTCTTATTGGAACTTCATCTTCTTTCTCATCTATTTCAATTCCAGCCATGCACATTTGAGCTTGACTAATGAGTTTATGGACTTCATCTATTTCAACTGGAGAAACCTCATCAGGTATTCCAAGTTTATTAAAATACAAAATAGTTTGTTGAAAATCTTCAAGAGCCTGACTACACTTTTTACACTCTAAGAAAATTTTTCCTCTTTCATATAAATATATGTAAAAAACAGTTATATCTTTTGAATTTCTAATAGTTTTTTGGATAAGCAAAAAAGCCTTAAATAGCTCTCCCTTTTCTCTATATGCTTTATATCTTATAAAAAGTGATTTCTCACATTTTGGCTTTAAGGCGACTGCTTTTTCTGAAAATTCGAGAGAAGAATTTAAATGAAATTTGTTTAATGTAACAAAACTCATGCTAAAGAAAAATATTGCCCTATCATAAAAGTAGTTCCAGCTTTTTTGCATATCACTTTTTTCACTATGTTCAAGAACAGCATACTTAGAAAACTCTTTTAAGCCAAAATCTTGTTTATTCTGCTTAAAGTGTATTTGACTTTTTTTCTCAAATAGTTGAGAATTTTTAACACCTAATTCTTCAGCAAGATTAAAAAATTTAAGAGCTTCCTCAAACTCATTATTATCAAATAGGTAATTTCCTTTTTGAAAGTAGAATTCACCACTCATTTGAGTGAATGTAAATGAGCAATCTGTATCTCCTGTAATAACAGGAGTCTGTTCTTCTCGGCTATACTTCTTCACACTTTTAAAAGTTTCAGAAAGCATCTGATAGATGTTTTCATAAGGATTAGAAATCTCTTTAACTAAAAACTTTGTAAAAGTAGAAAGTGAAGTTTTTTCACTGAAATCAGTATCACAAGATGGCTGTCTCTTATTTGAAGAGTAAATTGTAATATTTTTTGAATTCTCTGGAACTGCAAAAGTGAAACCCTTTGCAAAAATATCTCTGCTTATCTCTTTATATAGCCTATCTACGGAAAGAGTATCTAAAACCTCTTCTCCATCTGTCCTACACATATCTAAGATGATGAGGTTCAATTTTCTTCTTTTCTTCAAAGTCTCCTCCAGAGAAATAGATGTCTCTTTTGTAAAATCCAAAGGCAACATGTAATCCATATTTCGGTCTCTAGTTCCATGTCCAGAGTAGTAGAACAGAGCAATATCAGAGTCTGAAATCCAATTTTGAAATTCTTCCAATGCTTGTATAAAATTCTTAGAATTTAAATCTGTTCTTACTTGGATTTCAAACCCAACTTTTTCCAAAACTGTTTTAAGAGCAGTAACATCATTTACAGGGTTGTAAAGCTCATTTTCTGGATACTCTCTATTTCCAATTAGAAAACCTCTTTTCTTCATTTCAAACTCCTTGGCAGAAGTATATGTAAGAAAATCTTACAGTAAAATTAAATGGTAAAATTCATAATGGAAAAAATAAATCAGAGAGATATTACAAAATATAATTTATGGAAAAAAGATAGAAATCTATTTCTGCTAGAAGTTCTCATCTACTCTTTTAACTTAAACCAATCCTCTTTTCAGAGTATCTATACAAGAGAGTATATTTCAGCAATTATAAATGGAAAACATGAAGTTGATATTATGAAGTTTTCGGGCTTCTTTGCGATTGAATTCAATAAAGTGATAGATTTTAATAATGAAGATTTCTACCTCATCTACAATGAATATTTTTCAGATACAGAAGTGTCAGATTTTTCTAAAACTAAGGATATTTTGGTTGAGGATACTTCAGAACTTATAAACTCTGTTTTGATGCTTGGAGGTAGAACAGAACTACTAAAAAATTTACAAGGAGAGTGGTTTCTATATATTTATAACTCTACTTATAGTGATATTTGGGTTTTAGAACTGGAAATTTCAGACAAAACTGTAACAACAATTGGATATCTTCTCTCTAAAAAAGATGAGAAAGAGAGAGTTGTAAGACCAACTCAACACAACGGTATTCTATTTCTTACTGAAAAACTTGTTATCCAACTTCCCTCTGGAGAATTTCTCTCAATTTCAAGAGAAGCCTTAAAAGAGAATAGGAATTTTTATATCATAACTCATATAGGAAAAGTTTACAATTTAGGACATCATGCTGAACATATTGGCTCTGCTCTTCTAGTTAGGAAAAATGAAAAGTATAAGTTGAGTGATGAACAGATACAAGATGTTATGATAGAGATAAAAGGAAATAACATAGTTTTTCAATCTGGTAGAGTTCAAGAAACTACGGTAAAATTGAATGATATTTTTGGTTACTATTTTTAAAGGAGAAATATGGAAGTTAAACTTATTTTAGATGATTTAGAAACTGTTTTTGGAATCGAATTTCTCAAAAATATAGTTTCCAATATTCCAGATTCCAAAAAGTATGTAGAACTTTTTCATAAACTTGCACAACACAAATCTACTGAAATTAGAGAAGGAATTGCTTATAAAGATGCAATTTCAGAAGAGACTTGTAAACTGCTTTTGCAAGATAGAGAATCTGATGTTTTGGAAAGTATAGTTCGAAATGAGAGAGCTAAAGAAGTTATATCTGAAGAAGATATAAATCATATTTTAGAAGTTGGTTCAAAAAGAGTAATTTCAAATCTTATTTATAATGTAACAGATTTTGAAACAGTAGATTCTTATGAAGTTTTGAAAAAAATTATAGAGTTAGAAGATGATGGTCTTACTCTGGAAATTGCAGATGGATATGGAATGCCAAAAAGGATTTTAAAAGAGCTTCAAGAGCACTCAGACCCTGACATTTCTGAAAAAGCGAAAGCGAGTTTAGAAAGTTGAGTGAAATTTCAATTTATTAAAATTCATGATATTTCTAATATCAATGAAAAAGTACATTTTCAAAAGAGACTTCAAGAGATTTGAAAAATCTCTATTTCATAGAGTAAATTATAGGTATTAAAAATGAAAAACATTTTATTTTTTACACTTTTTTCCCTTTGAATATAGTATGGGAGATGCTGGAGATGAAATGGTTTACTCTTTTAGTGGAAGTGGAAAACTTTATGGAGATGGCTCTATTCTTGCAGGAGGTTTCAATGCTGGAACAGAGAGTGGGATAGTTGCAATTGGAGGTTTTAGAGGTTTTGCTGATGAGGTAGTAGAGCTTTTTCCATCAGATATTCCAACAGGTTCAAACCACATTACAGATTGGGGGTTTGATAGTTATGGAGAAGTTTGGGTGGATACCTTAGAGCTTGAATATAGTCGTGTTTTTGAAGATAAAACTCCTAGCTGGAGAGGAGAACTGGAAAAGAGAGAGTATATTATATATAGTGGAAAAGTTCTCGGAGAACACCTCTACGATTTTACAGCAACTGTTGACTTCTTAAATCAGAAAGCATATACAGGATTTGATGGATGACGACGCTTACTACTCCTCTATGTTCTATGAAGATGATGAAGTCATTGCTATCAATTTAGATTTAGGTATCGCAGTTGGCGAAAAAACTGGAACAAAGACTTTTACAAAAAGTGAAATTGGAGAAGATGACTACTTCTCTTGGGGATATTGGGAGAGTGAAGATGAAATTAGAGATGGGGCTTGGATTTCTTCAAAAGAGAACTTGACAGATTTAGAAAATCTAAACTTTGCCAAAGCAAAATATCGTGGTGATGTTTTTGGAACAGCTGGAAATGAAAATATAGAGAATGGAAATATAGAACTCGACATAGATTTTGAGCAAGATAGTTTGACTGGAGATATAGAGTTTGAGGCTGGAAAAGACAAGTGGAGTATTGAAGTTGAAATCTCTTGGATGTCATGGAGTTACATAGATGCCCAATTCCATTTAGGTAGTGCTTCTTCTGGAGAAGTTGAGAGAGACGGTGAAGTTGTTGATTATCTTAGCGATTTTAAAGGTAACTTCAATCTTTATGGTGAAAATGGAGAACGATTTGGAGGTGGCTTTACCGCTGAAGATACCAGTGGCACCTTTGTAAATGCTGCTTTTAAAGGAGAAAAAGTAGAATAAATATTTTGGGAGTAACTTCTTTTAAACTATAATATTAAAAAGTTTTAAGAAAACTTCTTAGAAAGCGAGTTTAGAAAGTTGAGTGAAGATACAATAATTATGATGCTGGGGGCTTCAACAGTTTTAGGAGCTTTGGGGCTTACAGCATTTATTTGGGGTTTGAAAACAAAACAGTTTGATGATAGCGATAAGATGATGAGTGCGGTTCTTTTTGATAATGAAGAGGATTTGAATAGAAAAGCGAAACAGGAGAATAGAAAAAAGGAGAAACTTGAAAGAGATGTTAAAGAGACTTCAGAATAGTTCTCCGAAAGTAGCTCTTTTTGGAGATGTGATGCTTGATATCTACCTCATCGGTAGTGCAGATAGAATATCTCCAGAAGCACCTGTTCAAGTTTGCGATATTTCAGAAGAGAGAGAAGTTTTAGGTGGAGCTGGAAATGTAGCAAAAAACTTAGAAGTTTTTGGAGCTAAAGTTTCTCTCTTTTCTGTAATTGGAAAAGATAGTGCTGGAGATAGAATTTTAGAAATGCTAAAGGGAAGCGACACTACGGGAGTGTTTCGAGACTCTTCAAGAAAGACAACTCAAAAAAGTAGAGTTCTCTCAAAACATCAACAAATTGTGAGATTTGATAGAGAAAATAGAGAAGAGATTTCAGAAACTTTGGCTGATGAGGTTCTGAAAGAGTTTCGAAATAGAGTTTCTGAATTTGACATAGTTCTCATATCGGATTATAAAAAGGGTTTTATTTCAGAGAAGATTTCAAAAGGTGTAATAGAAATCTCTAATTCCCAAAACTTGAAAACTCTTATCGACCCAAAAGGTGAAGATTACGAAAAGTATCGAAATGCTTGGCTTGTAAAACCGAACCGAAAAGAACTTTATGAAGCTGGTGGAAATGGAAAAGTAGATGAGATTGGAAAGAGAACTTTAGAGAAGTTCAACTTCCAAAACCTCCTTGTTACACTCTCTGAAGATGGAATGAAACTCTTTCAGAAAGGTGGAAAAGAAGAGAGTTTTCCAACTAAAGCAAAAGAGATTTTTGATGTAACAGGAGCTGGAGATACGGTTCTATCATCTTTAGCTTTCGGTCTTGGTAGTGGTGAAACCCTTTCAAATTCCATAGAGCTTTCAAACTCTGCTACGGCTGTTGTAATTGGAAAAGTTGGAACAGCAACAGTTACACTAAACGAACTTTTAGAGACTCAAAAGAAACGGATACACTCATGGAAAGAGATAAGTGAAGTAGTTACAAAAGCGAAAAGAGAACATAAGAGAGTTGTTTTCACAAATGGCTGTTTCGATATTTTACACATTGGACATGTGAAATATCTTGAAGAGGCAAAAAGTTTTGGAGATATTCTAATTGTTGGAATAAATTCAGATGCTTCTGTTCGGAGACTTAAAGGTGATAATAGACCAATAAATGTTGAAGAGGAACGAGCCTATTTGATTTCATCTTTAGATGTAGTAGACTTTGTAACAATATTTCCAGAAGATACTCCATATGAACTTATTTCAGAAATTCGCCCACACACTCTTGTAAAAGGTGGAGACTATAAAGGAAAAGAGGTTGTTGGAAGTGATTTAGTTGATGAGGTAAAACTTGTCTCTTTTGTAAAAGATAGAAGCACTACAAAAATTATTGAGAAGTGTGTAACATAAAGCTATAATTCATAAAATATAGAAGGGGATTTTATGTTTTATCTTTATGAAAATGGTAGAGTTGAACATACAACAAACCTCAACCTTGAATTGAATGTATATCAGAATGATGTCTTTCAATTTGCTGAAAGAATGCGAAATCATTTAAACTTTGAAAACAGTAATGATATTCGACATGTTGTTCAACAACTTGGCGGAAACTTAGAAATAGGAAATTTACACTTAGACAATCAAGATGGTTCTATTCTTGTTAATGGAGAAGGTCATTTTACTATTTATTTACCAGAACATACAGGCGATTTAAGAGATAATTTTACAATTGCACATGAATTGGGACACTATATTTTACATACAAATTATGGTGCAAAAGTTACAAGTTTAAAAAAAGAATTTCAAGACTTACAAGCGGTCGGTTTTTATAGACATGAGTCAAATAGACTTGAGTGGGAAGCTAACTGGTTTGGAAGTAGCTTTTTAATGCCTGAAAGTGATTTTAAGAACTTAGTAAGTCAAGGACTTGATAATTATACAATCTCTGCAATTTTTAATGTTTCTGTAAATGCTGTAATTGTTCGTAAAAAGGTTTTAGGTATTTGAATAATACTTTAGAACCTAAATTAAGAATGTTTATTAGTATAGATGCAATTGGCTCAACTGAACTAAAAAGTAAATCTATTATTGATAATTCTACTGATTGGAGAGATTTTTTTCTCTCCTTTTACCAAGATTTTAGAACAATAGTTGCTGATTTATATACAAAACATGAATTCCAGAATGTAGCAGAGCTTTGGAAAAATTTAGGAGATGAGCTTATTTTTATTTCAACAATTATAGAATTAGAAGAGATAGAAATAAATTTAAAAGTATTTATAGAAGCTATCAAAAAATTCAATAGCGAGAAATACTCTTTAAAAGTTAAAGGTTCATCATGGTTAGCAGAAACTCCTGTATCAAATTTAATAATTATTAAAGATAGATATCCTCAAAGTAAAGAGATAATTGATTTAGATTTTATAGGTGCTTCTATCGACATTGGATTTAGGATTTCCAAGTTTGCAACAGATAGAAAATTTATTATTTCTGTTGAAGTTGCTAAGATACTAGTAGAAAATGCAAACAATAAATTTACAATTTTCTTTGATGGTGAGTTGGAAGTAAAAGGAGTTTTAGATAAAAATAGATATCCAATAATTTGGATAGATATTTTTGATGGGAAAGAACCTTTAGAAGAAAAGTTATTTGGTTTAAATAGAAACAGTGTTGAATATGAAGACTTAGAAGAATATTGCGATATTTATATTGACAAACATAAAAACATCTTAACAGCATATAAAATACCAAAAAAAGAAAACTATAAAGAAGAGTACAAAAAAATAATAGACAAATTTTATAGTAAAGATAGTCAGCCATATTTTATTGAAAATGAGCAAGATGGTAAAAATAACCTAGATTTAGAAATGCCCAAAAGTAGGAAATAGATGTATATTTTATTAGAGGGAATTGATGGAGTTGGAAAAACAACTCAAGTTGAGAGACTGAAAAAGAGATTTCCAGATGCTGTTTTTACACGGGAACCTGGAGGAACAGAGTTTGGAAAAGGAATTCGAGAAACACTTCTCCACTCTTCTGAAAAACTATCACCACTTTCAGAACTCTACCTCTTTCTTGCTGACCGTTCAGAACATTTTCAGAGAGTTGTAAAAGGAAAAGAGCTTGTTTTTAGCGATAGAGGTATTCTTTCAGGACTTGCTTATGCTTCCAAAACAGTTCCAGAAGATTTTCTCTTAAAAGCAAATATTTTAGCTTTAGAAAACAGACTTCCAGATAAGATTTTTCTTTTTCAAATTTCTAAAGAGGAACTTTTGAAAAGAAGAGCAAGTAGAGAGAGTTTAGACAAAATTGAGAGTCGAGGAGTTGAATATGCTCTGGAAGTTCAAGAGAGACTTCTCTTCTGGAGTGAAAAGATTGGGAATAGAGTTCTTTTAGATGCTTCAAAAAGTGAAGATGAGTTAGAAAAGGAGATACTCGCAAATTTGTATTAGCTATAATTATTAAAAAAGGTTTTTAATGAAAGCTATTTTGGTTTCTGTACTCTTTACTTTACAACTCTTTTCAAGCGGAGGAGAAGTTATTGGTGATAATATCAAAAAGTTATATCGAAATGATGGAAAAACTCCTCAAAAGTATCCTGAACCTAGAGATAGAGAACTAAATGTTTTAAGAAAGGCTGGAACAGGTGGTAAGTCTTCATATTTTAGAATGAAAGAGAAACTTGGAAAGGTTACAGCTCAAGGTTTTGGATATGTTCCAGAGAAAGTTGAAAAGAGCTTAGCAGAAGAGAAAGGTGTAAATTTCTCCAGAGAGTATAGGGCCAAAAAGATATTTGTTGGTGAATATGGAGAATACTCTTATAAAGATTTGAAAGGTTATGGAGAGTTTATTGAGAGTAGATATCCAGACACAAAACGAAAATTTCGAAAGTATAGAGATTATGAGAGATTTTTAGATTTTTACAGAGAACTTTTTCCAAAATTTTATATAGAGACAGATATTCTCTTTCCAGAAATTGAGATTGATGGAGTCAAGAATTTTAAACAGGGAATGGCTCTTGAGAGAGATAAAACTTATTACATAACAATTCGAGGCAGAGATGGAACTAGAGCTTTTAAAAAAGTTGAGTTTACAGGTCAAAAAATTTTAATAAAATAGGAATAAAATGAGAATTTTAAGAGATAAATATGATTTAGGAGAAAAGTGAGAATATGGATTTCTATATAAAACATCTTAAATCACTTAAAAAAGATGAACTAATTGAGTTACTTCTAAAATTTACTCCAAAAGGGTATTTAAAAGAGATTGAGTTGCAAAGCTCTGATAGTGAAAACTTGTCTCAAAATTTAAAAGAGTTTAGAAGAAGACTTTTCAAGTTAGTAGAGGATAATTGTATTGACACAGATAGTTTCTTTTCTAAATTAAGAAATGTTTTTGATGAGTTTAAATCTCTTACAAAATTTGACTTAGAGTCTGTTTTCGATATTTTAGAAGAGTTTGCTATTACTATTGAAGAGATAGTTGCTACTATTTATCATGATGAAGTAGACTGCGAATATTATGATGATGACATCTTTGGAGGTCTTGAATATTCAGAAATAGTTTCAGACTTCTTTTCTGAAGTCTCAAAGGAGAGAAAAGGAGAGGTTCTTTTAGGGTTACTTAAATTAGAAAGGTTGTATGTAGAGTGTGGTTTAGTCTCTTGGAGAGACTACGATTTAACCAAACAAGAGAAAGAAGTCTTTAAAAAGTTTTTTAAAAACAAGATTGATAATTTCGTTTATCTTAACTATTTCTCTCCTGTTCTCTCTGTTTCAGAAAAAGAGGATATTTATAAAGAAGAGGATATGACAGTTTCTCTAATAGAGCTATATCTTGAAAATGGGAAAGAAGATAAAGCTATTTCTTTGATAAAAGAGGAGCTCAAAACAGAGTTAAATCTGGAATATATTGAAAATTTGAAAAAATTTGATGCCCTTTCAGTTGAAGAGAGAACAGAGTATCTACAAAGATTTTTGAATTTAGACTTCCTAGATTTTTCTTCTGATGAATTTGATTTCATCTCAAAAGAGTTGCTTGAAATAGAAGAGGCAGAACTACGAAAAAAGTTTATAGTAAAAACAAAAGAGAGTATAGAAGTGAATACAGAACATACTGGAAATGAATACTATATTTATATTCAAAGTGCTTTAAAAGGGTTGAAAAATTTTGAGGATATCACCCCTTTAGTGAAGGATTTAAAAAAGAGATTTAAAAGAAGAAGAAGTTTTATTAAGTTTCTAAATAAGTTATAGGAATAAAATGGAAAATTTACCAAACTGTCCACAATGTAATAGTGAATACACTTATGAAGATAGAGGGCTTTTTGTCTGTCCAGAGTGTGGTCATGAGTGGAGTGGTGATGAGGTTAGTAGCGAATTCACAGTTAAAGATGCAAATGGAAACACTTTAAGAAATGGTGATGACATCACTATAATCAAAGACTTAAAAATAAAAGGTAGCTCTGCAACTATCAAGGTTGGAACTAAAATTAAGAATATAAAACTTGTTGAGAGTTCAGATGACCATAATATCGATTGCCGATTGCCTAAAATTGGCTCTGTTAAAATAACCCCAAAGTTTGTAAAGAAATCTTAAATCCTACTCAGAGCATTTAGCTCTGAGTTCCGTTTGTTTCATTACTTTCAGAAGTTGTATTTACTTCAGTAGCATTACTATCTGAACCAGCAACACTTGGTAATATCAGTTTCATAATTTCTACTGCAAAAATCTCTGAAGTATTCAAATCTTTAATTGAGATAATAACTCCATCTTTTTTCTTGGAATCGAAAACTTGAAATCTTTCTACATCTCTTAAAACCTCATCAAAACGGACAAAATGTAATCTCTCATTTGGTACTGGAAGAGTAAAAACTTCTGGAGATTCTCCCCGAACAAGAATATTGTTCTCTAAATTTAAAAACCATTTTGTGTAAACAAAGTTTGAGTTATAAAGAGAGTTTTTAGTCTGGAGATGAAGAACCATATTTCCAGAGTTTCTATTCTCAACTTTAAAACCTTGAGCCTCAAAAATATCTCTATTCAAAACTTCTATAAATTTTTCTCTCTCTACAAGTTGCTCATCTTTCTTTAAAAGAAGTTCATTTGATAGCTTCAATTCTCCGAGAGTGCCATAAAGAAATGAGACAACAATGCCAAACAGAGTAAGTGCTAAAAGCAACTCTATAAGAGTGAAACCCCTTTTCAAGACTCTATCTCTTCTAAAAGAGATATCTGAAATTCTGCACCATCTCCTATATTTCTGACCACTATTTTTCCACCCATATTACTCTCGATTATCATTTTACTCATATATAGTCCAATTCCTGTTCCTTTACCTTCCTCTTTTGTTGTGAAGTATGGTTCAAAAATTCTATCAATAATATTGTCTGGAATTCCACCAGCGTTATCTCGAATTAGTACCATATTTTCTTTAAGCTCTATATCTATTTTTCCGTGTTCTACTCTATTTTCAACAATAGCATCTTTTGAATTATTGATAATATTTAAGATGACTTGTTGAAATTCACTTTTAAAGCCACTAATTTGAAAGTCATCTCCATTTAGAGAAATTTCTATATTGTGACTTTTAAGTTGAGCCGACTGAATATCACAAGTTTTTACAACTGTATTCTTAATTGAAAAAAGCTCTCTCTTTTTATCTATTTTAAAGAAGTTTCTAAAATCCTCAATTGTTTTTGACATAAAAACTATAATATCTTGATTGTTCTCTATAAACTCTTCAAGAAACTCTTCATTGATTAGACCATCAAGATAATCATCTTCAAGATTTTGAATATTTATACCGAGAGCATTTAGAGGCTGTCTCCACTGATGAGCAATTGCACCTATCATCTCTCCCATAGCTGCAAGTTTTGATTGCTGTTGAAGTAGTTCAAGTTGATGTAAATTTTCTCTACTCTTCTCCTCTACAAGTTTTTCAAGGTTCTCTTCATATCTCTTTTTCTGAGTAATATCAGTATGAAAACCAACCATTCTAATAGCTACACCATCTTCAAAGAGTGCTTTTCCTCTATCAAGTATCCAAACCCATGAATTGTTTTTATGTCGCATTCGATATTGACTCTCATATATCTCTGTTTCACCTTGAAGATGATTTTTGATATTTTGAGTTACAAACTCTATATCCATTGGGTGTATTCGATTTTGCCACTCTTCAACATTACTATTTATTTCATACTCATCACAACCAAACATATTTTTCCAGCGAGGAGAATAGTATATTTCATCAGTTTTAATATTCCAATCCCACAATCCATCATTAGCTCCATCTATAGCAAGTTGAAATCTATTTTGAATATTCTTCAACTCTGTAACATCAACTATATAGCCCAAGAAAGTGTGTATATCTCCAGTCTGATTTCTTAAAATAAGAGTGTGGTCAAGTACCCATTTAATTTTTCCCTGTTTGGTAACAACTCTATAAGGAGCATGGGCAAATGAGTTCAAATTTTTCTGAATAGCAGATTTCACCTCAATTTCAACTTGCTCAATATCATCTTTAAAAATTATCTTCTTATATAAAACCTCTCCAGAAAGAAACTCACTTTGGGTATATCCAAAGATGGAAGAGACATTTCTTGAAACATACTCAATTTCCCAACTGTCATTGTGTTTCCATTTAAAGAGAGATAAATTTCCAATATCAAATAGTGATAAAAGTTGTTTCTGCTCTTTTGTTCTCTCCTGAAGAATTTGATTGCTCATTTCAACTTGGGTAATATCAAAAAATGAGACTATGTAATATCCAACTCCATACGATTTTACATCAACATTAAATATCTGTTCTGTTCCATTAAATGACCTCATCTTAATTGTACTATTTGTACTCTTATTGTGAAGAGACTCTTGAAGCCATTTTCTACTCTCTCCAGCTATACAGTTTTTATCTTCAAGAAAGTGTTGGCAAATACACTCATATTTCTGATTGAAATCTGCAATAGATTTCACATTAAAAAATTCAAAAAGTGTATGATTACTATCTATAATCTCTTTTCCATCTGTAATGACAATTATAGACTTTTGAGAGTCCAGAATTCTTCGAATTCTTTTTGATTGAAGAGTAATTTTTCTCTTTAATACAGTTTCTCTATAAATGAAAATAGTTGTGAAAGTTAAAATTACAAATATGATAAATAGAGTTATGTAAAATTTATTATATTTATTCTGTATATACTCATCTTTATTTGCTATATTTAGGCTTCCTATAACTTTGCCACTCAACTTATTGATAATTGGAATAATTGTTAAAAGCTCTCCATTCTCTTTAATAAAAATAGTTTTTGGAACTCCTTCAAAAATTAGAGATTTGATTTTCTGATTTAATTCAGGATTTTTAAAATTATCTATCTGTTTATCTTGCCAAACTAATCTTCTAAATATCTCTTTATCAAAATAGAAATCATCTATTCCGCTTTTAATATAGTTGCTCTTTTCACTTTTAAAAACTTTTTGAGAAATAATCTCTCCATTTAAAAGAAAACTTATCTTCTTATTAAAACTTTTTAAATAGTTATTTATAAAAGAGTAACTATCAAAACTTATTTCAACACTACCAATATGTTTACCAACACTACCAAAAAGAGGATAGACATATCTAAAACCATTAAAAATTCGCCCCTCTTCAAAACCATCAAAAGGTTCTAAGTGTCTATTAACATACTCAACACTCTCTCTAATTCCAATAAGACTATCTCCAAATTTCTTAGGTCT
This sequence comes from Candidatus Thiovulum imperiosus, assembly GCA_024281175.1. Classification (GTDB taxonomy): domain Bacteria; phylum Campylobacterota; class Campylobacteria; order Campylobacterales; family Thiovulaceae; genus Thiovulum_A; species Thiovulum_A imperiosus. Next base: position 81,970 of record JAMJTW010000034.1, read on the forward strand.
ATGCATTCTTAAAAATGATGTTGAGTCTTTGAGATGAAAGTGAAGCTGTCTAATATTTAGGATAGATATCATATCGTAATAGTTTACTTTTAAAATTTTGTAGAGTTTCTCTCTATCTCTATTTTCAATCAGTTTTAAAATATCAGGTTTATTTATAACTGTATCAAAAATAAATTTTGATATGTCTCTATTTTTATTATAAATTAGTTTATATTCAGCAAGATTGTATTGAAGCTGTTTCTGTTTATACTGTTTTATGTCGGCATTAAACTTATACTCTAAAAGTTTGTAACTAATTAGAAGCAGAGTTAGATATAAAAATATTAGTATAAATATAAATTTAAAGTGGTTCTCTTCAAAAACTCTATTTTTGCCAATTGAGTAAATGATGTAACATATAATTATCCATAAGAATATAGCCAGAAACATATATAAGTTATACATATACTCTACATCTAAAATTTTATGCGTATGGTTTAAATCCAAATCACTAAATAGTAGAACATATCCGACTGTCTTTTCATTTTCATCTAATATTGGATAAAAAGTTGAAAGATAATTTAAATCTCCAATCTCTGTAATTCGGTATCTCAAATTTGTGTTAAAAAGAGTTTCAATTTTCTCTCCATTTACAAACCTCACAAGTTTACTATTTGGTTTAAAACTTGCAAGATAGTAGTTTTGAAGAAAAATCCCTGTGTACGGTTTTAAAATCTTATTTTTAAAAAACTTCTCTGCAAAAACGAGGTTCTCAATACTATAACTCTCTAGCTCTTTAGATATTGAGTTGAAATGAGATATAACTTCTAAAGCTCCAAGAAAAGTGTTGTTTTCTGAAAATATTGGAACTATTGCTCGAAATCCTATTGTGTAGTCATCAACACTTATAGTTGAAATCAGCTTTTTTTCTCTTAAAATTTGCTGTATCTCTTTTCTATGGATTAGAGAGTCTCCTTTAAAATCTGTCCAACTTCGCTTTAAAGAGATGCCATCTTTAGAAATTAAATTGAACCAGACATTTTTAAAACTGGTCTCATCTCTAAGTTTTTTTGAGATGGAGTGCATATCTAAATTTCTGTCTGTATTTAGAAAATACTCTTTAACACTTTCATCTTTTGATACTGAAATTGCGATGGAAAGGGTTGCATTCTGCTTCTCATATATGAGAGTTTTTAATCTCTCCTCTATCTCTCTTATTTTATTTAGATAACTTATTTCAGTTAATGAGTTTATCTCTTTTGATTTTATATCTTGAAAAATAAATGTTATTATAATAATACCAAATATAAAAGCTATGAAAAAAAAACTATTCTTAAGTATCTGCGTCAAAATTTCTCTTTAAAAAATTCTATTTTTCACATTCTATCATTTTTAATTTTCTAAGAAATTTAGATTTTGGAACTGCTAAAATAATAAGAAAGGAAATATATGGAATTTAGAGAATTAGCTGACAAGTACAATACTCCATACTATCTATACGATTTTGAGAAATATAAGAAGCAGTTTGAAAAAATTCAAGAGGCTTTTAGAGGTCGAAAATCTTTAATAGCTTATGCAATTAAAAGCAACTCTAATCTTTCAGTGGTGAAACTTTTTGCAGATATGGGTGCAGGAGCAGATTGTGTCTCCATAGGTGAAATTCACAGAGCATTAAAAGTTGGAATACCTAAATATAAAATTATCTTTTCTGGAGTTGGAAAGAGAGATGAAGAGATAAGAGAGGCGTTAGAGATTGGTATTCTATTTATAAATCTTGAGTCAAAAGCAGAAATGGGTAGAGTTGAGAAAATTGCAAAAGAGCTTGGGGTAGTAGCAAGAATTTCTGTAAGAGTAAATCCAAATATAGACCCTCAAACACATCCATATATCTCAACTGGACTTCATGAAAATAAGTTTGGAGTGGATATTGAGAGTGCAAAAGAGATTTATATTCACTCTAAAAATTCACCTCATCTTGAACCTGTTGGAGTCCATTTTCATATAGGTTCACAACTTACACAACTAGACCCAATTAGAGAAGCCTCTGAAAAGATAGCTACTCTTGTGAAACATCTCAAAGTTTTAGATATAGATTTGAAATTTTTTGATGTTGGTGGTGGTTTAGGTGTTCAATATTCTGATGAGGTTCTAATTCCTCCTTACAATTATGCTCAAGCTATTCTCAGCACTCTTTCTGGTCTTGATGTTACAGTTGTTCTTGAACCCGGCAGATATTTAACAGCAGAGGGTGGCTATTTTGTAACTTCTGTTCTTTATGAGAAGCAGAATAGCGGAGATAAGAGATTTGTAATAGTCGATGGTGCTATGAATGATTTACTTCGTCCAAGTCTTTATAACGCCTTTCATAGAATAGAATTTATTGTTGGAGAGGGGAAAAAAGAGATTTCTGAAAAAGTTTCTAAAGCTGATATTGTTGGACCTGTTTGTGAAAGTGGTGACTTTTTTGGAAAAGATAGATATATTCCTACTGAGATTGAACATGGAGATTTAGTTATTGTTCACACAGCTGGTGCTTACGGCTTTGTTATGAGTAGCAATTATAATAGTAGAAGTCGTCCACCTGAATTGGCTTTTGAAAATGGAGAGTATCGTACAATACGAGAACGAGAAAGTTTTGAAACTCTTATAGAATTAGAAGAGAAGTTTATTTAACTTATAAAAAATTGAGAGAATTTTTCTCAATTTTATAAGTTGAGAAAAGATGGTAATCTACTATTTCGAGTTCCAAATTATATGTGGGGAAAAGTTGATGGAAGAAAGTTTAGATTTAAAGTTTTATAAATCTCTCTTAATAGAGCGAAAAAACAACATTCAAAGTAATTTAAGTAATTTAAGCAAAAATATAAATGAATTACAAAATCTGGAAGTTAAAGATGAGGGCGATTTAGCTTCTGTTAGTAGTGATAGCTATACAGATAACACTATATATTCTTATCAAGAAGAGGAGCTAGAAGAGATAGATATTGCCCTTTCAAAACTTCTTGAAAAGCCAGAGTCTTATGGAATTTGTGAAATGTGTGGAGATGATATCGGAAAAGCTAGGTTAGAAGCCAAACCTTTTGCTCGTTATTGTCGAAGTTGCCGAGATATTGTAGAACAAAGATAGGAGAATTTATTATGCATATACGAAGATATAGTTTTTTTACAACTCTTTTTTTATTAGTTTTAGGTTGGGCGTTTTACGCATTTATTACTCAAGAGAATATTTCTGAACTTAATATGCTTGGAGTTACTATTCCAGAAATGCCAATTGCAATTGCATCAATAGTTCCTGCTCTTATTCTTTTTGTACTAACATTAGGACACATGATTTTTTATGGTTTTGTTGAATATGTTTCAAATAGAGCTAAAAATTTAGACTTCAAAAAACTTGAAAATGCAGTTGAGTTGAATTTGAAAAATAAGAGTGTGAATACCCAATACACAACTTCTCAATTTAAAGATATTGGTGAAATCTTAAATATCGCTAAACTATCAATAGACTCATCAAGTGATATTAGTGAAAAAAGTAAGTTTAAAAACCTCATCGACACTATTACAGCTCTTCAAAATGGTGAAGTCCTTGAAAAAGTTGATAATGGACTCTACTTAAAAGAGATGAACCGATGGAATGAACTCAAGAAGAATTCATACTCTGCTGAAGAGATACTTATGGAGAAAGGGTATAGTGATGAACTCTATGTTGAAGCTTTTAACCATCTCTGCCAAGTAAATACACTTTCCACAATAGAGAGATATGAAAAATGGATGAGCATGGAGGCTTTTTTCCATATTTTAGAAAGAGTTGATAAAGAAGATAATGGTATTGCCCTTTCTCTTGAAACACTTTTCAAATTTTCTGGTTCTCTAACATTTAGTAAAGAGAACTATACAAAAATGGCAAAAAGAATTAGAAAAGGAAATATGAGTCCAGATATGAGAATCGAATTCTTTAAAACTCTTTCAGAAAATAGTGAAGACGCTTTTGAAGGATATATCTATACACTTTTAAATCTTGAAATGGTGAATGAAGCTGAAGAGTTAATTGCAGATTCTCAATCTCAAGATTTAAATCATATTCAAGCATATGTCACTCTAAAGAAAAATAATTTCTCTGTATTAGATATGGATTTTTTCTTTAAGTGATATTAGATTTTAGTAAACCACTCTACATCTTAGCACCTCTTGCGGGATATACAGATTTACCATTTCGAAGAGTTGTAAAACGATTTGGAGCAGATTTAACTGTTAGTGAAATGATAAGTTCAAATGCTCTAGTTTACGGCTCTGAAAAGACAAAAAAGATGATAGAGAAGAGTCCAAATGAGACTCCGTACTCTGTTCAGATGGCTGGTTCTGATACTGAAATAGTGAAAAGAGCAGTAGAGATTTTGAATAGAGAAGATGGAGTTGATATTATCGATTTAAATTCAGGCTGTCCAGTTCCAAAAGTTGTAAAGAGTGGAAATGGTAGCGGACTTTTAAAAGATTTGAAGAAGCTGGAAAGTGTTACAAGAACTATAAAAGAGAGTTCTACAAAAGAGCTGACTAGCGTAAAAGTTCGAATTGGATTTGATAGTAAGTTTCCAGTAGAAATTGCAAAAGCGGTTGAAAATGGTGGAGCTGATTTTATTACAGTTCACGGTAGAACTCGAAGTGGAGGTTTCAAATCTGAAGTAGATTATGATGCAATTGCTGAAATAAAAAGCAGTGTATCTATTCCTGTAATCGCAAATGGAGATATTACAGATTTCGAAAAAGCAAATTTTGTTTTAAATCATACAAAAGCTGATGGAGTTATGATTGGTCGAGGTGCAATTGGAAAACCTTGGCTATTTTACCAACTTCAAAAAGGTAGTGATGAGGTTTCCAAAGAGTTAAAAAGAGAGATTATTTTAGAACATTTTGACTCTATGATATATTTCTATGGTGAAAGAGGAACTGTTCTCTTTAGAAAACATCTTCACACATATTCTAAGGGAATTGATGGGGCTTCTGAATTTAGAAACCTTGTAAATTCTCTTGAAAATAGTGTTGAGATGAGAAGCAGTATCGAAAGATACTTTTAAGTAGCTAAAATCAATTTAGCTTTTAGACGATAGTAAAGTTAGAATTAAAACTGGAAAGATTAAGAGGGAAATATAATGGGTTTTATTGTTAATACCAATGTGTCTTCTATGATAGCTGCAACTCACAGCAATCAGAATAACAGAGATCTCGGAAAATCTCTTGAGAGTTTAAGCTCAGGACTTAGAATTAATAGAGCAGCAGATGATGCTTCAGGTCTTGCTATTGCAGACTCTCTTCGAACACAAGCAAACTCTCTAGGTCAAGCTCTTCAAAATGCAAATGATGCTGTTGGTATCATTCAAACAGCAGACAAGGCTATTGCTGAGCAAGTTGCTATCCTAGATACAATCAAGACAAAAGCAACTCAGGCTGCTCAAGATGGACAATCTTTAGAGTCTCGAAAAGCAATTCAACACGATATCAAACAACTTATGAGTCAATTAGATAATATTGCTCAATCTACAAGTTATAATGGAAAACAACTTCTTTCTGGAAACTTTATAAATAGAGAATTCCAAGTTGGTGCTTATAGTCGAAATACTGTAATGGCTTCTATTGAAGCAACTTCTTCAGATAAAATTGGTCATGTTAGAGCAGAAACAACTGCAATTGACTCAATTAAATCAGCTGGAACAAGTATGCTAACTTTCACAGGTTCTCATATTCCAAATGGTCAAATTACACTTGAGTCTGTTGAGATTGACTCAAAAGCTGGAACTGGTATCGGAAACCTAGCTGAAGTAATTAATAAAAACACTTCTACAATTGGTGTTACAGCTTCTTATAAAGTTGAAGTTCTTGGAAGTAAAGCTGTTGAAGATGGCTCTTCAGTTGAAAACTTATCTATCAACGGTGTTGAACTTGGAAATGTTTATGACATTAAAACAAATGATGCTGATGGTAGACTTGTAGCTACAATCAACGAAGTTCGAGACAATACAGGTGTTTTCGCTTCAATTGATGAGAGAGGACGACTTAAATTAACTTCTGATGATGGTAGAGCTATTGAAATTGGTTCTAACCCTATCACAACAACAGACGCTGATGGAAATACAACTACAAAAACTTTTGAAGATTACTTTGGAATTAAATCTGGTGAGTTCTATGGTGGAAGACTTACTTTAACTTCTATTGGTGCAGTAGATATTAGAGTTGAAGAGATGGCTGGTGGAGCTTTAGAAGCTGCTATGAATAATGGTGCAATGTCTGAAGCTAACTTCAACTTAAGAGGAACTCTTAACGGATATACAGCACTTCAATCTGATGCAATGGGTGCTTTTGCAAATGAGAACTCTCTTGACTTCCCAGGAATTGATAACATCAATGATGATGATTACATCTTAACAGCTGGTGCAACAACTCTTGAAGGTGCTTTTTCTCTAATGGATATCGCAGACTCTGCAATTAAACAACTTGACCTTAATCGTTCAAACCTTGGTTCTGTTCAAAATGAGTTAGAAGCTGCTATTAGAAATATTGCTGTTACTCAAACAAATGTTAAAGCGTCTGAGTCTCAAATTAGAGATGTTGATTTCGCAACAGAGACTGCAAACTTCTCTAAATTAAATATTCTTGTTCAATCTGGAAGTTATGCTTTAACTCAAGCTAATGCTGTTCAACAAAACATCTTAAAACTTCTTCAATAATATTTTTTGAACAAATTTCAATTTAGAAAAGATGGTTTAAAAAAATTGAAGTCTCTCTCTTCTCGAGAGAGAAAACTCTTCTCACAAAAAGTTTCTAAAAAACTAAATTTTTTCCTTTCAAAACAGAAATTCAAATCTATACTTTTCTACTATCCACTATCTTTTGAACCAGATATTAGAAACTCTATCTATTTCTGGAAAAGAGCTAAAAAAGATATTTTCTTACCTAAAATTGAGGTAGAGAGCTTCAAAATGGTGAAACTCCGACTTCCTTTAGAAAAGAGTTCTTTTGGAACTTTGGAGAGTAGGAATTCTAAAGTAAAAATTTTCAGAGTAGATATCATGGTAGTTCCAGTAATTGGCGTAGACTCAAAAATGCGAAGAGTTGGATTTGGAAAGGGAATGTATGATAGATTTTTTGAGACTCTAAAAAACCGTCCAAAAGTGGTATTTCTCCAACTATTAAAGCATAAATCTAAAATAGAAATTGGAGAAAAACATGACATAGTAGGAGACTACTACTTTTACCAACCTAATATAAAAAATAGAGATGAGAAGACATAATTTACAGCAAAGAGAGAGACAGAAGAGACAACAACTGCTTTAGTTGTAGACTCACCTACACCTTTTGCACCTCCAGAAGTGTGATATCCGACATAAGCACCTATCATACCAATTACAAGACCAAAAGCGATAGATTTTACAATACCAGAGTAGATATCTGAAAATGAGATAAGTTTCTGAATAACTTCTTGATAGGTTGTTGGATTTAGTTCTAAAACTTGGGTAGAAATTATAAAAGCACTTACATTTGAGAGAAAGTCAAAGAGAATTACTAAAAGAGGAACTGCTAAAGTTGTTGCAATAACTCTTGGAATGATGAGGTACTCTCTTGAGTCTATTCCAAGAATATCGATAGCATCTATCTGTTCTGTTACTCTCATTGTTCCAAGTTCAGCACTCATAGCAGAAATTGCTCTACTAATGACCATTAGAGTTGCAAATACTGGACCAAGCTCTTTTGTGATAGAGACAAAAATTGTGTACCCCATAAAGTTTTCAGCACCAAACTGTTTAAATCCGCTATACAACTGTACTGCTTCAACCATTCCTGTAAAAATAGCAGTTAAAGCGATAACACCCCAAGATTGGACACCAATTATCTCTATCTGTTTAATTATCAATCCAACTCTATAAGGTGGTGATAGAAATAGAGGTATAAGTTTTAAATAGAAAATAGTGAAGTGTCCAACTACTGGAACAAGTGTGAGAAAATTTAAGGCTGATTTTCCAAAGAACTCAAATATAGTATTCAACAATCTCCTTTATCTTGTTAGAAAAAATGTAAACTCTTCTTGACCAAAATTAAAACTCATCTGAACTCCTCTACTTTTAATAGGAAGATAGTAGTTTAAATCATCAAGAGAGGAGTAAGTTCTAGGTAGGGTGATTGAGATATTAACTTTTTCATTTACAAATTTCTGTTTTACTCGTCCAGCAATAATATTGACAAGTTCACCAAGAGAGTCTAAAACATCAGAGAGTCGATATATCTCTTCACCCAACATCATTGAACAGCTTCTTTTTGCTAAATTATATGGAAAAATTAGAATTATAATGCCATCTAAGTCTCCAGAAAAACCGATAGAACTTGCTAAATGTTTTCTTTTTTGTCCTCCGTCAAGATGCTGTATTTTTGGGGTTGAACTCTTTATAGCAGGAATATTTAACATCATTTCCAGAGTTAAAACAACGGAATTTACAAAATTTGGAAGATGATTTACAAGCTGTTTACTTATATCTCTTCTCTCTGCAATATCTCTATTTATAGAACCACCTAAAGCGTGAAGAAGGGCTTTGTCTAATATTAAATCATCTAATTTATTGAAGATATGAACTCCACTCTTTTCTAACTTGTCTTTAATTTTGTCAGTTCTACTTTTGTATTGCATATTTACAACTGCTATGGAAATTCTATTACCATGCTTAAATAAATTTTCAAAAAAGTAACGAACTTTTGCATTCATACCAACAACACTTTTCATATCAAATATAAAAAGTTTAAAACCCATCTTTAGAGCTTTTTGATGATAGTTATAATCAAATTGCCTACCAATATCAGAGTCCAAATATCCATCAAGAATGTAGATTACAGCATTTCCACTAATTCTTGCTAAAGGAATTATGTTTTTAACAGAACCTATATAAGTTTTACTTATTACATACTTATAATCTTTTTTACAATGAAGTTCAAAGTCTCTCCTATTGTGGACAACAGTTGGAGTGTAATCTCTCTCAAAAAGTTCTAAACTTTGAAGATTTTTCTGCTCATAATCTAAATTCCAGATAAGAATGGAGTTTTGGTCTTTCTCTTTTCTTTTATTGCTTGTAAAAAGCATAGCTATTTCCAATGTTTCATATAGAGAGAAATCCATTTTTTCTGGAAATGCCCGTCTAATAGCAATATAATTCTTATTATCATAATCACAAATTCCAACTCCTAAAGGAGTTGGGTCTAGTGCTTTTCTAACTTTCTTTAAATCTTCTAAAATAATTCTTAAACCATTAGAATTAAAAAACACTACTTCTTTAAAAGAGATAAGAAGTAATTTGATACCATCTTTTTTAATGTCATTAATAACTTTTATTCTTTCTACTGTATAATCAATATTAATAATACTTGGAGCTGTATGAGAGTCCATAAAACCAACTGGAGCATATACCATAACACTCTCTCTTATGGAAAATTTCATGCTTCACTCTTTATTAAAAACTTGTTTCATTTTATCATAATTACTCTTTTACTAGATATCTCTATTGCAATTTCTAAACATTTCTAATAAAATAGGATAAAAAGTATATTTATGTCTTCAAATGGTAAATTTCCAGATGATTGGTACTCATATTTAAAAGACGATTTTCAAAAAGAGAGTTTTAAGCAGTTGCGAAAATTTGTCTCTCAAGAGAGAATTACATATAAGATATTTCCAGAGCAAGAAGATATTTTTAGAGCATTTATTGAGACACCATTTGAGAAGCTGAAAGTTGTTATTCTTGGACAAGACCCATATCATGGTAGAAATCAAGCTCACGGTCTAGCTTTTTCAGTTCAAGACAATACTCCAATTCCTCCATCTTTAAGAAATATATTTCAAGAGTTGCACTCTGATTTAAATATAGAAACTCCTCAAAATGGTAATTTAATTGAGTGGGCTAGAAGAGGTGTTTTTCTCTTAAATACTGTTTTAACAGTACGAGAAAAAGAGGCTCATTCTCATAAAAATAGGGGTTGGGAAGAGTTTACAGACTCTGTAATAGAGAAAATTTCAACAGAAAAGAGTGGAGTTGTATTTATTTTATGGGGAAGACCAGCTGGAGAGAAGAGAAAACTTATAGATGAGTCAAAACATTTTGTCATCACTTCACCTCATCCATCACCATTATCAGCATTGAGGGGCTTTTTTGGAAGCAGACCATTTTCAAAAACAAATAGTTATTTAAAAAGTGTAGGAGCAGTTCCAATAAATTGGAAGTTGAGTTGAAGTTTCTTCAAAAAACAAAACAGGTTTTTTCTCTAATATTCAAAGCATTTGACATCTTTTTTGATATAGAGCTTGTCTATTATGCAAGTAGTTTAAGTTTTTACACAATATTTTCAATTGTTCCTCTTGTAATAATCCTCTTTTCTATTTTTACAAAACTACCATCTTTCGACTCTCTCTACTCTGATATTCAAGTTTTTGTTTTTGAACATATCCTTCCATCTCATAAAGATGTCATTCACAACTATATAGATATGTTTATTTCAAACTCCACAAAAGTTGAGATTATGGGAGTATTTTATGTTCTCTTCACTTCTATCATGTTTTTTCAAAACTACGAATATATTGTAAATAGAATGTTCCACTCAAAAACACGAAGTTTCTGGAGTTCTCTAACTCTATATTGGACAATGATAACTCTACTTCCAATAGTTCTTATCTCTTCCATATATCTCTCTGTTCACTTCTATCACATTTTAGAGGATAGTGGTTTCTCTTTTGGAAATTCCTCTTTTCCAATTCCATATCCATTTTTCATGATTTGGTTTCTCTTTTTTGTTAGTTATAAAATTTCTATTACAGTTGAGATAAAAACTAGGGTTGTGGTTCTTTCCTCTTTTGTAGCTTCGGCAAGTTGGGAGTTGGCCAAAAGTGGATTTGTATATTATGTACTATACAACACAACCTACTTTTCAATTTACGGCTCTTTCTCAATTTTGATGTTTTTCTTTTTATGGATTTATCTCTCTTGGATAATTTTTCTTTACGGTCTGAAGTTAGCACATCTTCTAAGTGGTGGAATTATTAGAGAGAAAAATGAAGACGTAGATTTACAGATAGAGCTGAAAAGAGGAAAAAGAAAATTATAAAGGGTCTTTTTTGATAAAAGCGATATTTAGCAATAGCAGTGGTGTTTTAGTTAGTAGGGTTTTTGGCTTTATTCGAGATATGTTGATGGCTTCAACTCTTGGAGTCAATATCTTTACAGATATATTTTTTGTAGCTTTTCAACTTCCAAATCTTTTTAGAAGAATTTTTGGAGAAGGTGCATTTTCACAGGCATTTATACCATCTTTTGTAAGAGCAAAGAGAAAAATTCTCTTTTCAGCAGTTGTATTTTACAAACTTATGTTTGCTCTACTTCTCTTAACTTCTACTGTTTTTATTTTTGATTTTGAAGTTACAAAAACTATTGCTATTGGGTTTTCTGATGAAAATATAGAGAAAGCTACTCTTTTTGTGAAAATAAATTTTCTATATCTTACCCTCATCTTTCTTGTCACATTTCTTTCAGCATTTCTACACTATAAAGAGCATTTTGCAACAACTTCTTTTTCTACGGTTCTGCTAAATCTCTCCATGATAACAGCACTACTATTTGCTAAAGGTGAAGAACCTGAAATAGCTATCTACATTTTAAGCATTTCTGTCATTGTTGGTGGAGTACTTCAAGTTTTAGCTCACATTTTAGCTATCCACCTTAAATCTTTAAATCGTGTTGCTTTTGGAGGCTTAAATAGAGTTAGAGATTTCCGAAAAGTGAAAAGGGAATCAAACAGATTTTTTAATAAATTTTTCTTAGCAATTTGGGGTGGGGCAACTGCACAAATATCCTCTTTCTTAGATACTCTCATCGCCTCTTTTTTAGTAACAGGTTCAATAAGTTATCTCTATTATGCAAATAGGATTTTTCAATTTCCTCTTGCACTTTTTGCAATTGCTATAAGTGTAGCTATCTTTCCAAAAGTATCAAAGTTTTTAAAAGAGAGTAGTGGAGAGGAGAGAGCTGAAAAGATATTTCAGAACTCTTTTTGGCTTCTGCTCTATCTTCTTCTTTCAGCAACTATGGTTGGTATCTACTTTTCAGAAGAGATAGTGTGGCTACTTTATGAAAGAGGGGCATTTTCAAGAGAAGATACTTTAAATACAGCAGTAGTTTTAACTTTCTATCTTATGGGACTCTCTATTTTTGGAGTTGCAAAACTATTTTCACTGTGGCTTTTTGCAAAAGAGAAGATAGGAACTTCGGCAAAAATAGCAACTTACGCTCTATTTATAAAGATATTTTTTGCAATTATCTTAATTCAAGATTTTGGTGTTTCTGGTTTAGCACTCTCAACAACAATTAGTAGTCTCTTTTTACTTCTCTTTACTCTACATGAATTTGGCTGGAATAGGTTTGGTAGAGTTTTAAAAAGCAGATATGCTCTATTTCTCTTTCCATATTTAGGAGTTTTATTTACAATATTGTACATAAGCTTGGAGCTGACCAAATAGCTGTCACCTCAACTGGAGCGAAAGTAAAGCAAACATATCACTTAGTTCTAATTATTCAAAGATTTCTCAATCGCTTCACTCATGTCGAAATGACAAAAACGAGGACGAAGTCGTCATTTCGAACCCTTTAGGGTGAGAAATCTTTTACATCACTTCAAGTAAAATGATAAGTTTCCAAGATTTTTGGCACAGTTGCTAGAACTCTTCTATATCTTGATAGAAATCATTTTCATATTGTTTAACTTCACTAATAAAATAGGTATCTTTATATCGGAAAGAGTGAGACTCTTCACTTTGAATATCATAAAACCAGACATCTCCATCAAACTCTCCCAAGTTTTTTGTAAATCCCTCTTCAACACCTTTTAGTAGAGTCCTCGGTTTTTTGGCTGTAACTTCGAAAACTATTTTATCTGGATTGAAAGGTGACTGGTAAGTTTGAGCAACAACCATGTTTTCGAATTTTCCAACCTCATCAAAAGAGATTGTCTTATTTCTATCTTCATCAAAGATATTTTTAGTAAAGCCACTATCGCTTATATGAACAGGAGCTTCTGCATAAAGTGGTTTATAAGCCTCTATCTGTTTTCCAACAACAATGATATTTTTCTCAAGAACCTTATTCATATCATAAGTTGTAGTAAGATTTAGTCCCAAGCTTTTCATTCTCTTTCCAAGTTGAAAAGCAATTCCCATTGCTGAAGCAATTGTCTCAGCGTTGAAATCTGTAATTACAATACCTGTATCTTGTAAATCTGGATAGATTGAGAATGGAAAGTTATAATCATCAAGATATTTTAGGTTTGGGTACTCAATCTCATTACTACCTGTTGGTAATACCACATATGAGTCATCTTGTATCGCCATTCTAATATTTACAGTACCACAAATCTTTTCAGAAACTGGATATAGAACACTCTCTATATTTAAAACATTTTCACCCTTTTCAAGAAGATATGGAGAAAGCTCTTTTGAGAGAGTATCCATTCCATAATCTGTACTATTTTCATAATTTGGATTTGGAACACCTCTTATCTGTCCATTGAAAATAGAGTTTGTGTAGATATTAAAAGTTGGGACAAGTTTTGATGGATTTGCATTTGTGTAATTCATAACAACTTTAAAAGGGTCATCACTATCAAATCTATTCTTAGGATAGGTTTTAAACTTTAATTCTATTGTGTAGATAAATGCTCCAGGAAAGTTTTGAGTAACATACCCCATATCTTTAAACTCTATTCTCTCTCCATTTAGAAAGAAGTTTTCAAGAGAGTAGGGAAGACTTTTGTCTGGCAATTCAACTTCTCCAACAACAATACTTTGACTCTCAATATATCTTATATCACTGTTCGTAAGTCGGTAAAGAGAATTCTTTATATTACCAGTAATTACTAAAATCCCTTTGCTACCATTTTTAGGATTTTGAATTATATTTATATCTCCATCTAACTTATTTTCAACACGATACTCTTTTAAAATTTCTCGAGCTTTCTCTTTTGACATAACAAGAACATTATTTCTCTTATCTACAATTTTTGTTGAAACAGAGAATTTGACATCTTGAAACTGCATTATATTTCCGATAATATTTGCTAAAAGACCGTAATTGTTAAAATCCTCTTCAGTTGGAAAGGCTGGAAATACAAAATTTACTCTATCAACAATTAGATTTTTGTTGTCAAACATAAATTTGTAGATAGAACTTATCTTCTCTTCAAAAGGTTTTAAAGTAAAGTCATACTCAATATAGCTATCATGAGTATTTATTTGAGTCCAAATATCTGGAACAGACTCCTGTGAAGTTCCAGAGGAAAATTCTCCAACTGTTACACACTGCATAAATTTCTTTCCAGTCTGATCCATTTTCATCTTTTTTGGAGGAGCTTTACTACCAGCACCTTTAAATTCAGATTTTGGAACTTGATAGATACTCAAATCTAAATTGTTATATCCCTCTCTTAAAAAAGAGATTGGAACCTCAGTTGTAACTGATGAGGTTTTCCCTCCATACAGCTTATCCTGTTTCACAAACTTATTATTTGCAACGACTGAAAAGAGAGAGGCTTTATCATTTATAGCAATTCCTGATAGATATTTAACATGAACTCTCATGTCTGTAACCTTAAATCTATCAGGAATGGCTACTGTATTTAGAAATTTTGAGTCTTCAGCAACAAAAACAGAAGCTCTGTTATAAGGATTTTCTCTATTTAAATAACTTCTTATTCTAAACTTCTCTTTGCCAACTTTAGAAACAACAACTCTTTTTGGGATTTTCTCTTTCGCTTCTACAAAAGATACAAGCAGAAATATTGCTAACAATAATTTCAATTACAACTCCTAATTTAATTATGCTAATGACGAAAATTATAACAATTTTTCAAAAACAACCTATATGTCATTTCGAACCCTTTCGGGTGAGAAATCTTTTATTTAGTAAAACGATAAATTTCCAAGATTTCTCAATCGCTACGCTCATATCGAAATGACAATAAAGATGCAAAACTCGTCATTTCGAACCCTTTTGGGTGAGAAATCTTTTATTTAGTAAACTATAAGTTTCCAAGATTTCTCAATCACTACGCTCATATCGAAATGACAATAAAGATGCAAAACTCGTCATTTCGAACCCTTTT
>JAMJTW010000034.1:97217-146715 GCA_024281175.1 Candidatus Thiovulum imperiosus
TGGGGTGAGAAATCTTTTATTTAGTAAACTATAAGTTTCCAAGATTTCTCAATCACTACGCTCATATCGAAATGACAAAAAAAGTGTTTTGCCCTAAAAAAGCTATTTGGTCATTTTGAATTTTTTAAATATAGTAGATTGGTATAATTCCCAAAAAAGCGAATTTATGATATTTACGAAAAGTTGGTTAGATGAGTATATTGGAACTAAAGAGTTATCAGCAACAGAGATAGCAAACACTCTAAATAGAATTGGATTAGAAGTTGATAGAGTTGAGAAGTTTTCAGCACCAGATGGAGTTGTTGTTGGAGTGGTGGAAAAAACTGAGAACCACCCAGAAGCTGACCGTCTTCAAATTTGCCAAATAGATATTGGTAGTGAAACTCTTCAAATTGTAACAAATGATAAAAAGGTGAAAGAGGGGGATTTTGTTCCAGTAGCTACTGTTGGTACTATTTTACCAAGCGTGAAAATCAAGAAAGGGAAACTTCGAGGAGTAGACTCTTTTGGAATGCTCTGCTCTACGGAGGAGTTTGGAATTCCAAGAGTTGGAGAAGGAGTTGTAATTTTGGATAGCTCTATTGGAGAACTTTTTGCAGGAAAACCTCTTTCAGAGTTTCCAATTTTCAATGACACTATAATTGAAGTTGAGCTTACAGCAAATAGAGGAGATTGTTTAAGTATTCATGGTATCTCTCGAGATTTGGCTACTGCTCTTAAATTGGAAATTCCAAAAAGTAGAGATTTGGAAGAAAAGGGTGAATTTGATTTAGATTACAATATCTCCTATTTAGAAGTTTCAAATTTCTCTTTGCCTCTCAAAATTAGAACTAGACTTGCAATTGCTGGAAAAAAAGAGAATTTAGAAAACTATATTACTCATCAAACTGGAGTTGTGGCTAAATTTGTAGAAGCTGATGAAAAACTAGAGTTTTTGGAGACACTATCTTGCGGAAGTTCGCAAATTGGGATTTTTGGAAAAGAGGGAAGTAGTTTAGAACTTTCATATATTGACCCTGAAGAGATTTCAAAAACTGTTTTTGAAAAAGGTTTAAAAACTGATGAGAAATATTATAACTCTTCTCGAGGTAGTGAACCAGATGTAGAACTTGGAGTTTCACTTCTAAAAGAGTTGGGAGTAGAATTCAAAATTGGAAATAGCTTTAGAAATATCTCTCCAAAAAGAGAGGTCTCAATTGAGATTTCAGAAATTTCAAACCTCATCGGCTACCCAATTCCAGTTACGGAAATTGAAGGAATTTTAGAAAGATTAGGTTTTGAGGTTTCTAAAGTTGAAGAGAACCTAAATTTACAAATCCCAAAACATAGACCTGACATCAAAAATATTGGAGATGTTGTTGAAGAGATTTTAAGAATTGTTGGTATTGATGAAATCCCTGCTGTGGAGATGAGGTTTTCTGAAAAGAACCGAAATAGTGAAATAGGTAATAAAATTGAAACTCGAAAGAGAATCAGAAACTCCGCAATTTCAAATGGCTTTTTTGAAACTCTACTCTATGTTTTTGGTGAGGAGAAACTATTTCAAAGATACGGTTTTAAAAGTGTAACTTCTGAAAAGAGACTTTTAAATCCAATTGTTGAAAGTATGGATACTTTGCGACCAACCCTAACTATTGGTCTTCTTCAAGCTCTTCAAAGAAATATCAGTTTTGGAAAATCTCGAATTCCTCTTTTTGAAATTGGTAATGTTGTTTCAAAAGATAGAAAAGAGACTGAAATGGTTGCTTTTGCTTTTTCAGGGAATCTCGAAGAAGATTCTCTTTCAAATTCTGGAAAATCGAAAAAGATAGATTTTGAAACTTTCTCTAAAATGGTTTTAAAGTCGATTGGTGGTGGTGAGCTACTTCAAAGTTCTGCGGAGACAGAATTGGAACATAAATTTGTAGTTGCAAAAATAGTGCGAGATGAGATTTCTATTGGAAAGATTTACAAATTACATCCAAAAGTTCAAAATGATTTTGATTTAGGTGAAACCTATATCGCAGAAATAGAGTTTTCCAAACTAGCTTATCCTATACAACTTGCAAAACCATATTCAAAATTTCAAAGTGTATCTAGGGACTTGAGTGTAGTAGTTCCAACTTCTTTAGAGTTTATTCAAATTCGAAAA
The DNA here is from genome assembly GCA_024281175.1 of Candidatus Thiovulum imperiosus. Classification (GTDB taxonomy): domain Bacteria; phylum Campylobacterota; class Campylobacteria; order Campylobacterales; family Thiovulaceae; genus Thiovulum_A; species Thiovulum_A imperiosus. The sequence goes on from JAMJTW010000034.1 coordinate 99,349, forward strand.
ACGGTAGAGAGTCTGGAAATTCCAATTTTAGTAGAGTTCTATCCTGTTGATATTTTCGAATTGGAAAATGGAAGCTCTCTAACAATTCGATTTCAACTTCAATCTATGGAGAAAACTCTTGAAGAGAGTGATATGAATATTTTTACAGAAACAGTTCTTTCTGCTCTAAAAGAGAAACTTGGAATAGATTTAAGATGATAAATCTACCAAATATTCTAACTATTTTTAGAGTTCTTTTGGCACCTCTTCTTCTTTGGGTTCTATTAAGTGAAGAGTATATAGTCTCTCAAGGATTTCATGAAAGTTGGGTCTCCTATTTTGGAGGTCTCATTTTTCTTATAGCTTCTATTACAGATTTCTTTGATGGATATATCGCAAGAGAGTGGGAACAGAGTAGTCAATTGGGAGCTATTCTTGACCCTCTTGCTGACAAAATGTTAGTAATTGGTGCTTTACTTGGTCTTCTAATTTCAGGAACTGCTTCAGTTTGGGCAATATATATAATTCTAATTCGAGAACTCTTTATTTCTGGATTACGAATAAATGCTATTTCAGAAGGAGTTGATGTTTCAGCTTCTTGGAGTGGAAAAGTGAAAACAGTTGTTCAGATGATTGCTATCGGTTTTCTAATTATGGAGTGGAAATTTGGTACTGAACTTCTCTGGTTTGCGGTATTTTTAACCCTCTACTCTGCTGGAGAGTATGCTCTTCTTTATGTAAGAAATAGATAGAAATATCCTATTGCGGAAAGGAATATATAGATGATATTTAAATATAGAGGTATTGATAGAGAGGGAAATAAGGTGTCAGGACGACTTGAGGCCTCCTCTTCTGATGAAGCAAAAAAGAGACTTAAATCGAGAGGAATATTTTATGATAAGGTAACAGAGGCTTCTGAGTCTTTAGGACAGAAACTTCAAAAACTTCGAGCTAGAGAGATTGAGGCAAAAAAATTATCTATAATAAGTAGAAATCTTGCGATATATTTAAATTCATCAATTACAATATTACAAGCAATTCGGCTCTTAAAGACTCAAAATAGTGAAACAAAGATTTTAGATTTCTTAACTTCAATTGAGACTATGTTAGATGAGGGAAGTAGTTTTTACAATGCAATTGAGACTCAAACAGCACTAAAGTTACCAGATTTCTATAAGCAATCTATAAAAGTTGCTGAAGAGAATGGAGTTCTTGGTACAGTTTTGGGAGAGATGGCAACTTTTCTTCTTGACCAAGACAGAACTTCAAAAAATATTTCAAAAGCGATGATTTATCCAGGGTTTATTGTAACAATTGCAATAATTATGGTTTCAGCAATGCTTACAATTGTTGTTCCAAAAATTACACAGATGTTTGTTCAGATGAAACAAGAGATACCTCCAATTACTCAATTTGTAATAGACGCTGGAGATTTTCTCGGAAACTACTGGATGGTGATAGCTATATTTTTCACTATCTTCTTAGCTATCTTTAATATGCTTTTAAAAACTTCAGAAAATTTTAAATTTTCATTTCACCTTTTTCTCTTAAAAATTCCATTTTTTGGTAGAGTTGTTCAGACTTCAGAATTAACTAGATTTTCATATATCGCTTCTGTTTTGTTAAAATCAGGTGTTACTTTTGTTCACACAATTAGACTTGCTGGAAATACTTTAAATAATGTTGTCTTGAAAGATAAGATAATGAATGCTTCAAAACTTGTTGTTGAGGGTAAAAAGTTTTCAGTTAGTTTAAAAGGTGGATTTAAGATAGACAATGCATTTGTTCAGGCGATAGCACTTGGAGAAGAGACGAGTGAAGTTGCTCCAATCTTAGATAATTTGGCTTCTCTATATCATGAAGAGAACCAAGACTCAATCTCAGTTTTTCTCTCAATGCTTGAACCGATGTTAATGCTCTTTGTTGGTGGTGCAATAGGAACAATAGTTGTTGCAATGTTACTTCCAATATTCTCATTAAATTTAGGAGGCATGTAATTTGTTTAAAACAGTAGTTTTCTCTCTTCTTTTCTCAATCTCTCTCTTTGCTGGAAACCCTGTTGAAAAAATTGAGTGGGTTGATGATAACAGGCTTACAATCACTTTTAAAAACTGGATAAAGAAAGTTGAAAAAGAGTTTCATTTCTATCATAGTGAAACAAAACAGCACAAATATTTTTATGATATTGCAGATGGTATTGTTCTTGGAAGTTCAAAAATAGACTTTAAAGATAGCCGTTTTATCGATCAGATAGTTGTAGGACAGTTTGATAAAGATACCTTAAGAGTTTCATTTCGAAATAGTGAAAAACTTAACATTACAAGAAGAGTTTATCAAAAACAGATATCTTTCATATTTGGGAACTCAAAAGATAGCAAGAAGCCTGTTCAGAAAAAAGAGATAATTAAATACACTCCACCAGTCAAAAAAAGTGTCAAAAATAGAAAAAATAAAGTTATTATTGTTGATGCTGGACATGGTGGAAAAGATGGTGGTGCAGTTTGTAAAAAAGAGAAAGTAATCGAGAAAGAAGTTGTTCTCTCAATTGCAAGATACACTGCCGAATATCTTGAAAATTTAGGCTATACAGTACATTTAACTAGAAGTGATGACACATTTGTAAAACTTGGAAATCGAACCAAATTTGCAAATAAGAAGAATGGAGACCTTTTTATCTCAATTCACGGAAACTCTCTACCTCGAAAAAAGAATTTTAGAAAAAGAAATGGAATAGAAACCTATTTTCTTTCTCAAGCTAGAACTGAAAGAGCAAAAAGAGTTGCTGCAAAAGAGAATTTTCAAGACTTTGATTCTATGAGCAAAAATGGGAAAAATAACTATTTAAATATTTTAAGTAGAGAGAAGATAATTCAGTCACACAGACTTGCTCTTGACATTCAAGGTAATGTTATAACTCACCTTCGAAAATACTATTACAATATAGAAGACTCTGGAGTTCGAGAAGCACCATTTTGGGTTCTTGTTGGTGCTGTCATGCCAGCTGTTCTTATAGAAGTTGGATATGTGACAGGTGATAAAGATGGAATTAGATTGAAAAATAGACTTTATAAAAAGAGACTTGCAAGAGGAATAGCAAATGGAGTTGAAGAGTATTTTAGGAAAAACTAGAGTTGTATTTTTTGTAGCTCTACCTCTTTACGGAGGTAATTATAAAACAGAGGGTATCGACATAAGATACCAACTCTCTCCAGAAGATGGAGAAGTTTCTCCAATAACTAGATATCCGTACTACTGGAATAGTAGAAAATACTCTTCAATAGAGTATTCAAATTTTTCTACCACTGAAGTTAAAGAAGATAGCGAATTTTATGACAAGATGTCACTCTCTCTTGAAAGAAAAGAGGTAACACTAAACCTCATCGGCTATGATTACGGTTTTGGAAAGATAATCTTCTCTCCAGAACTCTCTTTTAACTATATTGGAATAGAGAAAAATGAGTTTGGATTTGATATTCAAAGTAATAGTGAAGATACTCTTTTTGACAATGAAGTAGAATTAGATGTTTTTCGTCTTAGAGTTGGTTCTTCAATCTCTGGAACAATAGGCAAGAACTTCACAATTTCTCTCGAAGGTATTCTCTACCCATATTCTCAAATGGAAGTGGAACAGACCATTATGGTGAGACCTCATAGTAACGATATTACAACAGTTGAGAGTACAAACAATTTAGATATGGCTTATGAAATTAGATTTTCAACTCTCTATAACTTTACAGATAGTTGGAGTGCCATAGCAATTTTTGAACAAAATATCTTGCCTTTGCAATATGATGCTGTCTACTCCTATCAAAATGGTAAAGCTCTTATAAAAGAGTTTGATGAAGAACACAAAGTCTCAACTTGGATGATTAAAGCTGTTACACCCTTACAAATCTCTGGAAACAGCCGTTTCTCATTTGGATATGGGCAGAGAATTATAGAAATAGATAGTGGAGATGCTGAAACTGAAAATATTATCTCTTTTGGTATAGATACCATATTCTAAAAACCAATTTTGAGTTTTTAGAGAAATCTTGTCTCTTTTAGTTTCGTTAGAATTTTGAAAAAGAGACAATTTGAGATTTTCAAGAACATTTATTCCTACAACAAAAGAGACTCCAAACGATGCAGTTTTAAAAAGCCATATTCTTCTAATTCGAGGAGGATACATCTCCAGTGTAGCAAGTGGTTTATACAACTTTCTTCCACTTGGAAAAATAGCTTTAGATAAGATAAGAGCTATTGTGAAAGAGGAGTTAGATAAGGCTGGTTGTGTAGAAGTAGATTTATCTTTTGTAACACCTTCCGAACTTTGGGAAGAGAGTGGTAGATTAGGTAAATTTGGTGCTGAACTACTAAAGTTTCGAGACCGAAAAGAGAACCTTTTTGTTTTAGGGCCAACTCATGAAGAGATGATGGTAAATCTAGTTAGAAATCAGATAACTAGTTATAAACAACTTCCACAAAATTTATATCAAATCAAAACAAAATTTCGAGATGAAGCAAGACCACGATTTGGACTTATGAGAGGTCGAGAATTTTTAATGAAAGATGGTTACTCTTTTCATGAAACTGAAGAAGATATGAAAAGAGAATTTGAACTTATGGAAAAAACATACTCTAAAATTTTCTCAAGACTAAAATTGGATTTTAGAGTTGTAGATGCAGACTCGGGAGCAATTGGAGGTAGTGGAAGTAAAGAGTTTCATGTTTTAGCAGATAGTGGTGAAGATACTCTTGTTGTTTGCGACTCTTGTGATTACGGTGCAAATATTGAAACAGCAAAAAGAGCAGAACCAGAAGCTCCTGAAACTGTTCCTGAGTTTGAGGGTGATTTAAGATTTCACACTCCAAATTTGAAAAGTATTGAAGAGCTTTCAAGATTTTTTAGAGTTGAACCCTATTTTCTTTTAAAAGCAGTAGTCAAGAAAGCAATTTTTGAAGATAGAGAAGAAATAGTAGTTTTCTTTCTTCGAGGTTCTGACGAGTTGGAAGAGACAAAAGCAGTTGGAACTGTTGGGGCTTTAGAACTCTTAGATGCTACGGAAAAAGAGATTTCTGAAGCGGGACTTATAGCTGGTTTTATTGGAAATAGAAACTTAGAAATTTCTCACTATTTCGATAACTCTTTAAAAGGTGCAAAACACCTAATTTCTGGTGCGAATGAGATAGACTATCACCTCATCGGTACAGAAGTTGAAAGTGGAAATTTTGCAGACTTGGTTCTTGTAAAAGAGGGTGATAGATGTAGTTGCGGAGGGAACTTGTCTTATAAGAAAGGTATTGAAGTTGGACACATTTTCCAATTGGGAACAAAGTATTCTGAAAGTATGAATGCAAATTTCCTAAATCGAGAAGGGAAGAGTACCCCTTTTGTAATGGGAACTTACGGTATTGGAGTGAGTAGAATTTTGGCTGGAATAGTTGAGCAGAGTGGAGATGAGTTAGGTATCGTTTTACCTGAAAGTGTAGCTCCTTACAAATTCAACATCTTGGTCTCAAATTCTAAAAATGGTGAGCAGATGAGGTTTGGAGAGAAAATTTATGAAGATTTACGAAGTTGTGGAGAAGATGTAATTCTTGATGACCGAAAAGATAGATTTGGTGCAAAAATAAAAGATGCCGAACTCATCGGTTTTCCTTACACAATCATAGTTGGAAAAAGTCTCTCTGATGGTGAAGTGGAAATCTTCCACAGAGCTGAACAGCGAAAAGAGAAAATTTCAGTATTAGACTTAGAAAGTAGATTGGAAAATTTATAAATCTTGGAGAGTTGTCCCTCTCAATACAAAGAGTCTGCAAAATAGACTCTTTAGTCAGTTGGAAAACTAATATTTCTCTAAAAAGTTATAAGCTGTATCTCTACGAGCTGGAATTTCTCCAATATCTCGAATTAGGTCTATCATCTCATCTTTCCCCATTCTGAAAGATGCACCGGCTGAGGATACAACATTCTCTTCCATCATAGTTGAACCTAAATCATTTGCTCCAAAAAGTAGGGCTGTTTGTCCGATATAGCTTCCTTGAGTCACCCAAGAACTTTGAATGTTTGGAAAGTTATCCAAGTAGAGTCTGCTAACTGCGAGAAGTCTTAAATATCTATTGGAAGAACTCTTTTCTATATGAGAGAGTTTTGTGTTCTCAGGTTGAAATGACCAGAGAATAAATGCTCGAAACCCGCCTGTTTCATCTTGCAAAGTTCGTATTCTCTCAAGATGCTCTACAATTTCTATATCTGTTTCAACTGTTCCAAACATCATAGTTGCCGTAGATTTTATTCCCAACTTGTGAGCTTCACGATGTATCTCAATCCATCGGTCAGCATCTATCTTTTTAGGTGCAATAATATCTCGAACTCTATCAGAAAGAATTTCAGCACCAGCTCCAGGAATTGAAGAGAGACCTTTTGCTTTAAGTCTGGAAAGAACTTCAGAAACAGAAATCTTAGAAATTCTTGCAATATAGTCTATTTCAATTGCCGAAAAACCGTGAATTGTAATAGTTGGATATCTCTTTGCAATCCACTCTACTAACTCTTCGTACCACTCTATTTTCAGTTTTGGGTGAACTCCACCTTGAAAAAGAATTTGAGTTCCACCGATTTCAAGTAACTCCTCTATCTTCTTCCCAATCTCTTCAAAAGAGAGAACATAAGCGTCATCATCTTTTGCATGTCGGTAAAATGCACAAAATTTGCAATCCACCCAACAGACATTTGTATAATTTATATTTCTATCTACTATAAAAGATGTGATATTTTCAGGGTGTAACTCTTTTTTTATTTTGTAAGCTCTTTTCCCTAACTCTTTTAAGTCTCCGTTAGAAATGAGCTTTACCGCTTCTTCGGAACTTATTCTCACTGTTTAAGTCCAAGAAGAGTATCTATCATTCTATCAAGAGTAGATATTACCTTTCCAGAAGCAGCATAAGCTGTTTGATACTTCATAAGATTTACAAGTTCATCATCAATAGAGACTTTAGAAATTGTATTGAGTTCGGTTTCGATAGCATTAAATTGAACTTGAATTGTCTCTTGTCTTAAAACAATTGCTTCTGTTTTTGAAGCTAAATCAACAGCAAAAGTGTTATAAGCCCCTAAAACTGTTTCATCTCTATCTCCAAATTTCCAACTCTCAACCTCAAGACGACTCATAGAGTTTGCAACTCCATTATCTCCATCATTTGGAGCTTTAAATCCAGAAATATCATTTGGTTCTCTTGAAAGTTCTCTATTTAGAGAGATGTCAGAAGCGCCTTTTCCTAAGAAAAAGCTATTCATTCCAATAGCTCCAGCAAAATTTGTATCATTATCTTCTATTCCAAAAGTGTAATCTCCTTTGGATTTTATAGAGAGTCTATCATTTGAGATAAAAGCCTCAAAATTTGAAGCAAAATCGTTATTTAAAGAGCCATCTCCATTGTCATCATAACTTGTATTGAGTTGTTCAAGAACAGAACCGAAAGTTGTTGTTTCATCAATATAGACACTTCTCTTTCCAACCTCATCACCATTTTTGTCATAAATGACAACATCGAAGTTTCCAACTCTAACATCTGTTTTTTCGAGTAGATTAGAACTCTCTTTGACTCCTCCAAGTGTATTACTTCTCATATTTTCAGAAGCACTTTCAGAGTAGATAGAGTTTGTATACTGAATTAAACCTTTCGCAAAAGTGTCCAATTTGTCTTTAAACTCTGTGATAATCCCATCTTTAGGTTCTCGATTTTCATCAAACTCTCTACCTCTAAGTTCTAACATCGCCCCAACTCTACCCTTTTGAACAATGTTAGTGATATCAGTCAAATCACCCCGACTACCTTTTATATTTAAAGTTATAAAACCATCTTTACTACTTTTTGAGTCCATTGTAATTTCTCGGTAAGTTGTTCCTGTTACAAGAGCAACACCTCCAACAAGTGCAGAGTAGAGTCCTTCAGCCTCAGCAATAGTTGGTTCACTACCAGACTCTGAAATATTTCCATGAACAAATTCAGCACCAACAAGTTTTGCCAGTTTTGTCTCAAGAGCATCTCTTTTATCTCTCAAGTCATTGGCTGTTCCACCTCGAACTTCTTGAGCATCAATACTCTTATTCAAATTGGCAATATCTTTTAAAGTCGCATTAACCTCTTTGATTTGAGCTTCTATTTCACCATTGATACTTTTCTGAATATTCTCCATCTGGTTAAAACTTGTTTTTATACTTGTTGCAAGGTTTTCAGAATTTGTTGCGAGAACCTCTTTAAAGGCTAGGTTTGATGGTTCTTGAGCAAGAGACGACCAACTTCGAAAGTAATTTTCTAAATCATTTTTAATTCCAACTCCGTCCATATCTGGAAAGTAGCTAGAAATCTCTTCTAAGTTCTGCTTGAGAGAGTTTGAATATTCCATTCTTTCGCTACTCTGTTGATATCTGGTGAAAACAAATTCATTATGAACTCTTTCAATAGTTGCAATGCTTGTTCCAGTACCAACAACAGTATCAGCAACACTTTTTGATGGCAGTGTTTCTTGAGTAACTCTTTGACGAGTATAATCTTTATTCTCTGCATTTGCTATATTATGACTGGTAGTATCAACACCTCTTTGTGCTGATGATAAACCAGAATATGCAGTATTTAATGTTCCAAAACTTGACATTTTAACCCTTAATTTCTAGGAATGATGCTGATTGACGAACAACAGTTTCATAACCGTCCATCTCTGTTGGAACAATTTTCTCAAGAAGAGAGCTATAAAAAGTTCCAACACTTACAACCAATCTAGCATATCTTCTATTCAATTCCTTTAAATTAAAGAGAAATGTCTTTAAACTTTCAAGATAACTTTTTTCTATATTATCAAGAAGTTCATCAAGAGGTTGTCCATTACTCTCTCTAGCTTTTTTAGAAATTTCTTGGTCTATCTGTCTCTTTTTCGCCTCAAAGGTCTCTACTAACTTCTCTTTTACAGATGCTCTCTCAAAAATTGGAATATGGTTTCCATTTTTAGCATCTTCAATATCATCTTTTGTAAGTTTTATGAGTTGTTGAAGGTCATCGACAGCTCCCTCAAGATACTTTTTTAACACAGCTTTATCCTCTCAACTCCTCAGCAATCGCAATTGCAGTTGCATCTAAATCTATCTGGTAAGTTCCATTTGCTAACGCATTAGCGATAGCCTCAACTCGATTTTCCTCATTTTTGGTAATATTTTGAGTGTTGTTTATTTCACTATTCCCATTTGTCTTTTGACTATTTTGAGGAGAGAATATTTGAGTTATTGTTGAAACCATAATTTCCCCCTTACAAATTGGTAATTTTTCTGTATAAACTTATCGTCTAAATAACATAAATTTAAAAAGAGTTAAAATTGAGAATAGGAGACCTCTCTATTCTGCTACGCTCCACTGCCGTTAAGTTAAGCAGAGTTAGGAAAACTACCGAAAAATGATGAAGCAGACACATAGTTTAGTTCTACTTATTCAAAGATTTCTCAATCGCTTTGCTCATTTCGAAATGACAAAAACAGGACAAACTCGTCATTTCGAACCCTTTTGGGTGAGAAATCTTTATAATCGGAACAGCTTTTGGTAAGTCCAAATAAATGGAGTTTTAAAACTCTACTCTCTACAAAATAGCTCTTTTTGATAAAATTCAGTAATTTTATAAGGAGTGATTACATGCCAGCAGACATGAATGACTATTTCAAAAAGAGTGGAGGTAGTGGAAAAGGTTCTCAACAGCCTCCAGAACCACCTGAGTTTATTAAAAATATAGGAGAGAAATCTTGGCTAATTTATCTAGTTTTAGCCATAGTTGGAATTATATTTTTTACAAAACCGTTTGTTATTATAAATGAGGGTGAACGGGGTATTATGGTTACAACAGGTAAGTATGAACCTCACGCTTTAGAACCTGGTTTACATTTTGTAATTCCTATAATTCAGAGAATTATCTTAGTTGATACAAAAGTTCGAATTATAAATTACAAATCTATTGACAAGATGATAAGTGATGGGCGAAGTAGAGATGAGGGAATTCAGACAAAATCTCCAATTACTGTTCTCGATAAAAGGGGTCTTCCTGTTACCATAGAACTTACAGTTCAATACCAATTGAATAAGATGTATGCTTCTCAAACTATTTCAACTTGGGGTGTATCTTGGGAAGAGAAAATCATAAATCCTGTTGTTAGAGATATTGTTCGAAATGTTGTTGGAGCTTATGAAGCTGAGTCTCTTCCAATTAAAAGAAATGAGATTGCAAAACTTATTGATACAAATATCAGAACAAAAGTGGACTCTCTTGAAAACAAACCTGTTCATTTACAATCTGTTCAACTTAGAGAGATAATTCTTCCTGTAAAAGTTAAAGAGCAAATTGAAAGAGTTCAAGTTGCAAAACAGGAAGTTGAAAGAGCTCAACAAGAAGTTGAAAGAGCAAAACAGGTTGCTTTCCAGAAAGCAGAAGCTGCACGAGGGGAAGCTGAAGCTAAAAAGATACGAGCTGAAGGTATCGCATCTGCAACTCTAATTGAGGCGGAAGCGACAGCAAAAGCAAATGACCTTATAGCAAACTCTCTTACAGTAAACCTTTTAAATCTTGAGCAGATAAAGGTTCAGGGCGAATTCAATAAAGCTCTTCAAACAAATACAGACGCAAAAATCTTCTTAACTCCTGGTGGTTCTACTCCAAATATCTGGGTTGATATGAAACAAGACCCTAGAACTAAAACTTCTGCTGATGAGGTGAAATAGTTTAGTTGTAGAGTCTTAGACTCTACGACAAATTTTAGTTTCTAAAATGAGGGGGGTGACCAAATAGACTTCTGCCTCTCTTGTCATTTAGTGAAACTTCGTTTTCGATATGAGCGTAGCGATACAGAAATCTTGGAAACTTATCGTTTTACTAAAAGATTTCTCACCCGAAAGGGTTCGAAATGACATATAGGTTGAGCCTAAAAATACTCTTTGGTCAGTCCCTAAAATAAGTGTTCTACTTAGAACAAATTTTTTTAAGGAGTCTATCTCATGGAAATAGACAATCGGAGATTGAGAGAGATAGTTAGGGACTCTATTTCAAACCCATCTACAATTTCAATAATGTTAAAAAATGGAATTATCTCATCTCACCATTTAAGCTCTTTTATAACTAAAGGTGTTGCTGATGGCGACTTCTCAATAGCAGATTTGAAAAAATTCAAATTTGTAAATCGAGATGAGATTATCAAATCTGTTTCTGAAAGTATGGGATATGAGTATGTCGATTTAGACTCTCTTGATTTCAATTACAAATTAGCACTTCGTTTACCATTTCAGAGAATTTTGAAATATAATATTTTGCCAATAGAAGAGAAGAAGCATGAAATAGTTGTTGTTTTTGTAGACCCTCTAAATGTTGAAGCAAAAGATTTTCTTCAGAGAACTTTCAATAAGAGATTAGAAATTATTGTTGCTCCTGAAGAGCAGATACTGGATTACCTTAGAAAACTTGAAGTTGAAAAAGGTATGAAAGATGTTATTACAAAAATCAGACGGAGTGCTAATAATGAAGATAATCGAGAGGGTTCTGCTATTCTGGAACTCATCGAACTTATTATAAAAACTTCAATTGATACTAGAAGTAGTGATATTCATATTGAACCTAGTGAACATAGCTGTACGATTAGAAATCGTGTTGATGGAGTTCTAATCCGAACTTTTCTTTTTGAAAGAGATATTTACCCACCCCTTGCTTCTCGAATGAAACTCCTTGCAAATCTTGATATTGCTGAAAAGAGACTACCTCAAGATGGTCGTTTCACATATAGTGTAAATAAACAGACTTTCGATTTTCGGGTTTCAACTCTACCAACAGTTGTTGGAGAATCAATTGTAATTCGTATCTTGGATTCTTCAAAAGCTACAATTTCTTTAAATCAGACTGGAATGATAGAAACAAATTACAACAGATTCTTTAATGGACTCAAGTCATCTTACGGTATTGTTTTGGTAACAGGACCAACTGGTTCAGGAAAGACAACTACACTATATGGTGCTTTAAATGAAATCAAGAGTGTAAAAGACAAGATAATTACAGTTGAAGACCCTGTTGAGTATCAAGTCGAAATGATACAGCAAGTGAATGTAAATAAGAGAGCTGGACTCGATTTTGCAAAGACGCTAAAAGCGATTTTGAGACAAGACCCTGATAAAATTATGATAGGGGAAATTAGAGACCAAGAGACTTTAAGAATAGCGATTGAGTCGGCATTAACAGGACACTTGGTTCTATCTACACTACATACAAATGACGCAATTAGCTCTATTACAAGAATGTTGGATATGGGAATTGAGCCATATCTTTTAGGTGGAGCAATTGTGACGATACAAGCACAAAGGTTGGTTCGGAAGATTTGTCATAAGTGCAAACAGGAAGTTCATGTTGAAAAAGAGACTCTAAATCATAAGATTGCACAAGTGCTTCCTGAGAATTATAAGTTGTACAAAGGTGAAGGGTGTACTTCATGTGCATTTACAGGATATTTGGGTAGGGAGATGGTTTGTGAAGTTTTGGAGATAACAGATAAAATGGCTTCTATGATAAGTGCTAATGTTTCAAAAGAACAGATTTTAGAAGAGGCGACAAATAGTTACGGATTTAAAACTATTCTTGAAGTTGGTGTTGAGAAAGCTACTCAAGGTATAACTACAATTGATGAGGTTCTAAGAGTAACCAAAGGTTAAATTCTGAGACTGACCAAATAGCTTTTTCAAGTCAAAACACTCTGAGAGAGGTTCTTTCAGAACTGACCGAAGAGTCTTTTTCTTAAGACTCTTCACATTCGCTCGGAGAGGAAATCCTACTCTATTTAGCTAGTCCCCTACTTTTCTGATAAAATTTTTTAAAAACTGGAAGTGGAAAAGATGATAGAAGAGTATAAATTTCGGGCAGACTCTTTTGCTAGAGAGTGGCAGAGTGCAAAGTATGAAAGAGGTGAGGCTCAAACATTTTGGAATGAGTTTTTAGAGATATTTGGAATAGATAGAAAACTTGTAGCCTCTTTTGAAGAGCCGATAAAAAAGATAGATGGAAGACAGGGTTATATCGATATGTTTTGGAAAGGGAAAGTTCTAATTGAGCATAAATCTCTTGGAAAAGATTTAGATGGTGCATTTCAACAAGCTATCGACTATTTACCAAATATACCAGAAGAGGATAAGCCTGAATATATCATTGTTTCAGATTTTCAGAATTTTGAAATTCACCATTTGGAGAGTAAAGAAGAGAAGAAGTTTGGACTACCAGAACTTTCAGAAAACATAGAGAATTTCACTTTTCTTGAAGAGAGTTTTTATAAAATTTATGAAGAGAGAAAAGAGTTAAATATAAAAGCTGGATACCTCATCGGCGAAATACATGATGGTCTTGTTGAGAGTGGATATAGCAGTGAGAATTTGGACATCTACCTAATTCGGCAACTCTTTATGCTCTTTGCAGATAGCACGGGAATTTGGGACAAAGACCTTTTTAGAAGTTGGTTTGACTCAATAAAAGAGCCTCGATATATCGGTTCTCAAATGGGAACACTTTTCAATATTTTAGATACTCCAGTAGAAAAGAGGTCGAGTAACGCAGATGAACTCATTAGGAAATTTCCTTATGTAAATGGAGAGATTTTTAAAGAGAATTTAAATTCAGCATTTTTCGATGAGGTTCTCAAAGAGAAGTTTCTGAAAGCGTTGGAATTTGATTGGTCTCAGATAAATCCAGTTATTTTCGGCTCTATTTTTCAAGCAAGTATGGATAAAGAGAAAAGGGCAGAACTCGGTTCTCACTTTACAAGTGAAGAGAATATTTTCAAACTTATCGACCCCCTATTTCTTGATGACTTTTGGAGTGAGTTTCGGAAAAATCGAGATAATAAGAAGAAATTGGCAAAACTCCAACAGGAAATAGCATCTCTCAAATTTTTAGACCCTGCGTGTGGTTCTGGAAACTTTCTTATTGTTGTTTATCGAGAATTGAAACTTTTAGAAATTGAAATTATTAAAGTTACAAATACAATACCTCTTGTTTCAATTGAACAGTTTTACGGTTTTGAAATTGATGAATTGGCTTCCAAAATTACCGAAGTCGCAATGCTTTTTATTGAACACCAAATGAATATGCGATTAGAAGAGATTTTTCAAAATGCAAAATTCAATATCCCTGTAAAAACTTCAGCCAATATTTTTAAAATCAATGCTTTAAAAGAGGATTGGCATAAAATTTTACAAACTCAAATGGACTACATAATTGGAAATCCTCCTTTTACTGGTGCTAGAAATATGACCAATGAGCAGAAAGATGATGTTTTGTATGTTTTTGATAATATGGAGGGTTCAGGCGATTTAGACCATGTTTCCGCTTGGTATCTTAAATCTGCCGACTATATGGAAATCTTTCCAGAAACGAAAACAGCACTACTTTCCACAAACTCCGTAACACAAGGTCAGCAAGTTGGTATTCTCTGGAATGAGATTTTAAACAATATGGGAATGGAAATTCATTTTGCTCACCAAACTTTTAAATGGAGTAATGAAGCAAAAGCAAATGCCCAAGTTCACTGTGTTATTGTCGGTTTTGGACAGGAAAGTGAAAAGCAGAAGTATCTCTTTGAGTATGCAGATATAAAAGGAAAACCTAAGAGGAAAAGAGTTAATGAGATAAGTCCTTATCTTGTTGCTAAAGATTTTACCCCTCTTAAAAATCTTTCAAAGCATATTCAAAAAGATACTTTAGAGATGATGATTGGAAGTAAGCCAATTGATGGTGGAAACTATATTTTTACCGAAGAAGAGAAAGAGGAATTTCTAAAACTTGAACCAAAAGCTGAAAAATATTTTCGAGAATTTTTAGGAGCAAAGGAGTTTTTAAACAGTCAGAAAAGATTTATTCTTTTACTGAAAGATATTTCTGAGGAAGAGTTGAAAACCATGCCAAAAGTTTTAGAGAGAGTTGAAAAAGTTAGAACATTACGGCTGGAAAGCAAAAGCAAACCAACCCAAAAACTAGCAGATACTCCAACGAGATTTCATATTGAGACAATTCCAGAAACACAATATTTAGCAATTCCAAGGGTATCTTCAGAATTACGAGACTATATTCCGATTGGATTTTCAGAAAAAGAAACATTAGCTGGAGACTCTATGCAAATTCTTCCAAATGCTTCACTCTACGAATTTGGAATTCTAACCTCATCGATGCATATGGCTTTTATGAGAAGTGTTGCGGGTCGTTTAAAAAGTGATTACCGCTACTCCATCGGAATTGTCTATAACAATTTCCCATTTCCCCAAAGAATTAGAAAAACTTCAAAAGAGAGAGTGGAGAAATTTGCACAAAAGATTTTAGATGTCCGAAAAAGGTATCCAGAAAAGAGTCTAGCGGAACTCTACAACAACTCTTCGATGCCAGAGGATTTGAGAAAAGCTCACAAAGAGTTAGACAAAGTTGTAGATAAGTTGTATGCGGGTAGGGAAATCAAAAACGACTCAACAAGAGTTAAAAAGGTTTTGGAACTTCGTTCAAAAATTACGGGTGATGAGGTTGTCAAAAAGTCTGAGTCGAAAAGAAAAAGAAGTATAGAAAAGCCAATTCGGGTAGCGGTTCAGGGAGAATTCGATTTGTAAAGAAAAGGAGAAATCTCAAAAAAGAGACTTTTCCAATTATTACTATCTTTGAATAGTATCTTCTCTATCAGGGCTTGTTGAGATAAGGGATATTGGTGTTTCGATAAGTTTTTCAAGTTCGTTTATATATTTTTGAGCATTTTCAGGGAGTTTGTCAAATTCTCGAACGCCTTCACTCTGTTCCCAACCATCAAATTCTATATAAACAGGTTTTACCTCATCAAGATTTGTAGGAAGATAAGATATCTCTTTTTCATCTAATTTGTAAGCGACACAAACTTTGATTTTTTCAAAACCATCTAAAACATCAAGTTTCATAAGAGAGAGAGAGTCGCACCCATTAAGTCGAGAGGCGTGTTTTACAGCAACAGCATCAAACCAGCCACATCGTCGAGAGCGTCCAGTTGTTGTTCCAAACTCATGACCTTGCTGTCGTAATTTCTCTCCATCATCTCCAAAATCCTCAGTTGGAAAAGGACCATTTCCAACTCTTGTAGAGTAGGCTTTTGCAATTCCAATCACATTTCCAATACTCTTTGGACTCAATCCAGTTCCAATTGAAGCTCCAGCAGAGATAGTTGATGATGAGGTTACAAAAGGGTAAGTTCCATGGTCAATATCGAGAAGAGTTCCTTGAGCTCCTTCAAGAAGAACTCTACTTCCAGAGTCCATCTCATTCCAGAGATAATTTGTTGTATTTGTAATATATGGAAGAAGTTTCTCTCTATAGAGTTCTAATTTTTCCCGAATAGTTCTCTTATCTATCTCAATTTCCAGAGATTTAAAAATTGGTGAATTCTGCTCTAAATATTGTAAAAGTCTCTCTTCCAAAGAGTCTATATCTTCTAACTCTCCAATTCGAAAACCGTTTCTTGCTACTTTATCAGAATATGCTGGACCAATACCTCTACCAGTTGTTCCAATTGCATTTTTTCCTCGTAACTTCTCTTTTGCAATATCTAAAAGAGAGTGGTGTTCTAAAATCATATGTGCTGAGTCACTAATCTTCAAATTTAAATCTGGAAACTGTTTCATCTCTTTGATTAGAGCTTCTGGACTTATTACAACACCATTTCCAATCACATTTGTAGCTTTAGGATTTAAAACTCCAGATGGAATTAGATGTAGAGCATACTTCTTTCCATCAACAACAATTGTGTGTCCAGCATTGTGTCCACCTTGATATCTAACAACAATATCATAATCTTTTGCAAGGGAGTCTACAATTTTCCCTTTTCCTTCGTCTCCCCATTGAATTCCTACAATCAGGTCAGCTCTATTTTTATTTATCAATTTCTATTGTCCATTTCTATAAATCTATATCTTATAATTGTAGCGAAACCGTAAATAGGCTAATTTAAAATTTTTAATAGGTTTCCAACAGTATCTCTCATCTCACTTCTTTTAACAATCATATCAATTGCTCCATGCTCTAAAAGAAACTCTGCTCTCTGAAAACCTTCTGGTAAATCTGAGCCGATAGTCTGTTTAATAACTCTCTGTCCAGCAAATCCAACAAGAGCATTCGGTTCAGCAATGATAATATCTCCAAGAGTTGCAAAAGATGCACTAACACCACCCATTGTTGGGTCAGTTAAAATTGAGATGTAAGGTAATCCTGCGTCAGAGAGTTTTGCAAGAGCTGAACTAGTTTTTGCCATCTGCATAAGAGAGAATGTAGACTCCTGCATTCTAGCTCCACCTGAAGCTGAAACAATTACTAAACCCCGCCTATTTTTAATTGCTCTATCTATTGCTCTAACAATTTTCTCTCCCTCAACAGAACCGAGACTACCACCCATAAATGAGAAATCAAAAATTACAACTTCCGCTTCTTCTCCAGAAATTGTTGCTGTTCCACTAATAGCTGAAGAGAGCTTTCCACTTTTTGTGAATGCATCATCAACTCTTTTCTTGTAACTTTTACTATCAACAAATTTTAAAGGGTCTATTGGATATAAATCTTTATCATGCTCAACAAAACTATTTTCATCTAAAAGATACTCTATTCGATGTTTCACTCCAACTCTAATATGATGATTGCATTTTGGACAAACATACATCTGGTTTTCAACCTCTTTGTAATACATTAATGCTCGACAAGATGAACATTTTATCCAGTGTGATGGTGCTTCACTCCTTTTTGGTTGAGGCTTTTTCTCTCTCTCATTACTTTTAAAAATATCAAGAAACGACATCTATCTCCTTAAAAAACTTTTCGACAATTTTATTCTAAATTTATTGGAATCTGAACTTTAATTTTGAAAAAATTATGGGAGTGACCAAATAAAGTATTTTTATATTTCAACAATTTATATGTCATTTCGAACCCTTTCGGGTGAGAAATCTTTTATTTGGTAAAACGGTAAGTTTCCAAGATTTCTCAATCGCTACGCTCATATCGAAATGACAAGAGAGGCAGAAACCTGTTTGGTCATTCCCAAAATTATAATTTAGCCTTTAAACTTTTCAGCCGTAGCGACACCATCTTGATTTACATCACTTCTTTTCAAAACTTTCCAGATAGTTAAAAAGAAGATATAAAAATCTAGTTTTAGACTCACTCTCTTTGCATAGAAAACATCATAACGAAACTTGTTTTTCCAAGAGATATTGTTTCTACCTTTTATTTGAGCCAATCCAGTAATTCCAGCTTTAACATCATGTCGCTGTTTCTGAAAATTTGAGTAGAGTGGTAGATATTCTGGCAATAGAGGACGAGGACCGATAAAAGAGATATCACCTTTTAAAACATTGAAAAGTTGAGGTAATTCATCAAGAGAGAGATTTCTTACCTTTTTACCGAAACCTCTTAATCGAACCTCATCAGCTAAAAGTTCTCCATTCTCATCTCTCTCATCTGTCATAGTTCGAAACTTATATATTTTAAATATCTTCCCTTTTTTAGTAGGTCGAAGCTGAGTAAAGATAACTGGCGAACCCATCTGAACTCTAATAAGCAGTGCAACCAAAAGTAGTACTAAAGAGAATAGAATTAGTAAAATTAGTGCAAAAACTCTATCTGAAATTGGTTTAAAAAAACTTTTATACATTTAAAATCCTCATTTTTTCTACATTTACTTTACCATATATAAAAAATAGAACTTTAATATAATTCCAAAATAATTTGGAGATGAAGATGAATATTAGAGAAGAGTTTATAAATTTTTTCAAAGAGAGGGGGCATGAAGTAGTTTCAAGTTCGCCTCTTGTTCCTGATGATGAGACTTTGCTATTCACAAATGCGGGAATGGTTCAATTTAAAGATATTTTTACAGGAGAAGCTCCAACTCCTAAAAACCGACGAGCTACCTCATCGCAAACATGCCTCCGAGCTGGAGGAAAACATAACGATTTAGAAAATGTTGGTTACACCTCAAGACATCACACCCTTTTTGAGATGTTAGGAAATTTCTCTTTTGGAGACTATTTTAAAGAAGATGCAATAAAGTATGGTTGGGAATTTGTTACGGAAGTTCTCAAATTTCCATCAGAAAAACTTTGGGTAACAATTCATGAAACAGATGATGAGGCTTTTGAAATTTGGCAGAAATATGTAGAAGTTGGACGAATTAGAAGATTTGGAGATAAAGATAATTTCTGGCAAATGGGAGATACAGGTCCATGTGGTCCAAGTAGTGAAATTTTCTACGACCAAGGTATAGAGAACTTTTCTGGTTCAGAGGACTATTTAGGTGGTGAGGGAGATAGGTTTCTTGAAATTTGGAATTTAGTCTTTATGCAGTATGATAGAGATGTGAATGGAAATTTAAATCCTCTACCAGAGCCTAGTATCGATACTGGAATGGGACTTGAGAGGGTAACGGCAATTTATGAAGGAGAGACGACGAACTTTCATTCATCTCTCTTCCGCCCCTTACTAAATCGGATTTCTCAATTAATTTCTAAAGAGTATCTGCCAGAGAGTGGTGGTAGCTTCCGAGTAATTGCCGACCATATTCGAGCTGTAACATTTCTATTAGCTCAAGGTGTATCTTTTGGAAATGGCGGTAGAAACTATGTTCTTCGCCGAATTCTCAGACGAGCAGTTAGACATGGATACCTCATCGGCTTTAGAGAACCTTTCCTTTTCAAACTTGTAGAGACTCTTATCGAAACTCTTGGAAGTTCCTATCCATATTTAAAAGAGGAGCAGAAACGGGTGGAGAGTGAGATTGAAGCTGAAGAGCAGAGATTTTTCCGAACTATCGAAGCTGGAATTCGACTTTTTGAAGAGGAATTAGAAACTACAAAAGAACTCTTTTCAGGTGAAACTGCTTTCAAACTCTATGATACTCACGGCTTCCCACTAGACCTTACAGTAGATATGCTTCGAGAGAGAGATTTGAAACTCGATTTTGAAACTTTTGAAAAACTTATGAAAGAGCAGAGAGAGAGAGCAAAAGCGAACTGGAAAGGTAGTGGAGACCACTCTGAACATGGAGATTTTAAAGAGCTTTTAGAAGAGTTTGGTGAAAATGAGTTTTCTTACACAAGTCTCGAACTTGAAAGTGAAGTTTTAGGAATTTTAGATGAGAATTTCCAAAGAGTTTCTGGCAGTGAGTCTGGTTGGGTTCTATTTAGAAATACACCTTTTTACGCTGAAAGTGGAGGACAGATAGGAGACTCTGGAGTTTTTGGAGAAACTAAAATTTTAGATACAAAGAAGTTTCAAGGTTTAAATCTTTCCAAGTTTTCAGGAAATCTCAAAGTTGGAGATGTTGGAATTTCTAAAGTTTCTGAAAGAAGAAGAGAAGTGGCGAAACATCACTCAGCAACTCACCTTTTACATGCAGTTTTAAGAGAAGTTTTAGGAGATAGAGTTCAACAGGCGGGAAGTCTTGTTGAGTCTAAGAAACTTCGTTTCGATTTCTCTTTTGATGGAAAAGTTCCAGAAAAGAAGTTGGCAGAAATAGAAGAAAAAGTAAATTCTCTAATTTGGAGTGGAATTCCTCAAGTTACAGAAAACTTAACACCTGAAGAGGCAAAAGAGAAAGGTGCTTTAGCTCTTTTTGGAGAGAAGTATGGTGATGAGGTTCGGACTGTATTTTTTGAAAAAGCATCCATAGAACTTTGTGGTGGAACTCATGTTGGCAACACTTCTGAAATTGGAATTTTCAAAATTGTAAAAGAGTCTGGAGTTTCTGCGGGAGTTCGACGAATTGAAGCTGTTGTTGGTGAAAGTGCTTATCGAAAACTTCGGGAATTGGAAATTCGGGAAGCAGAGGCTTTAGAAAAATTGAAATCTCAAAATCTAATTCAGGGAATTTACAAACTGCAAAAACAGATTTCTGATTTAAAAGCTGAAATTACAGAATTACAACAGAGTTCTAAAAAGGAGTTTTCTATTTCCAAAATTGGAGAGATTTCCTACATAGTTGAAGAGCTAGAAACTGGAGATGTAAAAACTGAAATTGATGAAATCAAAAATAGATATGACTCTATCGCGGTAATGCTCTTTCAGAAAAAAGGGAAAAAGGTTCTTCTCGCTTCAGGAACTAAAAACTCATCAATTCATGCTGGAAACTGGATAAAAGCTATTGCTCCAATTTTAGGTGGTGGCGGTGGTGGTCGTCCAGATTTTGCTCAAGCTGGTGGAAAAGATATTTCTAAAATTGAAGAAGCTAAAAAAGAGGCAGTTGAATTTTTAAAAAAATAGGAGTGAAGAGTCTTTTTATAGACTCTTTCTCAGAGTATTAGCCATACAGCTCTACATATTTAGAGGCGACCTCTTTTGTAAGTTCTCTAATTTTTAAAATATAGTTTGCTCTCTCTGTTACAGAGATAGCTTTTCGAGCATCTAAGATATTGAAAGTGTGAGAAGCCTCCATACAGTAATCATAAGCTACAAGAGGCAAGTTTGCTTCTAGTGCTTTTTTCACTTCTCCACTTTTTGAATGAAACTGTTCAAAAAGCATATCTGTATTTGCAACTTCAAAATTATACTTTGAGAACTCAACTTCAGAATTGAAGTGAACATCTTTATAAGTTACACCCTCATTCCAAACTATATCAAAGACACTTTCAACTCCTTGAAGATACATTGCTAATCTCTCTGTACCATAAGTTATTTCAACTGAAACAGGATTACATTGAAAACCTCCAACTTGTTGAAAGTATGTAAATTGTGTAACTTCCATTCCATTCAACCACACTTCCCAACCAAGACCCCAAGCTCCAAGAGTTGGTGACTCCCAATTGTCTTCTACAAATCGTATATCATTATTTTTTGTATCAAGACCTAAATACTCTAAAGATTTCAGATAGAGTTCTTGAATATTTTTTGGAGATGGCTTTATCAGAACTTGAAACTGATAGTAGCTCCCAAGACGATTTGGGTTTTCTCCATATCTTCCATCAGTTGGTCTTCGAGATGGTGCAACATATGCTGTTGCCCAAGGTTTTGAGTCAAGGCTTCGAAGAAAAGTTGCAGGGTGAAAAGTTCCAGCTCCAGCAGAAATATCGTAAGGTTGAACAATTGTACACCCCTCATTTTGCCAAAACTCTTGAAGTTTTAGTAGCATATTGCTAAATGTCATCTAAAGCCTTTTGAAGAGATGCCATATCAGAAACTACAAGAGTAGGAATACTTTTTACAATTCGTCTATTCAAACCTTTTAAAACTCCACCATGTCCAAATTCTATAAAAAGGTCTACCTCATCAGCAATATTTTTGATAGAGTCACTATATCGAACTGGAGATACAAGCTGTTGAGTTAAGAGTTCTAAAGCGTCGCCTCTACTCTGATAAGGTTTTGCTGTTACATTTGAGACAATTGGAAATTCAAAACTCTCTCCAACAACCTTTTCCATCTCTTTATGTAATTCACCTGTTGCACTACTTAAAAGTTCACAATGACTTGCAACAGACATATTTAAAACTACACTTTTTCGAGCTTTCTCCTCTTTCAACTTTCCTTGAATAGACTCTAAATCTCCACGAATTCCAGCTAATACAACTTGACCGTCAGAGTTGTAATTTGCTCCCCAAACCTTTTTTCCATCTTCTCTAGCACTTTCACAAACCTCTTCAATTTTCTCATCTGAAAGTCCGATAACTGCCATCATTCCAGCATCAACATCTTCACAAGCCTCACTCATTAATTCGCCTCGTTTTTTTACCAAGTTCACGGCATCTTCTAAAGAGATAGCTCCAGTTGCAACAAGAGCTGAAAATTCACCAAGAGAGTGTCCTAAAAGATAAGTTGGAGAGATATCACTTTTTTCTCTGAAAAGTTCTAAAGCTATGATGCTTACAAGGAGTATAGCTGGTTGTGTAAATTGAGTCTTTTCTAAGTTCTCATTTTCTGTAAAAAGTAGATTTTTAAAATCTATCCCACTACTTTCTGAAACTGTGTCGATGAGGTTCTTTGCTTTTTCACTATTTTCATAAAAATCTTTTCCCATTCCAATAGCTTGACTACCTTGTCCTGGAAAGATAAATGCAACTCTTTTCAAATTTTGCCTTTTCTATAATTCTACCTGAATTGCGATATCCTCATCTCTTAAAGGCTTCCAATTTGTGGAAACTACCCTTTTCCTCTCCATGTCAATCTCTTCCAACTCCTCTAATCTATTTAGAGATGCAATTGTTCCACTTCTAACTTTCTGATGTTCATAAGTGTAGATGTGAAAACCATTTTCAAAAAGTGCCATTCTAATTGGAGTTGCTGATGAGTATGTTGTCAAAATTCCATTACAAGCTATCACTCTTTTTATCTCTTTAAAATATTCAACTGTCCAAAATTCTGGACTACTCTTGGGAGAAAAAGCATCTTGAAAAACTATATCAAAGTTACTACCTCTCCACTCTTTTAAAAACTCTCTGCCATCTTTAAAATAAACATAAATTTTAAATCTTTCAGACTCATATTTTCCAGTTTCTGCAATCTCTAAAATTACGCTCTCTAAAGGTTCAAAAATCTTTGGATATGGAAAATCTCTCAAAGACTTGACAAGTTCTTCATCAATTTCTGGAGAGTGAATCTCAACACTCTTTTTACTATTCCAGAGAGAATATAGAGTTGTTAATGAGTTAAATCCAAGTCCAAAACTTATATCTAAAATTTGAATGTGATTTTTAGTAGTTAGTGAAAGTGCTGGAATTATATGTTTGTATAAAGACTCGCTTAAAGCCCCATCTTTTGTAGAATGGTAATGTTCTCCAAATCTTTCGGAAAACATTGTGAATGAACCATCTTCACTCTGAATAAATTTCATTTTCTATCTTTAAATTTATATTTGAATCAGAAACTTAGAATCTAAGTTCCGATTCTTTAAAGAATTCTATTCTTATGGATTGTAAATTTCTCTTACAGATGACATTGGAATATATGTATCTCCAATTCTAAATTCAGCTTCACTACCATCAAATCGAACAGCTTCAATTGGATATATTCCATATTGTGCAGAACGGTTCTCTCCGCTTGGAGTCTGGTAAGAAGCCTCTATTCTATAATCTCCATCAGCATAAGGAACACCAGACTTATTCTTTCCGTCCCAAGTAAATGTAGAAGTACCTTTAGTTGTTGGATTTAAAGCGAGTGAATCTATCAAAATTCCTTGGTCGTTGAAAATTCTTATCTCACCACTATCAACATCTTCAGGAAAGTAGATTGGGAAATCTATTGGTGTTCCACTCTCCAAAGTAACTTCAGTTAAGCCTGTATCAGCCATTTTTCCAATAGAAGTTAAAGTTGAGTATTGAGCAGAGCTTGTTAAAGATGAAGATAGATTTTCAAGAGCCTTATTTGTATTTGTTGAAGCCTCAAGAGTAGCAAGTTCAGAAGTCTGTTGTAAGATTTTGTCCGTATCTTGCGGATTTGTTGGGTCTTGATTTTGAAGTTGAACAAGAAGAAGCTTCAAGAAATCATCTTTATTTAAAATACTTTTATCTTCTCCAACATTTTCTCCAGTTGTTCCAAGAGAATTGAATGCACTTGAAATAGTAGTATCTACTGCCATGTTTTTCCTTTTTTTGAAAACTAAATAGCAATTTCAGTTCCAATTTTTAAAAAGCTAAAAAATAGATTTCACAAAAAGTATTTTAAATTTTGAAAGCATAGGAATTTGTTTTTGAAATGGCGCGGTGGACGGGACTCGAACCCGCGACCTCCGGCGTGACAGGCCAGCATTCTAACCAACTAAACTACCACCGCACCGATAAGAAATGGTGGTCGCTACAAGACTCGAACTTGTGACATCTACCTTGTAAGGGTAGCGCTCTACCAACTGAGCTAAGCGACCTACAATTTTTGGCGACCCCTAAGGGATTTGAACCCCTGTTACTACCTTGAAGAGGTAATGTCCTTGACCAGACTAGACGAAAGGGTCTCTCTGACCAAATTTCATGGTGTCCTGTGTTGGATTCGAACCAACGGCCACTTCCTTAAAAGGGAAATGCTCTACCTGCTGAGCTAACAGGACTCCGTTTTTAAGGAGGTCTTCCTTAATTGTGGGTGGAATTATATGGAATTTTTTTTTTAATGTCAAGGGTTTTTGAAAGAAGTTGAAAAGTTATTTCAAATTAGCGGTTTTATGGTAATATATTTCCAAATTACTTTCAGGAGAAGAGATGAAGAAAGCTCTATTTCTAATTTTTTTTGCAATTTCCTTGTATGGAAACAGTACAACTAGCTCTATTTTAAAAGAGACTCTACTAAATATAGAGAAGTTAAAACCTGTAAATCTTGAAACAGGATATCAATATCACTGTCCATTAGAAAAGTGTGGAATGCAAACAGCTTTTGCTTATCTCTATAAAACTTATGAAAAGGTAAAATCTGTTGCACCTCATCACCCAATATTAATCTCTTCAAAAGATGAGAATTTAAATTTCATTAGCAATTTGAAAAAGATGGGATTTATATTAGGAGATATATCTCTCCAAGTAAATCTTGATTACAACTTTCTAAACACTGCAAATTTCACTCACTACAATCCAGAGTTTCTAAAGTGGTTCCATAAAGAGCTGAACTCTACTCTTCAAGATAGAGAGTTTGTAAAAGAGAGTAAAAAAGATGTTTTAAAATATTTTGGAAAACAGATAAAAACTTATAACAATCTCTATATCTTTCTACAACATGAGTCAGAACTTAAAGAGAAACTTCTAAAAGAGTACCAATTTTGCCTAAGTCAAAAAGTTTATGCAAGATGTCATGAGAGCTATCCAAGATTACAAGGAAAAGAGTTCGAATTTTCTGATTATGCAGGTGGTTGGCATCTACTCCACAACTACTCTATTGTTGATACTTATGAAGTAAATTTATATGGTTCAGCTACATATTTCTGGCTTCGAAGGGAAATTGATGGTACTGACAAACTTTTCAAATCTATCTTAGATTTGCTAACAGACGCTTATATTAGAAATTAAGTAGAGGTAGACATATTCTCTTTTTTAGTTGGGGTTTCCCCCCCCAACCAGTTTAGAACTCTAAATCTTTTAAATCAGAAGAGTTACAATCAAGCATAAATCCATAATAATCACCATTCTCTTTTCCGAGAGCTTCATAATATGACCACATTTCTCTTGTTGCATTCCTATCAACTTGCCAGTCTTCTGAGTAAGAGACTTTTTCTCGATAATTCAAAATTAAAGGTTCATCTTGATATGTTGTTACATACATATCTATTTGTGAATTGTAGAAAATTGTATGATGAGTGATTGTTTCATTTTCTGTAACTGCAAATACAAAATCTTTCTCTCTTAAACAGCCAAAAAAGAGAGATGGTTTTTCTATTTCAGAACAAAATCTATCTCTATTATAAACATCAACAAAATTTTCTGTAACAGGTTTACACTCTTCATATTTTTGACAATTTTCTAAATCCATTGAGTAACAATCAACTGTAACTATATCGACCCACTCTCTATTTAAAGGGTTGTTGTTTATATACTCTGAACAATCTTCAATAGCCGTCCAGACTCCAACTTCTCCAGCAAAAAGAACTCCAATAACATCATCAGGAGCTACATATTTTGTTACTCCATCTATCTCTTTCGCAACTACATGCTGTTCCCAACATTTTCCTTCAGCTAAGACAATCTCTTCTGTTAAATATTCAACAGTTGAACTTGACTCTCTCTGTAACTCTGTATCTTCCGTGCTGTTGTCTAGTGCATGGCTAACAATTTCATTTCCATTATCTTTACACCCAAAGAAAAACAGGGTAATTAGAAAAGGTATATATCTCATTTTAAACTCCTAATATTTCATCTCATTTGAAGAGAGACCAAAGTAGAGTTTTCCTGTATTTTTATAAAACTCTCTTTTCACTTCAATTGTATAGTAACCACTTTTTGTAGGTGTAAATTCAGCTATCTCAAAAGGATTTTTATCACTATCTGTTTTAACTAAGTTGGCAACTTCTTTTCCACCATATTTAATAGTTAAAGAGAAATCTAAATTTAAGGCTTTATTTTTATTTGCGTATTCTGGTTCAACAAGCCATGCAATCGCAACTCTCTCTCTCATTCCTTTTCTCATATATCGACGAACAGTTTTTACGCTTCCATCTTTTGAAAAGTAATTTTTAACACTTCCAACCCAAGAAGTTCTATAAAAAGTGTTGATATAGTTATATCTTGGAGAACCAGCTCCCTCTTGTGGATTTAGAATTCCCTTTTCACCTGTAATATTTTCAGATGTACTTAAGAGAAATGCTTTTAAAAGTTCTGGACGACCCCGAAAAAGTGGATATTGAGAGAGAAGATTTACACCAAAACCAGAAGCAACAAATGGAGAAGCTAAACTTGAACCACTATCTTGTGTTACCCAATTACCATTTTTTTGAATTCTTGGAAAAGTAAAATGTCCTTGGGCTATTATTTCAGGTTTTTCTACTCCTGTTTCAGGATTATTATAGACCAATTTACTGAAATTATTATTAGTTATATCATAATTAGAAACAGTAATAACATTATATCCTTTACCTGGAGAAGTTATATCTAAATTCCCTGAACTTCCTCTATTACCACTACTTTTAAAAGAGGCAACTCTCTGTTTGTAAACTAATTTATCGAGTTCATTGTCGTTACTAGTGTAATCACTATTACCACTATATCCGTAAGAGTGATTGCTAATCCAAATCTTTGGTTCTGCATCATTGATTGTTTTAGTATCATAATCACCCAACTCCATACAGTGAATATGAGCTTTTTCTGAAGATGCATGAATGATATGACCAACAATATTTGCATGATAACTAAGATTAATATCTTGTGCATCATTATAAGTATTCATTCTTGAACTATCTAAACTACCATAATTTGTGTCTGGACAAGCTACCTCATATTGACTTCCTGAAACTTCCCATAACATAACTCCTATCTGTTGGTTTTGCTGACTTTGACCCCAAACACGAAAAGGAGTATTATCCCAAAGTAGAGATGGGTCTACTCCTGTTAGTCGAAGAGTTTCTGGAACATCTTCATATTCACTTTCCGCTTCTACCTCTTCAATAATGTCTTCAACAAAAAAGTAGTGTGCTGTAAGTTCGGCAATGTCATCACCAGAAAGGTCATCTGAATTTACAACAATTCGAGAACCCATAATCTTATAAGGAATTCCTTTTTCTTCTAAAATTGATGATATTTGAGTAGCCATAATCTCTTCTTTAAGAAGATAACTTCTATTTTTTATCTCAATATCACTCTCTAGCTTCTGGTTAAGTTCATCAATTTTTTCAAAATCAACTTCCTCTCCATTAACTTTATAAGAGCTTATTTCCCCATCAACAACTTCTGACTCGATAGCTACATCATCATAAGTAGGGTCGTGGTTTGGAACATTTAGGATAATCGCGAGTTTTTTAACCTCTCCACCATATAGAAAAATAGAAAAGAAGAGCATTGTGCTTATGACTCTTAAAAACATTTAAAACTACCTCCAAAAAGAGAAGCGAGAATGAATTTTTTCATCTCATACCTCCGAAATTTATTTGGTAAGATTATATATAGTTAAAGCTAAAAAAAAAAAAACAGTTTTAAATATAAGAAAAATTTTTTAAGAAAGATATATATATGTTATAAAATATGAATAAAATTGCTTTCACAAAATCTATTTTCAGAAAAAATAGTAGCGGTAAAACCATGCTTTTCAAAATTTTAAATTCTTAGGTTTCTCAAAATCTTCAAAAATATGATTTAAGAAAATATTTCTCTGTTTTCTGGATAGGAAACAAATTTTGTTAGAGTTTTGCTAAAACGGAATTTTTAAAATGATAGATACTTCTTATCTTCAAAAGTGTGTTTTAGCTCTCGACCGAGCTTATTCCCAACTTCAAAACTACTCTGAAGAGGAGATAGAATTTGAAATATATCGCTCTGCGATTGTAAAAGAGTTTGAAATCATTTTGGAGCAGAGTGGCAAACTTCTCAAAAAAGTTTTAAAACCATATTTTCACTCTCCAAAAGCTGTTGATAGGCTCTATTTTAAAGATGTGTTTCGAGAGGCTGGACTTCGAGATATTCTCACTCTTGAAGAAGTTGAAAGATGGTTGGAATATCGAGATTTTGCAGAAAAAGAATTTGCAAATCAAGATTTCTCAAAATTCATTTCAGACTCAAACAGACTCATAAAAGCAATTCAAAAACATGACAATTAGAGAAAAAGATTTAAACTCTCTTCTCTCTATTTTTCAAAATAGCCTCTCAAAACCCTATAAAGTTTTAGCTTTTGGAAGTCGAGTGAATGGAGAAGCTCACGATACGAGTGATTTAGATTTGGTAGTTGTGAAAGATGGGAAAATAGAAATTGGTGAATTTATAAAATTGAAAGAAAATATCAAATTTTCAAATATACCAATTTTAGATTGGAACAGAATTCCAAAAAGTTTTCAGGAAAATATCGAAAAGAAATTCGAAGTTCTAATTACTGAAATCTAAGCAAGTTTGGCTAGACACCTCATCGGCACTCCTTTCTTCTCTTTGACCAGATAAGCTATAATCAACGCAAAAATTCGGGATAGATATATTGGGAAAGATATATAACTTTTTTGCAAGTATGCGACTTGCCGTAGTTCTATTGTCAATTTTCGCCATTGCAATTGGAGTGGCTACATTTATTGAAAATGACTTTGGAACTGAAACTGCTCAAGTTGAGATTTATCGAGCCAGATGGTTTGAAATTCTTCTACTTTTAGGAACTCTAAATCTAATTGCGATTGGATTTAAATATAAGATGTATCTCTTTAAAAAGTGGTATGTCTCTCTTTTTCACCTCTCTTTTGTAGTTGTAATGGTTGGTGCATTTTTAACTAGATATGCTGGTTTTGAGGGAACAATGCACATTCGAGAGGGTGAGAAAGTTGATTACATTCTTTCCGAAAAAAGCTATCTAAATATAGAAGTTGATGGTGAAAAGTTTTCAACTCCAATGCAGTTTTCAAATCTCTTTGAAAATAGTTTTTCTGAAAAGATTGGTGGTTTAGAGATTTCTCTTAAAGAGTTTATTCCTTATGTAAAAAAAGAGAAATTTGAAAATAGCAATGGGAAAAGCGTACTTTCAGGAGTTGTTTCAGTTGATGAAAACTTACCTCCAATTGAAGTGACGATTTCAGAGGGTGAAGTTTTAGATTTAGGTTTTACTGTTCTTGATTTTAAAGGAGATTATGTTTCTAAAACACCTCATCACCAAGATGTAATTCAAATTTCTAAAGAGGGAAGTTCTATAAAAATTAAATCTCTTTCTACAATTACAGCTTTCTCAATGGCAGATAAAAATGAGAGTGTAAGAGGAAAAGAGACAGAAGTCGAAAGAAAATATCTCTACCGAGTTGCAAACATCTCCATCGTCTTTAAAGATATCTCACTTGGTAGTGAAACTAGACTTGTTTCCCAAATGTCAAAACCTAAAACAGAAAGAGAGCGATATCCAAATCTTATGATTTTTCAAATTGGAGACCAAACTTTAGATGTTTACGGAATGAGTGGAGCAGTTGGAGAGAAGTTTTCTACTGAAGTTAGTGGAAAGATGGTTTCTATCTCTTATGGTGCTGAAGAGTTAGCTTTAGCTTTTTCAATCTATCTTCGAGATTTCCAATTAGAAAGATATCCAGGTTCAATGTCTCCAGCGTCTTACGCTTCTGAAGTTGCCGTTTTTGATGAAAATAGCTCTTTTGAGTATAGAATTTTTATGAACAATGTTCTTGATTATCGGGGATATCGCTTTTTCCAAGCCTCTTATGATACTGATGAGAAAGGAACAATTCTCTCTGTAAATTTTGACCCCGGAACTTCTATAACTTATATAGGATACGGAATGATGTTTTTAGGACTTTTTATAACTCTGTTTGGTAGAAAAAGCCGTTTTCAGAAACTTAGGAAAGAACTGCTTCCTGCCCTACTTCTATTCCTACCACTTTTAGGACATAGTGAAAAGATAGAAATTGAACAGATAGATACAATTTTTAAATTCGACAAGGTACATGCTGATAAGTTTGGCTCTCTACTTGTTCAAGACCAGTCTGGAAGAATGAAGCCTCTCGACTCTTTGAATTTGGAAGTTTTAAGAAAAGTGTATCGAGGTAATAGTATTGAGGGGTTAAATCACAATCAAATTATTTTGGGAATGGTTACAAAGCCTCATCTTTGGAAACAGATAAATATGATTTATACAAATGACCCAAAGGTGAATGAAATTCTCGGATTTCCAAAAGATACAAAAAGAGTTCCTTTTGAAGTTTTCTTTGAAGATGTTGAGATGTTAGATGGATATAAACTTGCTGATGAGGTTTCAAAAGCGTTACAAACTCCACCAAAGAAAAGAGGTCTTTTTGAGAAAAACATTCTAAAAATTGATGAGAGAGTAAATGTAGCTTATATGGTCTATTCTGGTGAGTTACTCAAAATATATCCATATCCAGAAAATGAGAATAACAGATGGGTATCAACTATTGAAGCTCTAACCTCTTTTCCTCCAAAAGATGCTGAAATGGTTCGAGCTATCTCTGTTATCTACTTTACAGCTCTCGATAAAGCTCTTAAAAGTGGAGATTGGAATGAGACAGAGAAAGGACTAGAATTTATAAGCCAGTTTCAACAAGGTCACGGTAGTGATGTTCTAATTGATGATAGTAAAATTATGGCTGAAATATACTATAATAGATACAACATTTTTCAGAACCTCATCGCCCCAACTCTAATTTTAGGAGTTCTTCTTCTAATTCTTGCATTTTGGGAACTTCTTTCAGAAAAGAGAAGCAAAGCAGTTTCAGGAATTTTGAAAAGTGGTGTTTACATAGTTTTCCTACTCTTTACAACTGGTCTCATTTTACGATGGTATATTTCAGGACATGCTCCTTGGAGTGATGCTTATGAGTCTCTTGTCTATATCGGCTGGTCCACTCTACTTGCTGGTTTACTCTTTTCAAGAACTTCACCTTTTATACTCTCAGCAACAGCAATACTTTCAGGAATAATTCTCTTTGTTGCAAACTTGAGTTGGCTTGACCCTCAAATCACAAATCTAATTCCTGTTTTAAGTTCCTATTGGCTAACTATTCATGTCTCAATCATAACTGCTAGTTACGGTTTCTTAGGACTTGGTGCTTTATTAGGCTTTATTACTCTTCTTCTTTTTGCAATTCATACTGAAAGCAACAGAAATAGAATCTCGAAGAAGATTTTGAATTTGAATAGAGTAAATGAGATGAACCTTATTGTCGGTTTAGTAATGCTAACAGTTGGAAACTTTCTTGGTGGAGTTTGGGCAAATGAGAGTTGGGGAAGATATTGGGGTTGGGACCCAAAAGAGACTTGGGCATTGGTAACAATTCTTGTCTATACAGTAGTTTTACATATTAGATTTATTCCAAAAGCAAACTCTCCTTACCTCTTTGCTTTGATTTCGCTACTCTCTTTTTCATCAGTTCTAATGACTTATTTCGGAGTAAATTTCTATTTGAGTGGAATGCACTCTTATGCTCAAGGAGACCCTGTTCCAGTTCCTGAGTTTGTCTACTGGACTTTAGGAGTAATCACAATCATCTCGCTTTTAGCTTGGAGAAAACGAAAAATCAGTTAAAAAGCAAACACGAAGAGTCTTTTTAGACTCTTCAGTAACTACTCTCTAAACTATCAAGAAAATAGGTTTCAGTTATAATTATTTACAATATATTTTATGGTAGAATGGGAAAATACACATTTCCATATCGGAGATTTTAGAATGAATAATAGAACCATCTATATTGCAGATGATGATAAAAATCTTCTTGAGTTGTACTCTTCAATTTTTCAAAGTGATGTAGATGAGTTAGACTTTTTTGAAGATGAGGCAGATGATGAGTTTGAAGTTGAAATGTTTGAAGATGGCTTCTATCTTGTAGAAGCATTTCAGAATAGATACGCAAATGGAGAGAGAGTTCCAGTAGCAATTCTTGATATGAGAATGCCAAAAATGAGCGGTTTTGAAACTGCAAAAAAAATTAAAGATATTGATAAAAATACTATAATTGTTATTATTACAGCTTATTCAGATGTCTCTATGAGTGAAATAAGACAACAGCTGAAAAATGGAATTTACTATTTTAAAAAGCCTTTTAATGAAGAGGAACTCTACTCTCTTATAGACTCTGTTTTAAAACAGTGGAATGATAGAGAAGAGAATATCCAACTTCAAGAAAATTTGGAAAAAAAAATTGAAGAGGAGTTAGAAAAGAGTAGAGAGAAAGATGCTGTAATTATAAGACAACAGAGACTCGCTTATATAGGTGAACTTCTCTCAAGTATTGCACACCACTGGAGACAACCTCTAAACCAACTTGCTCTTACAATACAAGATTTAGAAGATGCTTATGATACAGATGATTTAGATGAAGAGTATTTTAAAACTGGAACAAAAGAGGCAATAGATATTGTAAGTTATATGTCTAAGACAATAGATAACTTTAGAGACTTTTTTGCTCCTCATGAAACTGAAACTGTTTTTCCAATTGTTCAAGCTATACACGAGAGTTTAGATATTTACGAGTATCAAATTAGAAATCAGAAAATAGAACTTATATTAGATGTAAATAGCTCTCTTCTAATTAAAGGTTTTCCAAATGAATTTAGTAGAACTCTTGTCTCTATCTTAGGTAATGCAAAAGAGGCTATTGAGAGAAATAAGGTAGAAAATCCAAAAATTGAGATTAGAACAGAGAGTTCAGAGAGAAAGGTATTTCTCTATATAGAAGATAATGGTGGTGGAGTTGATGAAAATATGATAGATAAAGTATTTGACCCATATTCAACTATTAAACCTCAAAGTGAAGGTACAGGTTTAGGTCTCTTCTTTTGCAAGATGGTAATTGAAAATCAGATGAACGGAGATATAAAATTATCTAATTTTCAAGATGGTGTTAAAGTAGCAGTAGAGTTATTAAGAGTTTCAAATTAGAGATGCTTCATATAAGTATAAAGAAACTATTTATAGTAGTTGGATTAACTCTTCTTATACTATTTCTACTTCTTATCGCGATATTTTATAAAATAAATAGTCAATACAAAACTCTCACTTTAATTGAAACAAGTAGTACTCTTGAAAAAGAGCAACTTATAGAAATTGATGCAATTTCTGTGTACCTTACCGACTTGTCGCGAAATTTTATTATTACAGATAGTAAGATATACAAAGATTTATATGCAAAAAATCTGGAAAAAAAGTTTGATATAGAATTTGAATTTAGTGATAAGAGAGTAGAAAAAAAGTGGTTAGAAATAGAGAAAAAGATAACTTCCCTTATAGGGTTGCAAACAGATGCATTTGCCTTAAATATAGGACTCTATAAAGATAGTAGAAATAGATATTCTCACTACCAAGAGAGTAATAAGAGTGGAGCTATTCAACTTCTCTACTCTACAAAATATTTAAATCTTAAAAAAGATATTGAGAAATCTATAAAAGATTTTCATAACTGTTTAGAAAACAGAAGTAAAAGTAAAGCAAAAAGTGTTAGAAATAAAATTGAAAAGAATATATTTTTTTTTGAAAATATATTAGTTTTACTTATTCTACTTTTCCTCTTTTTTGCTTTTGCACTTCTAAAAAAGATACTTTTTCCTATTACACAACTTACTACTTCTATTCAGAAATTTAAAAGTAATAAATTAGATAGAGAACAACTTCAAATAATTTTCAAAGATGAGATAGGATTTATGACTGAAGAGTTTAATCGAATGAAAGAGACAATTCATCGGGATTTCAGACAATTTGAATTTCATGAGAAGAAGATAAGAGAGTATGTCTCTATAATTGATAAAAATGTCATAACCTCATCAACAAATATTTATGGAGAGATAACTTATGTTTCAAAAGCATTTGTTGAGTTATCTGGCTACTCCAAAGATGAACTTATTGGATACAACCACTCTATGATTAAGCATCCTGATATGAGTGAAAACATATATAAAGAGATGTGGAAAGTTATCTCAAATGATAAGATTTGGAGAGGAGAGATAAAAAATAAGAGAAAAGATGGCTCATTCTACTGGGTTGATATAACTATCTATCCAATCTTTAGTGGTGATGGAGAGAAAGTTGGATATAGTGCAATTAGACTTGATATTACTGCTCAAAAAAGAGTTGAGAAACTACTTGTTGAAATTCAAAATTTAAATCAAGAGAGTGATGAACTTCAAAACACTTTAGACAAATATTTGGTTTCATCAGTAACAGATTTAAATGGTATTATTGTTGATATCTCCCAATCTTTTATAGAAATATCAGGTTACTCAAAAGATGAACTTGTTGGAAAAGGACACTCTATTGTTCAACATCCAGACAACCATAATTCACCTATCTATGAAGAGATTTGGGAGAATATTATTCACAATAGAGTCTGGAGAGGTGAGATAAAAAATAGAAGTAAAAATGGAGAGAGCTACTGGTTAGATATGGAGATATCTCCAAAGTTTAATAGAAATGGTGAAAAGACTGGTTACTTCTCTGTAAGTCAGAATATTACTCATAAAAAGAGATTGAAAGAGAGTTTAATTCGCGATAAACTTACAGGTGTTTATAATAGAGAGTATCTCTATGAAAATATTATGAAGAAGATAAAACTAAAAGAGTCTTATGTTATCGCTTTTCTATTAGAGGATTATAGAAATTACAACAATATTTGTGGTCAAAAAAAGGGTGATAAAACTATTGTAGATATTGCATTGAAACTGAAATCTCTACACTCAAATATATTTCGATTTGGAGCAGAGTTTTACATACTTTTAGAAAAAAGTGAAAAAGAGAAAATAGAGTATATTATCGATGAGGTTAGTAAAATCGAGATACTTTATCAAAGAAGTCAAAGTGGATATCTAAAAATTTCTCATAAAGTTATAGCTATTAGTAATGATAAAAATTATAAAGAGATATTAAGAGAGTGTAGTTGGGGAAATAGTTAAATGGATAAAAATAAGTTTAAACTGGTTTTTGCAACTATAACTCTAAGTTCTATACTTATCCTATATATCTATATTGAATTTAGAGCTATCTATATAGACAATTATATGAATAGATTGGATAATCTCGCAGTCGAAAATAGTAAAATATTAAAGAACTATTTTACTGAAAATGTAGAAAATATCAATATTCTTTCCCAAACTTATATTATTAAAAATGCCTTTTCAAAGTTTCAAAATGGCTATCAAAAGTTAGATAGCTCTATTTTAAAAAAGTTATATATATCTCAAAATCCATTCTTTGATAAATATCTGCTATTCTCATCAAAAGAGAACACTCTTTATGACAAAATTCATTTAAAATACCATGACCTATTTTTAGGAGAAGTAAAAAAGAATAGATATTATGATTTACTCTTAGTAGATAAAGATGGAAATATACTCTATACAGCTAACAAGAATTTCGACTTTAACACAAATATAAAGAACTTTTTATCAAATTCTAAAGGTTTACAGTTTGAAAAAAGAAAGATAATTGCTTTCAATCAATTTATATTTATCTCGTCTCAAATAAAGGATGGTGGATTTCTAATAGCTGTTATAAATAAGAAAAATATTAGAAAAATTGTTCCAGAAGTTAAAATAGAGCTTAAAAATAAAGCTAATGTTTCAAATACTAAAAATGAAATACTCTCTTCAATTAGAGTTTTAAATATTTATGATATAGAGTTTGTTATAACTGTTGAAGCCAAAAAGAGTGTTATTTTAGATAGCTTCTTTGAAGATATAATTTATGTCTTTTTCTCTATGATTTTTGGGATTGTTGTAATCATAACTCTTGTAGCTTCTTTTGTCTGGAAACATATAGTTCAACCTCTAGAGATAGACAAAAAAGATAGTTTCAGGAAAAAGATAGTCTTAGAAAAAGAACTTGCTCTTTCAAAACAGTTTTTAATGGAGTATAAAAAAGCAGTTGATAATAGCTCTATTCTATCAAAAACAGATATATCTGGAAAAATAACTTATGTAAATGAGGCATTTTGTAAAATTTCCCAATTTAGGAAAGATGAACTTATTGGAAAAACCCACAATATTGTGAGACATCCAGATATGCCTTCGGAAACCTTTATTGAGTTGTGGAGTACGATTTTAAAAAAGAGAGTTTGGAAAGGTGTAATCAGAAATAGAAAGAAAGATGGTTCTGACTATTATGTAAATAGTTCAATTGTTCCTATATTGAATGATAGAAATGAGATAAAAGAATTTGTCTCTATCAGAAATGATATTACAGAAATTTTTAAGCAGAACAAAATAATTGTTCAACAGATGAAAGATGTTTTAACGGGACTTTATACTAGAGAGAAGTTTTTAGAAGATATCTTAAATACTCAAAGTTTAAAAATGGCTGTCATCAGAACAGTTGAGCTGGAAGATGTTCAAAATTTCTATGGAGTAAAAATTTGGGAGACTCTAATTCAACGAATAGTATCTCAAATACAGAATATCTTTTCAGAGAAAGGGATAAGAATTTATAGAACTAGAGATGATGAATTTGCAGTGGTTGTATCTAGCACTCTTAATATCTACTTTGAGAAAAGAGTTCTAAATCTTATTCATTATTTCAATCACAATGTTATAAGTATTGATGATAATAATTTCAATATCTCTATAAATGTAGGATGTGCTATTGGAGAAAATAAAAATCTATTTTTAAATTCTGAAATGGCTTTGAGAGAAGCAATTAAGACTCAAAAAGAGGTTGTCTTTTTTGATGAGACAAAAGATTTTCATAAGATATATCAGAACAATATTGAGATGACTACAAAAATAAAGAGAGCTATATCTAAAAATGATATAGTAATTTTTGGTCAGAAAATAGTTGGAAAGAACTCCAGCAAATATGAAGTTCTAATTCGAATGGTTGATGGTGAAAAAACTTTATCACCATTTTTCTTTTTGAGTGTAGCCAAAAAAGCTAGGTTGTATCCGACTTTAACAAAAATAGTAATTTCAAAAGCGATAGAGTATTTTAAAGATAAGGAAGATGAGTTTTCTATAAATCTAAGTATTGAAGATATTAGCAACAGTGATATGGTAGCTTTTTTAAAGCGAAGAATTGAAGAATATGAGATAGGTCATAGACTCATTTTAGAAATTGTTGAGTCAGAAGGAATTGAAAACTTTGATGAGGTTAGTAAATTTGTAAAGGAGATAAGAGAGTTGGATTGTCGAATTGCTATAGATGATTTTGGAACTGGATATAGTAACTTTGAATATCTTCTAAAATTAGATGTTGATTTTATAAAGATTGATGGTTCTCTAATCAAAAATTTAGATACAAGTAAAAACTCAAGAATAGTTGTTGAACTAATTGTTGAGTTTGCAAAAAGAAGAGATATTGAAGTTGTTGCTGAATTTGTCCACAATGAGAAAATTTTGAACATAGTCGAAACTATGGGAATAGATTTCTTTCAAGGCTTTCATTTAGCAGAACCTGAACTTCTTATTTAAAAACTTCCTCTCTAAACGTAAGAGTCTGCAATTTGAGATAGACTCTTCGGTCAGTTCTAAAAGAACTTCCCTCAGAGTGTTTTACCTATATTTTAAAGTGAGTGACACTTTTCTGGAGATTTTCCGACCTTGCAAGAACTTTATTTATAGAGAGAGAAAGTTTTTCAAGATTATATTCTGACTCTCCTCGATTGTAAGATTGTTGTTCTGTAAGACTTAGAATATTTCTAATTATTCCAAATGTTTTTGAAGTCATTTCAGCAATTGTATCAAGAGAGAGAAGAGAAGTTTTAGACTCTTCAGAGATAGATTTTATCTTCTTCTGATTTTCTGTTGTATTGTTCATCGCATTATTTGAAGCGTCAAGAATATTTTGAATAATTGTCTCAATATCTTTTGTAAGTTCGACAGAGTTGTTTGCAAGACTCTGAACCTCATCAGCAATTACTGAAAAACCTCTACCACTGTCTCCAGCATGTGCAGCTTCAACAGCAGCATTTAATGCTAAGAGGTTTGTCTGCTCAGAGATGTTCTCCAATCTTTCAAGAAATCTTTTGATAACTTTCGCCTGATTGTCAAGTTTATAAATAATCTGAAAAATATCATTTAAAGAGCTACTTATATTTTCAACTTCTGTAATTGTATTCCGAATTCCTATTTCTCCACTTCTCATATCTGACTGGATTTTATCTCCATCTTCATCAAGTCTTGCACTTCTTAAACTCGAAATAATCCCATCAATTCCTTCTATTAAATCTTTATTGTTTTTCATAAAAAGTTGCTTCGATTCATTTACACTATTTAAATTCTCTTCAATGGTTTTTGAACTATATTGAATCTCTTTAATAATATTTTTCAAATTATCAACCATCTCTTTAAGAGAGTTTCTCAAAACATCTTTTTTACCTCGAGATTCCACATAAATTGTAAGGTCACCAGTAGCAATTTTAGACATAATTTTTGAGCTATTCTCCATATCTTCTAAAAGGGAGTTGAATGCTTTTGCTAAAACTGCAACTTCACTATTTGGTTCAACTTTAACTCTTTTCGTCAAATCTCCAGATGAAATAATTTGATTTATAGTTTTAAGAGTATCGTTAAATTCAAGTTTTGCGTCATGTTCTGAAGAGTTAAGACCGATATACTCATCTCGATTTGAAACTCTTAAAATTCCCATTCCTTTAAAAATTGTGAAAATTACAATTCCAATTAGAAAAGCCCAAAAGAAGCCTGTAAAAACTCCAACAAATTGTACATAGAGTTGAGACCACATACCACCAGCTAATAGAGCATCTTCTGGAGCAAAAATTGCGAGAGAGATAGTTCCAACAGCTCCTGCAAAACCGTGAACTGGAATTGCTGATACAGGGTCATCAATTTTCAATTTTAAAAGAAGATACTCTCCAACATACATTGCAATACCTGAAAGCATTCCAATTGCTACCGCTCCACCAGTTGAAACAACATCACAACCAGCTGTAATTCCAACAAGACCTGCTAATGCTCCAAACATAACTTTATCAACATGAGGCTTTCCATATAGTAACATTGATATTAGAAAAGCTGTAACTCCTCCAAAAGCAGCAGAGATATTTGTATTCAGAATAATTTTTGCAACATTATCAGTAATTCCAAGAGTTGAACCACCATTAAATCCGAACCAACCAAACCAGAGAATGAAAACTCCAACAGCTACGGTAGATAAGTTATATGATGGAATTTCAACAACTTCACCTTTTCGAAATCTTCCAATTCTTGGGCCCATAATAATTGTTGCTGAAAGTCCTGCCCAAGCACCTATTGAGTGAACAATTGTTGAACCAGCAAAATCCATAAAGCCCATTTCTGAGAGCCAACCACCACCCCAAGTCCAGTGACCAAAAATAGGATAGACAAAGGCAATTATTATAACTGCTGCAAGAATATATCCATGAAAGTTCATTCTTTCAGCAACAGCACCAGAAACAATTGTAATTGCTGTTCCTGCAAACATCGCTTGAAAAACAAAAAATGCGAAATCATACTCTTGAAAAACACCGTAAAGAGCGAAATTTGAGAAGCCAATAACACCTCCAACACTCTCTCCAAACATAAATGCGTAACCAACTAAAAAGAAAATTACAATTGCAAACATCAAGTCGATTGCATTTTTAATTGCAACATTAATAGAGTTTTTAGCTCTAATCATTCCTGTTTCAACAGCTGTAAATCCAGCTTGCATGAGTAGAACAAGAGCAGCTGAAATCAAAATCCAAGTCAAATTTAGCTCATCATAAGATGCCATTCTTTCCGCAATGTTTTCTGAAAAGAGAGGTGGAGATAATAGTAAGAGTAAGATATATTTAAGCATGTAACTTTCCTATAAAAAATTTTCTATATTATACTTATAGAAAAACACTATTTAAATATATTTTTGATGAGGTATTTTTATATATTACTTTCTTAAAATTATCTTTCTAGTTTTTCCAAGTTTGATAATTTGAGAGGCTCTATTTTCAGAAAAACCATCTGCTGTTTCAAAAAAGGAATCGGCGAGATTTTTTGCAATTTTTTCTTCAAACTTCTCTCCAGAAAGATTTGCTGAAGTTGAGAACATAGTTCCAAATTTCTGAATAAAGTTTTTATGTTTTCCTGAGACAACTCGAAAAGAAGAGCCGTTTGGAAACACAAAACTCTTTTTGCGACTTCTTCGAACCTCTTTTCGAAACCTCATCGGTACTCTTGGCAACTCTTTAAAAGAGCTAGTTACTTTTAAAAACTCTTTTCCAGCTTTTCGCCTCTTTTTTTCTAAAAGGGGTTTCTCTTTTTTTGAAAGAAAACCAACGGTTGTATCAGTTTGAATTAGAATTACTCCATTCAGAAAGTTCAAAACTACTCCATAAAAGTAAAGTGATATAAAGAGACAGAACTATTTCTCTCATCTTTAATAGTTACAAGTTCTATGAGAATACCGTTTTTTTGAAGTTCTTCCGTAGCCTCAACTTCACTACTCTCTTCAACTTTCTCAAAACCCATCATCTCCTCTTCACTACTCTCTTCTCCAGAACCAAAGTTCATAAAATAGAGTTCATCTTGAAGGTACTCAAACTCTCTCTCTTTAAGATAGTGAAGAAGTTCATCATCTGTAATGGTATATCTATCTTCAATAAACTCTTTTACACTCTTTTTCTTATTATGAAGTTCTATATCGATATTTGAAAAGATAAAACTACTAAATTTATTTGCTTCTATTCGGCTATCTACCAACTCTAAAATTCGAAGTGAGTTACTGTGCATTTGAATATTTGTAAGTCCCACTATTGAGGCTATGGCGACAACAATTAATATTTCAATTAGAGAAAAAGATTTTCGCATAGTTTTGGGGGAACTCCCCCTTTTCTTAGGAGTGAAGTCCTAAAATGTAATAAGTGTTTTGATTTACTTTCTCAATTTCAATCTTATATCGTTTAGCCCAACTCTCAACCATCTCAATAAATTCATCATTTTGAACTCTGTTATCGCTTTTATGATGTTTGATTTTTAGATAGTTCTTAGAATTTGAAAGAGCAACATAACCATCAATTCTCTCTAGTTTTCTATGTAAATCAAACACATGTTTTTCAATAGCCTCAAATTTGTGAGTATTTTCTCTAACAGCAGAAACCTGATTTAGAAGAGCATCATTTACTGTACCAACTCCTAGTTGATGTAAAATCCCCTCATTACTTAAATCTAAAGTCATTAACAACCTTTTATAAAACTTTTTAGCGTAATTGTAAATTGTAACACAATTTAAATCTTTTAGGGAAGATTGTAAAATAGCTATTCCATATTTTCTATTTACAAGGATTTGTTATGAAGCCATATCTATTTACAGATATAGATGACACAATAATTTATACAAAGAGAAAAACAGATTTTAGTAGAGAAGTTGTTGTTGGAGCATATAATATAGAAAATGAAGTATCATCTTATATCTATAAAGATGTAAAAAACCTCTTTGAAAATTTTCACAACATATTTAAGATAATTCCAACAACTGCCAGAAATATATCCTCATATCATCGAACTATCTTTTTTAAAGAGTTTAAAATTGAAGATGTCATCTTAAATTTCTCTGGAACTATCTTGAATAACGGTAAAGTAGATGCAGAGTGGCACTCTCTTCAAAGAGAGAAATATAAGAGAATTCCGAAAATCTCTGAAATAGATGCTCTTGTTCAACATTTTTTTCAAAAACATTTAGAGAGTTTTGAGATGCCAGTTATAAAAGATATAGATGGATTTTATATAAGTATTTATAATAAGAAATTTCGAGATTTACCAGAAATGTCAAAAAGAGTTAAAGTAGTGATTGAAGATTTTATGAAACAGAATGGTTTAGAAAACCTTTTTTACATTTACCAAAATGACGCCTCTTTTGGAATACTTCCAAATTTCCTAAATAAGAAATTTGCCGTAGAATATATTCTTAATCGAGATAAACCCTCTTTGGTTTTAAGTGCTGGAGATAATATCTCAGATTTAGATTTTATGAAACTGGCTCACTTTTCTATTCTTCCAAAAGGCAGTTCTCTTGAGAATAAATTATAAGTGAAGTCACACTTCAACAATAATTTACAAGGAGGATTGGATATTTCAAAAAATTTTATTTCATATATCCCAAATGGCTTGTGCAGTGTGAATTTAAAAGTTTCAGAAAATCTTGTTAATGAGTTTCCAGAGTGTTTCGATTTTGAAAACTCTTATAAGCTCAAAATTCACTATTCTCAAAATGGTGATGAGGTAGAGTTCTTGCCTCTTTTTGGAAATGACTACAATGAAACATCTTTTCATTGGGATTTTGGTAATGGAGAAACTTCAAATTTAGAGAAGCCAACTCATCGATATGAAAAGTATGGAAACTATGAAGTTGTTTTAAAAGCTGGAAACTTAGAAGTTGTGAAAGAGATAGATTTTTGGAAAAGAGAATTAGAAATTGAAGCAAGAAAGTGGTATCTTCTCTCAAATCCAACTAGAGAAATTTTGTATCTTCCTGAAAATACTGTTTCTTGGGTATTTAGAAGAGAAGAATGGATTTTAAACCCTCTCTGGATTGAACCAACTGAAGGTTTCTTTCTAAAAAGTGAAAAAGATTTCACCCTTGAATTTGATGGAACAAATTACTCAAAAATAGAGCCGTCTAACAAATGGCAACTTTTGGGAAATGGAGAAAGTTCATACAATTTAGAAAAGAGTTACATTTTTAGAAATGGAAGTTGGATTGTAAATCCTGAAAAAATAGAACCTTTTGAAGGCTTCTGGTTAAAAGATATTTTTCATACTTCTAGTTTTTAATAAAAGTTTAACAGAGCTTGTTTTCAAAATAGAAAACAGAGAAATATTTTCTTAAATCATATTTTTGAATATTTGAAGAAACTTAAGAATTCATGATTTCAAAAAACACTGTTTTACCGCTACTATTTTTCTAAAAATAT
Organism: Candidatus Thiovulum imperiosus; assembly: GCA_024281175.1. Classification (GTDB taxonomy): domain Bacteria; phylum Campylobacterota; class Campylobacteria; order Campylobacterales; family Thiovulaceae; genus Thiovulum_A; species Thiovulum_A imperiosus. The sequence goes on from JAMJTW010000034.1 coordinate 143,308, forward strand.
ATTTTGTGAAAGTAATTTCAATCATATTTTACAACATATACTTGATTTTCTTAAGAAATTTTTCTTATATTCAAAACAGTTTTTTTTTTTTAGTTTTAACTATATATAATCTTACCAAATAAATTTCGGAGGTATGAGATGAAAAAATTCATTCTCGCTTTTGCTGTAAAGGTTAAATCATGAACCTTGTTAAACCACTTATGTTACTCTTAACACTTATAGTTGCAATTATATTTACTGGCTGTAACAACAACTCTTCTGAAGAGATAAGCTATCAAAATAGGGTTACTCTTGACAAAGAGTTAAAGTCAGGTAGTGTCAATAAAATTAGTTTCAAACTAGACACTCTAACTATCACAGATAATATACTTGTAAAGCTACCTTTTCAAATTATAAATCCAGTGCTAATAAATTTTTATGATGAAAACCGTGTGCAGATAAATTCTAATCAAATCTCTTTTTCGGAAGATGATTGGAATGAGTATTCAAAAGTTATTTTTGATAGAGAAATAGATGTAGCAAATATCTATTATCAAATTGAAGATATGGAAAATCAAGGGGATACATCTTCTTTTATTAGACTTGTATCCGATGAATTTATAGGAGAAAATCAGAAAGAAGTAAAATCAGAGAGTCCTATTTTAAGTGAAGAGCAATATGCTGAGCTTTTAGAAATGGGTTACTCTTCTGAAGAGATAGATGAAGCATTATCTTCTCCAGCTATTGATGGAAATGAATATGTTTTAAATATTTCACCTGTTTTAAATGAAACTCAAGTAGGAAGCAGAGAAATAAAATCAAATTCTTGCACTAGTACTGTTTGGACCTCTTATGGATATAATGTTTCATGGGACTGGAAAATTTTATGGCTTCAATACACAATGAAAGCATATACAAATTTTAAAGATAATTGTAACAATCCTTTAAAAGCAGATGTTATTAAAACAGGTATACTTATAGGAGAAAATAGTCGTGATGTTATTGATGATAAAGTAAAGTCTGGAACAAATGTATCTAAAGTAAAAATTGATAAAAAAGATACAGTCATTGATACTAATGGAGTTCCAAAAATAAAATATATCGAGTCTACTCATTATATAAAATATGGTAAGTGGCTTGATAAAACTTATAGACTTTATGATTAACTTTAGGTTTATATTTTTTATTCTTCTTTTATCCTTTTCTCTTTTTGGGGAAGAGGATAACCAAAAAGTTAGTTTTGGAACAGGATTAGGTCTAGAGTATGGTGTTCTTGGCTTCCAAACTTCTATGGAACTCTTTTCAGGTAATAGAGTTTTCTTTTCAGCTCTTCCAATCCAGCCATATATTCATGCACTTGGTGTCTCATCAGACTTATATTTTCTTAAAGATACAAATTTTAGAACTCACTTAACTTATGGTACAACAAGCTGGGGTTATTCAACTTATCAAAATATGACAAATCAAAGTTTAGGATTTTCAACAGGAGTGAACTATTACTTTTATAAGCCTTATAAGGGTTGGCACTTTGGACTAGATTATGTTTTATCTGAAACAGATTATAAATATCACTTTAAAGGTTTTGGTTTTTCCAAATGGTCTAAATCTGGTGATAACATATATAGAGACTCAAGTTTGTTGCGATGGTCATTAGGTTATAAATTTTGAAAAAGATAATACTTTTTATTTTTTTATCCTTTTCTCTTTTTGGAGAAGAGAATAATTCCAAAGTCAGTTTTGGAACAGGTATTGGTCAAGAGTATGGAGTTTTTGGTTTTCAAACTTCTATGGAAGTTTTTTCAGGCAGTAGAGTTTTCTTTTCATTTTTCCCTATCCAGCCATACATTCACACAATTGGTATATCATCTGATTTATATTTTCTTAAAAACACAAACTTTAGAACATATTTAGCCTATGGAACATTTGTTTTTAGTCCCCTAAATAATACTACTATGAACCACATGCTTAGCACATCAATAGGTTTGGACTATTACTTCTCTAAACCATATCAAGGTTGGCACTTAGGAGTTGGTACAATGATATATAGTTCTCAATACACATATGATTGGAAAAGTTTTGGTTTTTCAGATTGGCACAAATATGACTCAGGGTATGGAACTATACCAATAGTTTTTTCATTAGGTTATAAATTTTAAAATGCAAATATTTTTCATATTTCTCCTCCTTTTGGGAGGATGCAAAAAATCGTCTCAAGAAGAATTTCGAAAAGATATTTTCTACATAGAGTATTATAAAGATCCAAAATATAGGTGGGGACCTCCAGATAAGTTAAATTATCAATTTAGCTATATCGCTTTCAATAGCAATTTTGTTTCAATTGATGAATATTTTTATATGGAAGATATAAAAATAGAGAATTTTGGGAACCGATTTGTCCGTCTTGTTGGAGATGGCTTTACAGAAGCTTTATATGGGGAGGATGTAAATTACTCAAACAAACCATTAGATTATCAATGGGGCTATCATTATAAGATTGAAGGATTTGTTACTCCTCTTATTGGTGAACACTCAATTTCAATAGAAATGAAAAGAGTTATTTCAAAGGAGAAAGTTTTTAAACCATTTACAATTACATTTGAAACAAAATTTGAAAGTGAATACTTAATTGAGAAAGTTTCAAACAGAACTTATTTAGTTTATAATGAATTAGAATTTGATATTTATCAAGATTTAGAACATGAATTTTTAGAAAAAATGGAAAAAAACTCCACAATAACTCTAAGTTTTGACTTTGAAGAGAATGGAACAATCTATCTAAAAGATGTTTTATAAATTTTTAAGTTTATTTCCCTATACTTCCACTCACGAAAACAATTCGTGTTCTTTTTGAAATTTGTTGTTGAATTATTGAAATCTAAGCAAGTGAGGGTTCAGGAAACCTTTCTTTTATGGAGAGTTTGATCCTGGCTCAGAGTGAACGCTGGCGGCGTGCCTAACACATGCAAGTCGAACGGTAACAGGGACTTCGGTCTGCTGACGAGTGGCGAACGGGTGAGTAATGGATAGTTACATGCCCCTTGGAGAGGGACAACAGTTGGAAACGACTGCTAATACCTCATACTCCAGAAATGGGAAACGATTTTTCGCCAAGGGATTGGGCTATCTCCTATCAGCTTGTTGGTAAGGTAAAGGCTTACCAAGGCTATGACGGGTATCTGGTTTGAGAGGATGATCAGACACACTGGAACTGAGACACGGTCCAGACTCCTACGGGAGGCAGCAGTGGGGAATATTGCGCAATGGGGGAAACCCTGACGCAGCAACGCCGCGTGGAGGATGACGCATTTCGGTGTGTAAACTCCTTTTATAAGAGAAGATTATGACGGTATCTTATGAATAAGCATCGGCTAACTCCGTGCCAGCAGCCGCGGTAATACGGAGGATGCAAGCGTTACTCGGAATCACTGG
>JAMJTW010000035.1 GCA_024281175.1 Candidatus Thiovulum imperiosus
CTAGTGAAGAGAGAGTACAAGAGGTTGTTGAATATGCTGACTTTAAAACTCATGTACTAGTTGCATCAAATGGAAATAGTTACGGAACCAAATCTTATAGTGGAGGTCAATTATTTAGTTCTTCTTCTAACTATAACTATCTTTCAGTTTCAGGAAATTTAGCAAAAACCAATGGTTGTTCCATAGCTGTTCTTCTTGAAAGAGATGGAAAAGAAAATCTAATACTATTTAATTTTGATATAGATTGGAGCTTATCTAGTGAAGCATCTTCAATAGATATAAATTTTAGTAATAGTGGCATAGAAATAGAAAAAGTTGAAGTTCAATATAGACAATTTGAAAATAATGAATGGTCAACTATTGAAGAAGCCAGTAATTCACAAATTACAATTTTAGAACTCTCTTCTTATACTGTTTATGAAATCAAAGTTAGATTTTACAACCCACAAAATGGCTGGAGTGATTATTCTGATATAAAAACGGTTAGAACAAAAGTTGGTTTTATAAAAGGTGTAATTTGGAATTTAACAAATCCAACTTCAACTTCAATTGACTTCAATGTAACGGATACAAATAATTCCATTATTCAAGACATGCAATTAGAGTATCGAGAAAAGATTGGATATATGTTCCATTAGATTTGAATTCTAGTATAAGTTTGGATAAAACATCACTATCTCACACAATAGAAAATCTCTCTGGAAATAAGAAGAATGAAGTTCGAGTTCGATTTTATAATTCGGATATAAATTGGACAGAGTGGTCTGCACCACAAACTTATATTGAAGAATTGAATTTAAAAACACTTCAAGCTACACTCCACACTTCAACAAAAAACAACCGAATTTTTGCAGGACAGATTTCCAATACTCCAACTGGAGAGTTTGTACTTATCTCTATGCAAATGGTGGAACACCTCAATACTCTGCTGACTACAACGGAGCATACTCTGATATAGACTTAAATAGTTCTTACAGTTTTTCAGGATATATCAAGTTTGCAGGAGAGACAGATGAAATGATTTATAAAGCTGGAGATACTCTCTATCTGATAAAAATCAAGACAACAGCAGATTTTCCAGAACGAAAAGAGTATGGGGAAAATTCACCATTTGAGTATGGAAAAAACATGAGTGAAAACTACAAATTCTGTAAAGATGTTGGAATGGATTTTATAGGTTGTGGAGTTCTAAACCTCATCGACAATAGTATCGATAGCGATGGAAATGGAGTTTCAGATTATGATGAAATGGTTCAGTAAGATAGCTATCTTCTCCCTACTAGGAACACCGCTTTTCGGACTCTCTCCAGAACAGCAAGTTTATAGTGGTGGAGTTGATTTGAGAGTTGGAAAAAACTCCCTCTCCCAAAAACTTTTAGGAGCAAATTCAATTTTTGTCTATTCTGAAACAAACTCTACCACTTTTTCAGAACCAGAAGTTTCATATGGCTTCTCTCTAATTAGAAATGGTAGTGAGCTTAGAAGTGAATTAGATATTTTTGGTAGTAAATCTCTAAGTGTTGGAAACTTTCTCTCTTCAAAAGAGGGGCAGTTCTACGAAAACTTCGAGATGGATAGAAATAAAGTCTATCTTCTAATTAAGAAAGAGATAGTTACAAAAACAGATGAAATTAGTGATGCAAATCTCACAGCAGAAGGAAACACTCTTTATCAAAACAACTTCAAAGAGTTCAAAAATCTTTATGGAGACCTCTTTGTTTCAAAAATATATTATGGAGATAGAGAATTTTCACTTTTTGAGATAGATACATACTCCCCTCAAGAGAAAAGTAATATCGAAATCTATCTGGAAAATTTAGAAGCTGTCTTTTCTGAAGAGGATTTCACTTCTAGAATTGCTACTTTGGAGACAAAATTTCGAGATACAAGTCGTGTAAAGTATAGAGAAATTTTAGATACTTCTGAACCATTTTTAGTTCGCTTTACCCCTGACTCGAATATCGATGGTATTGAGCAAATTCCAGAAGAGGAGGAGAAAGACCAGATACTGAAAGAGTACATAGTTCGAGACCAAGAGTATGGAGATATTATCTCTAAAGTAAACTATTCCCAAACTGTTTCAGAGAAAGGTTTAGATTTCTTTAATGAGATATATAAGTCGGCTGGAGAAGATTTAGAAAACTTGAAATTGGAGACAGAGCGAGAACAGTCGAGAATTAAGGGATTTGCAAGAAATTGTAAGAAGGGTGATGGATGTGTTGCTCTATCCTCTTTTGATGGTAGAGAGTATCTTGAGTTTTCAAACTATTCTGATTTGAATAGTAGAGTTCCAGAAGAGTTTAATAGAATTACTCTAAATAGTTGTGCCGAACATCAAAACTACTTTTTTCAAGATTTTAGAGATAGTAACTACACAATTGAGATTTCTGAAAATGGAACAGAACATAATGTTTCACTCTACTGCCTTGATATGGAGACCTCATCGCCAATAGAGTATCTGCCTCTTTCAAATAGCTCTTATGCTGAAACACCAGATGGAAACTTCTCATTTCAATATCTGAAATTTGACCTCTCAAATACAAAAGTATTTTTAGAAGTTCTCCCAGAAGTAGAAGTTGATGAGGTTCTAAATCTAAAAGTTGATTTCACAAATAGTGAAATGGAAATTAGTAGCGTTAAAATCGAAATTAATAACAACAGCTCAAAAGGATATTTTATACATAAAGAGATACCAACTGGAGCTACAAACCAAATTACAAGTTTTGAAAATGAGACCAATGCCAATTTCACATCTATAAATTCTGCTTTCTTAGAAGAACTAGACTACAAAATTTTTAAAGATAGTTCAGAGAGACTCTCTCTACAAAACTCTAGCACAGCAGTAGAATTCAAAACAAATTATGGATTAGGCGAACAAATTTTAAATAATGGAGAAATAGAATTAAATGTTAAATAGAAAACTTATAGTTGCAACACTGTTTGCAATCTGGACAAACCTATTCGCTACTGACATTTCGTCAGAAACTCTTTCAGGAAAAGAGCTATTAGAGATAGTTGCAGATAGCTCAAAAGAGGGAAAAGATTTTGTAAACTCTCTTTCAGGTATAGAGAAAGCTAGAACAGAAGCTTTTGCAATCTCTCTTCAGAAGAATATGATGAACCACTCAGATTTAAAGGGTGACGCTTTTAAAAATTCTTTTATCTCAAACATCTTAGAAAACAAGATTTTTGTGAAAGAGTCTAAAAGAGAGGTGAAATTTGATATGCCATCTCAATCAACTCAAATAAATTTTGCTTATGTTCCATTTGAACAGGGTATGGATTTTGGAACATCTTACAACGATTTGGCTGATACAACTCAAAGGTCTCTTATCTGTTTTGATGGAAACTTCTCTTTAACAAGACCAGTTTTCCGAGGCGTTAAAACTTATGATATAAAAATTGTTGATAGCTTAGAAGAGTTGCAAGATGCTTTAGGCTTACAAGCAAGTATATCTCTTGAGATGAGCCAAATAGAGGGAACACTATCAGGTCTTTATGAGTCATATAAAGCGAAATTGAATGAGAATGTTCTTGTAATTTTAAGTGTTGAGTATCAGGCTTATGACTATTCTCTTGAAAATCCGGGACTCAGCAGTTCAGCAAGAGCAATGTATGGTAGTGCTGAACAGTTTGAAGATTTTAGAATAAAGTGTGGAGATAGATATCTTTCAACAATTACAACTGGCGGACTCTACATGGGCTTTATGGAAATTATGACTCAAAGTGAAGAGGAGCAGAAAGAGATTGGTGCGGCACTTGAAGGAAATATCGATATGGGTTCTGTTAAAGTAGAGATTAGTGGTGAAATAAGTTCAGTTATGGCAAATATAGAAGAGAACCACAATACAAAAATTCAAATCTACTCAAAAGGTGGAAAGGCTGAGCAGAAACTTATCACAACAACAGAAGATTTCTATGCTTCGGCAGAAACTTTCTTCGAGTCTCTAAATCCAATGAATGACCCAGATTTTCCATATCAAGATGGTGCATATCTTGCAAAATTCTCAACTTACGACACAATCACAATTGAGAAAAAGGGTGGGGACATCATAATTGCAAATGCAAGAATGAATGAATATAGATACTACGCATCTGTTTATGACAACTATATCTATCAAATAGACTATATTCAAAGTAATTATGATGAGTATGAAAATGCTGAAGAGAAAGATGAGGTTCTAAGAGACCTTAAAAAACAGCTTGTAATTCAGAAATCTCAAATTTCTGGTCTTGCAAGAACTTGTGCTTTACTAACTATCATTGGAGAAGAGACACCATCAATCGATGAGAAATGTCCAAATCCTTCAACTGTAACAGATGATGATGGAAATAAGAAGTTTTTAGATGAGTGGGATATTTTAGAGATTTTACCTCTTGAAAAACTAGAGTATCCAAGAACTTGTAAAGAAAGAAAAGAGATGTTTCAATTAGAGAGTGATGGAACTTATAGAGTTTATATGGAGGGGAACAAATCTAAACCTTATGATATCTATTGTGATGGAATGGGAACAGAAGAGCCACAAGAGTATCTTACACTCAAAAATCTTTCTCCAGTGAGCGACCACCCATCTTACAATTACAGCCGATACGCCTCTTTCTACAATGTTGAAGATTTAGAGACACAGAATGATTTAGTCTCCATTTACGAGAAATTGAAAGTGAAAGTATCTTATGACCATATTGCTGTTCATGATGAGCAAGATAAGTTTTTTGAGACAGTTGGGGGAGTTGTTACGGCTGATAAAAATGAGATTGACGACAATAGCACTATCTCAACTGCTCTTTATGGAAATGCGAGAAATCTTTCAAGAGAAGCAGAGGGAGAAGCAAATATAAATACAGCTGGAACTCAATTTAGACTTTCTGAAAAGACAACATTTGTTCAAGTGAAAAATGGTGAAGAAGCTGAAGCAAGTTATAAACTTATTCAAACCCCTATGAGTTGGACAGAAGCCGAAACTTATGCTGTATCTCTTGGAGGACATCTTGTTACAATTGATAGTGCTTCTAAAAATCTTGAAGTTATGAACTTCTTAAAAAGTGAAGAGGTTACAGAACTCTGGATAGGTTTAAATACTTTACAATTTGAGAACCAACTTGAGTGGGTTGCACCAAATACATTCTACGATTATAGTGCTTGGACAACAAATGAACCTAGCAATGACTCTTCAAAAGAGTGTGTCTCTATGGATACAACAGATGAGTATCGATGGGCTAGAGTTAATTGTTCAGAAGAGAAAAATTTCCTCATCGAATTTTCTAGCGATGTTGCAGAAGCAACTGTTGAAATAGATGCTCCAAGAACAGATATCTATTTCAATTCTACTGGAGAAAATGGACATATTCGTTCTAAAAACGACCTTATCTTCGAGTACTATTAAGAGATTTCCCACGCTTTGTGGGATTTCTGTTAAATTATTGAAAAAGAGTTTTTAATAATTTAGTAGAAAAAATAGGGAGTGAGCAAATAGGGTATTTTTATACTTTAACAACTTATATGTCATTTCGAACCCTTTTGGGTGAGAAATCCTTGTATTGAACAAAGTGAAATATCTTTTTAAGATTTCTCAATCGCTACGCTCATATCGAAATGACAAGAATGAAATAAGTCTATTTAGTCACTCCCAAAATAAAAGGTATAAAATGAAATCATATATAGTATTACTTCCGCCTATTTTGTAGGTTGTTCATCTGGAAGTAATAGTTCAGAAGCTACAAAAGAAGAAGTTATCGAAGAGACTTCAGAAGAGAAACCAGACACTTCTGAAACTCCAGAAGAGAAACCAGACACTTCTGAAACTCCAAAAGAGAAACCAGACACTTCTGAAACTCCAAAAGAGAAACCAGACACTTCTGAAACTCCAGAAGTTCCTGAAACAGAAATCGAACTTCCACCAGAAAAGCCCGAAGGAGAGAGCTCTGATAGTGATTTAGAAAATCCACCAGAAAAACCTGAAACTCCAGAAAGTGAAGTTGAAGAGAAAGACGGAACTGCTGTAATTTACAAAAGTTTAAAAGTATTTACAAATAGTATTAAATATATAGATGAAGTTGAAGGTTCTATTCAAATTGTAAGAAAGCCGAAATATGGTAGCGTCTATTCTCAAAAAGGGTTTTTATACTATAAGTCAGAAGAAGTAGCAATAAAAGATAATTTCTCTTTTCTCATAAATGAAACCTTAATAGAAGTTTCTATACAAATTCTGGAAAGAGTAGAGACTACAACCTCATCACCACTTGTTGTAAATATGATGGAAAAGGTAGTTTTAGAAGAGAATAGCTCTATTGAAATTCCATTTGAAATTCTAAACGGCAACAATGTAGAAATTGAAACAAATAGTAGCAAAACAGAGATTTTGGAAAACTCTATTTTATACAATAGCTCATCTGCTGGAGTGGAAGAGATAGAAATATCTTTTAGAGATGAAGATAGAGAAGTTGTAAAGATTTTAGAAATTTCCACAATAGAGGCAGAACAAAACTCTATTCCAAAACTAAATATTGGGAATATACAAACATTTCCTAATAGAGTTACAGAAATACCATTTTCATATTATGATGGAGATGGTGATGAGGTAAATATCTCAGTATCAGGAAATAGTTATGGAACTCTATCTCTAAAAGATGGAAATTTGACTTACACTTCTAATGAAACTTATATAGGTCTTGACTATTTCACAATAGAGTTTTCAGATGGGAAATACTCTGGGGAAAAAGAAGTTGAAATTGAGATATTAGAGAGCAGTGGAAATGTAATTGTAAATGTTTTGGAAAATATAGAAGTTGTACAAGATGTTGAAGCAGAAGTTGTAGTTCAAGTCATTACAGAAACTGTAATTGAAACAGAAATAGAAATAGTAGAAGAGCCTCAAAATGGGAGTGCTATACTTATTGGAAATGATGTTTTATATACTCCTAACAGCAGTTTTATTGGAGAAGATAGAGTAACAATTGTTGTTCAAGAAGTGAATAGAACTCTTTCTCGACAACTTCAATCTTTTTCAGAAGAGACAACTCTTACAAAAACTATCTACTTTGAAATTATAGAAAATATTAAAAATAGTAAACCTGTTGTAAATATCGATGAAATAGTGGAACTTAAGAAGAGAGCGTAAAAATCTACTTTACTACTTCTGATAAAGATGGTGATGAGGTCTCTCTAAATTTACAAACACCTCACTTTGGAACTATACAAACTTATGAAAACTATTTTCTTTATACAGCTTCTGAATTCCAAAACTTCACAGGCGATGAATTTTCTGTCCTTTTTTCAGATGGATTTTGGGAAATAGAAAAATTTGTTGAACTTGATTTATATTTTGAAGAAAGTGAAGAGACAAACAGTTCTGAAAATGAAGATTCCAACTCTTCCGAAAATGAAGATTTAAATAGTTCTGAAAATGAAGATTCCAACAGTTCTGAAAATGAAGATTCCAATTCTTCCGAAGATTCCAACAGTTCAGAAAGTGAAGACTCCAACACTACGGAAAGTGAAGACTCCAACACTACGGAAGAGTCAAATACAACTATACAAGATGATGATGTTGTTGCGTCAAGTGATAGTAGTGTTTCGCTCAGAGTTTTAGTGAGAGAGAATAATATTGTGGAGCAAGAGAGAGATTTACAGATATTTTTTGCTTATTTATCAAGTAGTGAGGTGAATATATATATAGTTGAAGATGTTAGCTATGGTGAATTAACTCTTGGGCAGAAAGGATTAAAGTATATTCCAGATGATGGTTTTGTTGGAGAAGATAGTTTTCAAATAGTTTTTGCGAATGGAGAGGATTACTCATTTCAAACTGTGAATATTTCGGTCGTTGAAGATGGGGTTGAGGTTTCTGGAGTTGTAATAGTTGAGGAGTATGTTTCAAATTCAAAAGTTTGTATTGATGTAAATAAGAATGTTATTTGCGATGAGGTAGAGCCTTATGGTTTTACAAATAGTAATGGAGAGTTCTCCTTTTCAGCAAGTGCGACAGATTTAGAACATCCTGTTATTGCGGAAATAGATGCAAATTCAGAAACCCTTTCTGGTGATATTGATGAGCAGATACTTTTAGCTCCACCTAACTCTTATGAAGTTATTTCACCTCTTTCAACTCTTGTTGTTTTTGAGCTTGACCCAAATCCCTATTTTGAACTTCAAGAAGAGAGTGAGCATTTAGATACTACGGAGGTGAATATTTAAGATTTAGAGGAGAATGAAACCTTTTTAGTTGCAGATGTTTCTGCTCTTGAGAGTATTATTTCTGAAAATAGTTCTGCTTTCAAATCTTACTCAGATTGTGTTGAAAATTTGGGATATGACTATCGAGAGAGCTGTGATGGTTTTGAAGATTTTGATGATATCTATGAATACCAAAGTAGCAGTAGAAATTTTGCTTCTCTTTTCCGAACATTTCATTCAACCTCATCAGCTTTAGAAGAGGCTAAGGAGAGAGTGAAAGATAAGTTAGGAGTTGAAGATGAACTTTTTGAAAACTATGTTCAAACTACAAACTCTAAACTTCAAAAACTTGCTAAAGCTATCTCGAAAATGCAGAAAGATGTCGCTAAAACTGTAAAAAAATATCGACAAAATCAGAAAGCTGGAAAAGTCTCTTCTGAAGATACTGCATTCATTTTTGCAATTGTTCAAGGTAGTATTGGTCTCTCTCTTAACACTATTTCCAATTTAGAAGCAACCTCATCTGATACAGAAACTTACTACTCTGGCTCTCAATCTTTTCTAATGTATCAACCTTTTGAAGCTGGTATGGATATTGGTCGAGGTCTAAACTCCTTTTCTGAAATACATCTCATCAACAACTGTCTTCAAGATTTTGAGTTAGGTGAACCAGTCTGTATGAATGAGATAGATTTTGATTTTGAATATATCGAAAATATTGATACATTTAAGAAAACAATCGGCATGAGTCTAAAAGGAGAGATTGGTTTTGACCTTGGAGTTGTAAGCGGTAGTGCTGCTGCAAAGGCTTCTATTTCAGATATGGTTAAATCGCGTAGTAAAAATTTCAATATCAATGTTAATGCTAAGTATAAAAACTGCACTATTCCTATCAAAAATCCACAACTTACATCTGAAATGAAAAATTTGTATTTTGAAGATAAAAATGCATTTCGACGAGTTTGTGGAGATAAGTTTATGACTAGCATAACAGTTGGTGGTGAGTTTATTGGAATTGGTAGTTTCTCTTCTGAACAAACTGCTAAAGAGATTTATGCCAATATCACTCTTATTGCAAAAGGAGAAGTAGGATATAAATATTTATCATTCTCTTTTTCCAAATCATTTGATATTCTAAATAAAGTTCTTACGGATTTATCTGCAAGTAGTGAAAGTGAGTTTTTAGTAGTTTCTAATGGTAGTAAAGATGTTTTTAGTGTCTCTCTTCAAGATTTTACTGCCGATTTCAAAGAGTTTTTAGAAGAAGTAAATTCAGAAGAGTGTCGAGGGGGTAGCGATTACAACTTGTGTAATTACAAATTGGGTAACTATCAGAGTTACGATGCTCTTCTTGGTGAAAATGACTTTGACTTTGAAAATAGCCTCAAAGCTGCGGAAAGGTTGGCTGTATATTACAAGACTTTGAAAGAGGCAAAAGATTATGCAATTGATGTTAGAGACTATCCTGAAAACTACTCTGAAACAGATTTAGACTTAGATACTACTATTTCAGAAATAGAGTTCGATTTAGAAGATATGAAAAGTAGATATGGAAGTTGTCTGCAAGATATTAGTGAATGTTCAAATCTTGAAAATTTAGAGTTTAAGAGTTTAGAGTCTGTTACACTGCTCCCAACAAAAAAGATAGATTATCCTCAAAACTGTCTTGAGGCAAAAGAGTATTACACCTCATCAGAAAATATGGAGTATCTGCTCTACTTTGGAGGTGACCTTTACAAACCAATGACTATCTTTTGCGACAATATGGAAAGTGAAACTCCAACAGAGTATTTGAGACTTTTTAACTCATCTCCTATTGGTCTCTATCCTCGATACAACTTTACAAAATCTCTCTTTTTAGATGAGTATGGAATTATTGAAGAGTATAAAGTTCGAACATATGAGTATCTAAAACTATTTCTCCAAAATGATAATATCTATATCTCTCCATACCAAGATAAATTTGTTGAAGAGATAGTAGACACAGAAGATTATAAATTGAAGAGTGGAAATAGATATTTTGGAGAAGCTGAAAATTTCAGAGATGATGGAGAGGCTTCGGCAAATATCAATTTATCTGGAACTGGTTTTCAAATTTCAGAAGATACACTCTTCTCTTTTTATAAACAAGATGATGAGGTCTCTGAAAATGTAAAAATAGATGAAAATTTCCAAGAAGTGAATATCTCTATTTCGGATTATGGTCGAATTCTCTCTAAAGAGCCTATAAAAATAGTTCCAAAATAGTTACTTTGGAAAGGAGATAACAAACTTTGCACCTATATCTGTGTTTGAAACAGATATAGTTCCAGACATGTTATCTTCGATTATGGTTTTGGACATATAGAGTCCAATTCCAGTTCCTCTATCTTCATGTTTTGTTGTAAAGTAGGGTTGAAATATCTTATCAATTATCTCTATTGGAATTCCACCACCACTATCTTCAAAAGAGATATTTATATAGTCTGTATTTTGAGAAAATTCTATAAATATCCATTTATCCCTAACATTTCTCTCTAATAAGATATCTTTTGAGTTGTTGAGGAGATTTAAAACAACTTGTTTAAACTCATTTTTCAAACCTAAGATAGTTAGTTCTTCTAAAGTTATCTTCTCCATTTTGATATCAATATTTAAATCTTTGCTTTCATGAAAGTAGAGGCGAAGAACCTCATCAACAACCTCTTTTATTGAAAAGAGAATTTTTTGATTTGAGACTTGAAAGAAGTTTCTAAAGTCATCAATTGTATCAGACATAAATTTGATATTTTCCATAATATCTCTCTGAACATCTTTCAAATATTCCTCATCTAAATCTCCATACTCATACGCTTCTAGCATATCTGCAACAAGGAGAGAGACAACATTTAATGGTTGTCTCCACTGATGAGCTATTGAACCTATCATCTCTCCCATTGCACTCATTTTAGATTGTTGAATAAGAACTCTCTCTTGTTCACTCCGTTTTTCCATCTCCTCTTTCAACTTCACATTTGCTTGAAAGAGTTCAAGAGCTTTCGCTTCTAATAGCATTTCAGCCTCTTTTCTAACTTTTCTCTCTCTATCAAATCTTCTCTTCCAAGCATCTTCAGACATTCTACTTCCTATTCGTTCTTTAAAACTTTAACTATATCAATATTTCCCGCTCTATTTGCTGGATATAGTGCTGAAAGAATAACTATTACAAAAGCTCCTATTATAATTGAGAAGAAATCTGTTGAACTTAGTTCTAAAGGTAGAGTTGAGCTACCATAAATGTCAGCTGGTAGAGATATAATTTCAAAATTCTCCAGTACAAAAAGAGTTACAAAACCGAGTCCAACTCCTGAAAGAATTCCAGCAATACCTATCACAACTCCAAGATAGAGAAATATCCGTTTTACCTCTTTTTCAGTAGTTCCCATTGAGATAAGAAGAGCAATTTCACTCCGTCTATTCATAACAGTCATTAATAGAGAACTTATGATATTTACAGAAGCAATAAGAATTATAAGCATTAGAACTATAAACAAAGCTCTCTTTTCAAGTTGCAGTGCTGAAAATAGATTTCCATTCTGTTCCCACCAACCAACTAATCGATAGCCATCAGGTAGAGCCTTTGAAATTTTCAAAATGTCCTCTTCTGGATTTGGAGTAGAGATATGAATTCCGTGATACTGGTTCTCTTTCACTCCTAAAACTTTCTGAAGACCCTCAATTGTTGTATAGTTATACGCTTCATCATAAGATGAGAGTCCTGATTGAAAAGTTGAAGCGATAGTAAATCTCTTTATTTTTGGAGTTGAGACAATACCTGATGGGTCACTCTCTGTAAAGATATAAGTAAATTTTGTTCCTCTTGAAAGAAAAAGTTTCTCATACATTTTGTTTCCAACAATGACACTAAACTTTCCTATCTCATCACTATTTTGTAGAGCCTCTTCAATTACAGAATTCAATTTTCTCTCTTCTTCAAAATCTACTCCAAAAAGAAATCCGCCATTCATATCTCTACCATATTTTGTAATTATATTTGAGACAAGATAAGGGCTGAAAATGTAATCTGGAAACTCTTTTTGAAGCTCTTCTACAACACTCTTTTCCACAAATGATGAGGTGTATGAAACAACTGTTAAAGGATAATTCATAATAGAGAGTTTTCGTTGAAGCTCTTTGTCAAAACCGTTCATAATTGACATCGCCACAATTAGAACCATAACACCAAGAGAGATACCAAGAAAGGCAAGAAATGCTGAAAGAGATATAAATGGCTGTTCTCTATCAAACCTTAAATATCTTTTTACAAAAAAGAAGATGAGTTTTCTATTCAATTTTTCACTTTTTAAAAATTATATTAAAAATATCTTTTAAAGATAAAAATCTAATTTGCTTCTGTCACTTCGACTGGAGCTTCGCGGAATGGAGAAATCTATTTTTTGAGATTTCTCCACTTCCAAGAGAGGTGGAAGCCTATTTCCAAATTTAAATAGTTATATGAGAGTGTCTAGCAGAGTGGCATTGAACATTAACAGAAACAGGTAGAGAAGCGATGTGGCAAGGATTACTCTCAATGTGAACAGCCAGAACAGTTTCTGTTCCACCCATTCCCATTGCACCAACTCCCAATTTGTTTAGTTCTTCTAAAATAGTTCCCTCAAGTTCTGCCATTTCAGGGTCAGGATTTACACTACCAATATCTCGAAAAAGAGCATGTTTTGAAGAGATACCAGCTTTCTCAAAAGTTCCTCCAATTCCAACTCCAACAGTTAATGGTGGACATGGATTTCCTCCAGCATCAGAAATTACCTCTTTTACAAATTCGATAACTCCCTCTTTTCCAGCAGCTGGAGGGAAAACTTTAGCTCGACTAACATTTTCAGAACCGCCACCTTTTGCAGCGTACTCTATATGAATTTTATCTCCAGCAACTAAATCAAAGTGAATTACAGCAGGTAAGTTATATCCAACTGTATCTTTTAAATTTGCTCGACTGAAAGGTTCACAAGTTGAAGCTCGAAGATAGCTCTCTTTATACCCCTCTTCAGTACCTCTATTTATGGCTTCTCGAAAAGTTCCACCATTTAATTTTACATCTTCTCCAACTTCTACAAAGAAGACGGCAAGACCAGTATCTTGACATAGAGGTCTTATCTCTTTTCTTGCAATTTCAGAATTTTCTAAGATTTGTCTTAAAACTTCTTTACTAACAGGAGACTTCTCTTTCTCCATTGCACTTTTTAGTGCATTCAGTGCATCTTCAGGTAGATTTGCACTGCTATAAGAGATGAGGTTTTTAACCGCTTTTACAACCTCATCAAACTCTATTTCTCTCATTCGCTATCTCCAAAAAAGTTATTTTTTTCTAATGTATCAATTAAAGATTGAACAGAAGATACAGAAGTTTGAAATGCTCTCTGCTCTCTTAAATCTAGTGAAACCTCAATCACCTTTTCACCTCCATTTGCTCCTAACATTGTTGGAACTCCTGAAACTACATTTTCATATCCATATTCTCCATCTAACATTACTGCTGTTGGATGTATCTGTTTTGTATCTCTTAAAATTGCATCAACCATAATAGATGTAGCTTTTCCAGGTGCATAATATGCTGAACCAGATTTCAGATATGCAACTATCTCTGCACCACCTTTTCTTGTTCTCTCTACAATTTCTGCTATTTTTTCATCTGAAAGTAAATCTGTTAATGGAACTCCAGCCACAGTTGAGTATCTTGGTAGTGGAACCATATCATCACCATGACCACCCATTACTGAAGCTCGTATCTGACCACTACCATATCCTAACTCTTCATGAATAAAGTGAGCCATTCGAGCTGAGTCGAGAACTCCAGCCATTCCTATTACTCTATTTCTTTCAAATCCTGTAACTTTTTGAGCCACATAAACCATCGCATCAAGCGGATTTGAAACTACTACAATTATCGCATTTGGTGAATATTCTTTAATTCCAAGAGAAACTTCTTTCATAATTTTTGCATTTGTAAGAAGTAAATCATCTCTACTCATTCCAGGTAATCTTGGACTTCCAGCTGTTACAACAACAATATCACAATCTTTCAATTCTGCCATTGTCTCTGCTACACTAACAACTGTATGACTTCGAATACTCTGTGCTGCTTGAGACATATCAAGAGCTTTTCCCTTTGCAATATCTACTTTATTATCTCTTAAAATGATTTCATGACAAGCACCTTGAACAGCTAAACTATAAGCAACAGTAGAACCAACATTCCCAGCTCCAACAATACCAACTCTTTTACCTTTTACTATGTCCATAAGATACTCCTATTTATAAAATATTTTGTGAAATCATTATATAGAGAATATTTAGAAAAACTGCTGAAAAATAAAAAAAAGCGAAAACAAGCCTCAAATCTATTTATAAAAGGTATTATTTTAATAAAAAGGAGATAGTTTTGGAGATAGAGTTAGCAAAACAGCACGGTTTCTGTTTTGGGGTGAAAAGAGCAATTAAGATAGCTGAAGAGCATCAAAACAGTTACACATTCGGTCCTCTAATTCACAACAATTTAGAAATTCAGAGACTTCGTAAAAGTTTTGGAGTTGGTTTAAAAGAGAATATCAAAGATTTTCAAGTTGGAGACAAACTTATTATTAGAACTCATGGTATTGAAAAGAGCAATTTAGAGTATTTACAAGAAAATGATATCAATTTTGTTGATGCAACTTGTCCTTTTGTAACAAAACCGCAAGAGATAGTTCGGGATATGAGTAGAGATGGTTACGATATTGTAATTTTTGGGGACTCTTCACACCCAGAAATTAAGGGAGTTCAGAGCTATTCAGAAGGAAAGACTCATGTTGTTTTACAAATAGAAGAGTTAGAAAACATAGAACTCTCTGGAAAGATAGCACTTGTTGCTCAAACAACTAGAAAAGTCTCAAACTTTCAGAAAATAGCTCAATTTCTAATTGAGAGACACAAAGAGGTTCGAGTTTTCAATACAATTTGTAATGCTACTTTTGAAAACCAGATTTCAGCAAAAGAACTTTCTCAAAAAGCTGATGTTATGGTAATAATTGGTGGAAAGAACTCTTCAAATACAAAACAGCTTGTTACGATATGTAAAGAGGAGTGTGAAGATTGTTACCATATTGAGTCAGAAGTAGAGTTGGAAAAGAGTTGGTTTGTAGAAAAAAACCTTTGTGGAATTACAGCAGGTGCATCAACTCCAGATTGGATAATTGAGAATGTCTATCAGAAAATTAGAGATATTTGAAAATTGGGAGCGGAACTTTTAGTTCCGCAAAGAGTCTATTTATTTATCCAGAAACCATCTTTTGGATTGATTTGCAATTCACCCTCTTCTATTTCAGGTTCACCATCTTCATCAAACACTATATATTCCCAACTCTGATTTATACCATCATATTTGAAAATAGATTTCATATCTGAAAGCATTTCAAGAGATACACCAGTTCCAGTTCCGATGAGGTTCCAACCGTCTGGTAAACTCTCTAAAAATTCTGCTGTAATATCAGAGAAGTTTGGAGCGTCTGCTGTTGCATCCATTGCAGGTATTTCTGGCGGTATTGTAGCAGTAGAGTCTATTCCTTCAAGAACCATACCATCTTCTATAATTATTTCAACATAATTTTCTTCATCTGTATACCACTCATCTTCATCTATATACCACTCTTCTATAAGAAAGATAGTTGTTGTTTTCACACCATTTTCATCTATGGAGATATAAATATGTGACTCATTTGTCTCAAAATACTCTTCTCTAAAGCGAACAACTCCATCAGCATCAACCATCTCATAGTAGTATCCATTTTCTGTTTCACCATCTACATACTCTAGTTCTTCTTCCTCTTCTTCTGTATAGATAGTTTTTCTATTACATTCACTCTCTAAAAGAGTTCCTTCTTCATCATAACTGTATGAGTGTTCACTAAAACTGTTTTCATAAGTAAATTTCTTATAGATAGTCTGATTTAAGTCGTTGAATTTAAACTCTTCGGAGTTTTGCACCTCATCACCAATATAAGTTGCTGTATAAACTAATAGACCATTTTCATACTTATCAACATAAGTTTCAGCAAACTCTTTTGGTGCTTCCACTATTTCTATATAGCCCTCAGAGTCTTTTGTGGTCTCTGTAACATTCTCATCTCCAAACTCATAAGAAGTTTCTGTCCACCAGCCACTAGAGTATAAAGTCTTTCCATAAAGTAGAACTCCATCTTTGCTATAAGTTGTATTTACTTCCATTCTGCCATAAATGAGTTGAGCAAGATTTCCATTCTCATCAAAAACCTTTTCTCCCTCCATATAAAACCACATATCATTTGAATAGCCATTATCTATATAAACTTCTTCATAATATTTGGTCTCTTTTTTCGACTTTTTACTCTTTACAAACTTCTGAACAGCATCTTTAAAGTTGGTCACTTCTGGCTTTTTCACCTTTTCAGCAACAGCTCCCGAAGTAGTTAGTAAAGTAACTAAAACTAAATTTCTCATAATACCTCCTAATTTTAATTAATGTTTAAAAGCAACTACTGTTCCAAAGTTACATATAGTTTGTGAGAGTCATTCCTTGAATTTTTGCCACAGACATAAGCATCGCTTCATAGTTTGTTTTCAGTGCTGTAAATAGAGAAGATGCTTCAGCAAAATCTGTTGATATAACTTCACTTTGGGTAATTTCCATATTTGTTTTGAGAGCTTCGCTTCTATCAAGAGTGTAATTTATGCTCTGAAGTTGAGAACCACTTTTTGCTCTCTCTTTAACAATATGGTCAATTACATGAGTTAAGTTATCAATAGAACCTTGAATACCTCTGTTATCTTTACCATCTTCTGGGTGAATTAAGTCGAGTTTTACAGCTTCAATTGCGTCATCGATTGAGCTAAAAATATCTACTGATGGTCTATCCAAATCTAAAGCTCTATTTGAGTTGAAAGAGATGGCTGAACCCTCTTCACTTGAAAAATCATCTGCATTACTATCGTAGATAGAAATTTCCAGTTTAGATTGAGAAGTTGTTAAATCTCGAATTTCAAATTGACCTTTATGATTTAGTTCTATTTCCAGAACCTCATCACCACCACCAGAGAGTAGAGCTTCCATCTCGTCCATAAGTTGCTGATAAGTAAAATTATCTGTAAGTTGAATAGTTGTAGCTACCGCATTTCCATTTATATCTACTCCAGAGAGTTCCAAAGTTTCACCATTTAAAGATTTTCCAGCAACTTCAGAAAGTGTCGTTTCTCTTGTTGCAAAACTCATATCCTCTTTTACAAACTGCTGAATATTGTTCGTAAGTAGGTTTCCATCTTTCTTAAATCCTACTTTCTCTCCATCAATACTACTACTTCCACTATTTTCCACAAAAGAGAAAATCTCTTTTCCTTCAAGTTCTGAAAGAGAGTTTACATCTGAAGTTGAAGCAACCATATTGAAATTTAATTTCGGATTTCCCGACTCTTTATCTGTAATTATAAATTGTCCATTTTTAGAGAGTGAAACATCTACTTGTAAGTCAAATGCCAATTTTATCTCTTCAGCTATATCTGAAATTCTAGTTTGAGATGGTGTATAAGATTGAAATTTGTGAGTGAAAGAGCTACCATCTGGTCGAGTTCCAGACATGTAAAATGTCACTTGCTCATTCTGTCCAGTTAAATCCTCAACAGTATCATCTTTTGTTATGTAAACCTCTTTTGGTGGAGTCTCTTGAAGTTTTGTCTGATTTAATTTTCTCGCACTTGTTGTTACTGAACTCTGAATATCTTTGTCATACCCTAAAAATAGGTCTTCTCCATTTATACTGTACTCTTGAATTTGAAACTTATCTGTTCTAATAGAGAGATTTTCTCCATTTCCTTGATACTCTCCATTCATAGATAATGGTGGTCTATTTGAAATTGTCCCTCCAAAAAGATACTGTCCATTCACTTTTGTATTTGAAAGCTCCATGAGAGAATTCTTAATTCCGTCCAACTCTTTTAATAGTGCTTCCCTACTTGTATTTGAGTGGTTACTATTTGCATAAGCAAGAATTTTAGATTTAAACTCTTCAACTCCTGTTGTCATGGAATCTAATGCAGAATCTGTATATTGTGCAAAAGATTTCGCCTTTTCGGCACTTTCCTGAAGGTGAGACATAAGCTGAATATCGCTGTTCAAGTCTATTGTTTTATTAAATTTGATTGAGTCTTCAGAACCTTTTGAAATCTGTTTTCCAGTCGATATCTGTTTGGAAACTCTCTGCATCTGGTTCATCAGAGAGGTATTTATGGAAACATCCATGTAAAACTCCTTTTTTAAATTTGCTACAAAAAAATCGTCAAGTGGAGATGATATCTTAAAGAATTGATATAATCCACAAAAAGGTTGAATTATGTCCATCTTATTAGCCACTTCATTAATTTTGGCACTTCAAATTGCTCTATTTCATTTTTATAGAATGTCAGGGCTTTTAACAGGTGTAATTTTTGGAGTTGTTTTTGGTCCAGAGGCCTTAAATGTGCTACATCAAAATCCAGACTTCGACCTCATCACAACAGTTTCAATTTTCATGCTTCTCTTCTATTTTGGACTTACAAAGCCAAGTGGAGAATTCTTTAGAAAATTTGTGATGAGTCATAAAATGATATCTTTTCCAACAGTATTATCAATTCCAATTATATTTGCATTAGTCTCCTATTATGAATATTTTGATACTGCTATTGCACTCATACTTGTAATTGCATTTGGCTCAATGTCTGTTTCTGTAAATTCTGTAACGATGAGGTATATGAAAAATCATGAACTTTTCAAAGAAGATGTTTTTCGAATATTTCTTGCAAAAGCGATACCAAACAATACAATAGTTGTTTTCATATTTGTTTCACTCTTGGCACTTTTTGATTTGGGTGATGTCTCTACAATAGGAGTTTCAACAGCTGTTGGTAGTGTAGCACTTTTTACAGTCATCTCTTTTGTAATTTCCAGATATCTCTATCCTAGAGTTGCAACTTATTTGAAAAATAACTATCTAATCATCTCGCTACTTCTTCTAAATGCGATGCTCCAATCCACAATAGCTGTATATATGGATTTACATTTTATAATAGGAGTCTTCTTGAGCAACCTATTTATTCCTGAACTTTTCCTAAAAGCTAAAAATTTAGACCCTATTCGAAAGAAAACTGGAGTTTTGAATGGATATCTTTTTGTTCCAATTTTCGGTTTAGCCGTAGGTTTAAATATAGATGTTGGAATTCTTTTTGATTATGACCTATTTTTGCCATTCCTATTTTTAGCGTCCACCATAATTGTTGTTCAATATATCTTAAGTATCTGGACACTTAAATTTGAAGGAGTCTCTTTAAGAGATACAACAATAATTACTTTTGGAACTTTTGCAAAAACTGAACTTGCAATTATTGTTCTTCTCTTTTCTGTAAATTATGGTGCAATTGATGGCGAAATCTTCACCTCATCAATCATTCTTCTCGGTTTCTTAAATCTACTCGCTTGGTACACTCTTGGTAGGATTGATTTAAAAAGATAATAAGCAAACGCGAAGAGTCAAAAGACTCTTCTGAAAATCTTAATATAGTAAAATCTTGTATATTTTTATAAAAGGGTAGTTTTGAAAGAGATTTCGATAGCTCACTCTCCAGACGCTGATGATATTTTCATGTATTACGCTATAAAGTTTGGTTGGGTAAATAGTAGAAAGTGGAAATTTAAAAATTACGCTCTCGATATAGAGACTTTAAATAGAGAGGCTTTAAAGGGAACTTACGATATCACAGCAATAAGTTTTGGTATCTATCCAAAAATTAGAGATGAGTATGCACTACTAAATAGTGCTATAAGTTTTGGAAATGGGTATGGACCAAAACTGATAAAGAGAAGAGGAAAAGTTTTGAAGAGAAATTTTAGAGTAGCCCTTTCAGGGAAAAACACTACAAATGCACTGCTTTTTAGACTTTTCTATCCAGAAGCTAGAGTTCGATATATGAACTTTTTAGAGATAGAGAGTGCTGTAATTTCTGGAGAAGTTGATGCTGGAGTTCTCATTCATGAGTCTATTTTAAATTTCTCTGAAGAACTGGAAGTTGAAAAAGAGATTTGGGATATTTGGAAAGAGCTTGTTGGTGATGAGGTATCTCTACCTCTTGGAGGAATGGCAATTCGGAGAAGTTTTCCAATCACTAAAACTATTGAATTACAAAACATCGTTCAGAAAGGAGTTGAAGTTGCTGTTAAAAACAGTTCTATTCTCTCAAAAATGCTTCTGGAGAGAAATCTTGTAAGAATTGGTAGCGATGAACTAGAAAAGTATCTAAATCTTTACGCAAATTCACAATCTATAAATATTGGAGAAACTGAAGAAAAGAGTCTGAATGAACTTTTCAAATTGGGATATGAGAAAAGAGTTTTTGATGAGAAGATAGAGTGTAAGGATTACATGATACCTTCAGATTATATCGATTTCAGATTTTCCTGATAAAATATATGAGTTCTATTTTTAAGATAATTCAATGAAAATAATATTTTTAATTACAATTGCCTATTCACTTTTTGCTTCACCTTCAAATGGTTGGAAACCGATACATTACGCTATTTTTGAAGAGAGATATAAAGACGCCGAAGATATTCTAAATTTAGATATGGGTGCAGTTGATGCTGAAACAAATAGCGGTGTTACACCACTTCATCTTGCTGTCAAAATGAGAAGTCTTCCTCTTGTTGAACTATTAATTTCCAATGGTGCTGAGATAGATGCTGAAGATAAAGTTGGTAGAACTCCACTAACTTACGCAATTTCTCAAAGAAGAGCTAGAATGGCAAAATATCTAATTTTGAATGGTGCTGATTATGAATTACCAAACAACTATGGTATTACACCTCTACATCAAGCTGCTTACTCTAACGCTTTACAAATTGTAAAGTTTCTTCTAAAAATTGGTGCAAATCCATTTCCAAAAACTCAAATGGGTTCAACTCCTTTTGATATAGCTATTACAAAAGGAAATTATGATATCGCTGATTACTTTCTACTCTATAAAAAGAATTTAGCAAAATCTAAGTAGGACATGTATAATTCGGTTCAATTAAATGCTGGAGTATTAATAAATGGGTAAGAAGAAAAAACCTGCTTGTATATGTCCGAAGTGTCTTCCAACTTGGTTAGCCGCGTTTGGAGATTTGATGAGTCTACTTCTAACATTCTTCGTTCTTCTTCTCTCCATGTCTACCATGGACAGAAACAAAATTTCAGAAGCTATCGGTTCTTTAAATGGTGCATTATCTGTATTGGAAGGTGGTGTTAAAACAGAAGTTTCACATTTGAGGCAACAGTATGCAACACCTCTTGAAAATCAAGACGAAACAGCAGATACTGTAAATCGAATTGCAGCAACTGTAATTGAGACAAATGAGTTTGTTGAAGGAGGTGGTGGTCCAGCCATAGCAGTTGAAGATGCTGAAGATGGCTTTATGATAACACTACCTGCAAAACTTCTTTTTGAAAATGGTAGTGCTACAATTGTTGGAGATGACGCCTTTCTCTTTCTTAGAAGAGTTTCTCAAATTATTACAGAGTTTCCTCAAGATATAGAAGTTTCTGTTCGAGGATACACTGACAATACACCAATTCGTGCCACAGCTCTATATAAAGATAATTGGGATTTATCAGCAGCAAGAGCTATTTCAGTAGCAAAAGAACTTGTCTCAAATGGAGTTTCTCCAAATCGGGTTCACGGTGCTGGTTTTGGAGAGTTTCGACCAATTGCATCAAATTTAACAGAAGAGGGACGATTGAAAAATCGTAGAGTTGAAATCCGCTTTATAGGTCGAAAGAAAGACTCAAATGAAGATGCGAAGAGAACTATTCTTGATAGTGGAATTGATGTTAAAGAGTTTTAATGTTAGTTCACATCTGCTGTTCCGTAGATAGCCACTACTTTCTAAAAAGATTGAGAGATGAGTTTCCAGAAGAGAACCTCATCGGCTTCTTTTACGACCCGAATATCCACCCTTACAGTGAGTACAAACTTCGACTTTTAGATGTGGAGAGGAGTTGTAGAGAGTTGGAAATTCCTCTAATT
The DNA here is from genome assembly GCA_024281175.1 of Candidatus Thiovulum imperiosus. GTDB lineage: Bacteria > Campylobacterota > Campylobacteria > Campylobacterales > Thiovulaceae > Thiovulum_A > Thiovulum_A imperiosus. The sequence continues at coordinate 22,247 of JAMJTW010000035.1, forward strand.
GAGGGAGAGTATGATTTTGGAAATTGGTTACAAGCTGTATCTGGTTTAGAAGATGAACCTGAAAAGGGAAAGAGATGTGAAGTCTGTTTTGATAACAGACTCTCTGAAACGGTAAAAAAAGCAGTGGAGCTACAAGAGAGTAGTTTTACAACTTCTCTTCTCATATCTCCTCTAAAATCTCAACAGCAGTTGGAGAGAATTGGAAAAGAGTTGGAAGCTGAAAGTGGAGTAGAATTCATATTTCGAGATTTCCGTTCTGGTAGAGGTGTTGAGTTTCAAGCAAAAGAGGTAAAAGAGAACAATCTTTATCGTCAAGACTATTGCGGTTGTCTCTTTGCTTTAAATAAACAGAGAGATATGCAGATGAGGTACAAAGATGAACTTATCTCTTCAATTACAAATCAAGTTCTACCAGCTTCTATTGAAGAGAGACTCGATTTTCACTCTAAAGTCTCCAAAAGTAGTGAAATTGTAAAAGAGAACTTTCTAAATTTCCGTTTAAATTTTGGCAAAGTATCTATTTCTAAAAAAGTAGTTCCCTCATATTTTCTCTTCTACTCTCACTCTGAACGAAAAAAGATTTCTGGAAAAGTGGAAAAAATAGTAGATGATATAGCCTATCTAAATCGTGACAGTGTAAAAATTTTGAGTTTAGAAAGTTTAAAAAGATTTGGAAAGAGTTTCAATTCTATCTTTGAAATCTCTTTTACAATATCTGAAGAGTTGGAAATTCGAAATAAAATCGAAAAGAACTCTCACTCTCTATCTCCAATTCTAATTTTGGAAAAGTTTCCAAAATCTAAAGTTGAAATTGAGCTAGAGAGTGAAATATTTGTTAGTTCAAATTCACAATTACTTCTCTAAATTTTCCCAAAGAGTAAACTTTAATTTCTCAACATTTCTATTTGAAACAGAAGAGATTGGCAATATGAATCTTGAGTTTTCGAACTTGAGATTCTCTAACTCTGAAATCTCCTCTTCTGAAAGAGTATCTATTTTAGTGAATGCAATTCCAAAGTTTCTAGTTGATAATGTTTCTGAGAAATTTGCTAATTCCAATTTCAAACTTTGAAACTGGAGTTCTAAATCTCTACGATTTGAGACATCTAACATGAAAAGGAGAAATTTGCTTCTTTCAATATGAGAGAGAAATTTGAGTCCCAACCCTTTTCCATCACTTGCTCCCTCAATTATTCCAGGAATATCTGCAATTACAAAACTTTTTGTGTAATCCAAAACAACTGTTCCAAGTTTTGGAGTTAGAGTTGTAAACTCATAATTTGCTACTTCAGGTCTGGCATTTGAAATTGTAGAGATAAGGGTCGATTTCCCAACATTTGGAAATCCAACAAGAGCGATATCAGAAATAAGTTTCATCTCTAATCTAACTTTTTTAGTTTCACCTTTAATTCCAGGTTGAGCAAACTTTGGTTGTTGATTTCTCGAAGTTTTAAAAGAGGAGTTTCCCAAACCCCCTTTTCCACCTTTCAAAAAAAGAACCTCATCACCATCATTAATTAAGTCTAAAATCAGTTCACCATCAAAAAAAACTTGAGTTCCTGGAGGAACATCTATTATAAGATTTTCTCCACTCTTTCCTGTCGAATTTTTAGGCATTCCTCTCTTCCCATTTTCAGCTCTTAAATGTTTCTTCCCTTTAAAATTTGCAAGAGTGTGAGAGTTCTTATTTACTCGAAAAATAGCGTCCCCGCCTCTACCTCCAGCACCACCATCTGGACCTCCAAGAGGAACAAACTTTTCTCTACGCCAACTAACTGCTCCAGCACCTCCATTTCCAGAAGATATCTCTATCTCAACTTTATCTATAAACATTTAACTCTTTTTTTTAGTTTTGTAATGGAAAAATAGATATACAGAAACTGCAAAAAGTATTGCTACTGGAATTGCAAATTCAACATGGTCTTTCACAAAATTGATAAATTCTAAAATCTCTTCTCCAAAAATATATGCTGGAACAATTGTGAGTGAAGCCCAAGCAAATGCACTAATGAAATTTATAAAAGCAAACATCTTTGCACTATATTTTGTAGTTCCAATTGACATTGGAATTATTGTTCTCATTCCATACATATATCTCTGAACAAATATAATTGGCCAACCATACTTTCGAAGTAAAACTGTAGCAAGGGCAAATTTTCGCCTCTGTGTTTTCAATTTTCGCTGGATAAATTTTCGATTAAATCTACCGATGTAAAAATAGATTTGGTCTCCTACAAATCCACCGAGACCAGCAACTACAATGGCAATATACAAGTTCATATCTCCTGTATGAGACATTAACCCAGCCATAATAAGCCCAGTCTCTCCCTCTAAAATACTCCAGAGAAAGAGAATTACATAACCATACTCTTTTAGCCATTCAATAAAATGCTGTTCCAAATTATTCCCTTAATGAATTAAAAGTATAATTTTATTAGAATTATCTAAATTTTGAAACCAATAGTTCTATATTTGATGAATTTACAATAAATGTAGAAACACTTTTAAATTTATGTTACCAAATCATATACTTTTGAAAAATTCTTAGAAAGGATTTAAATGAAATTTATTTTCCTACTCTTACCAGCTCTTCTTTTTGGAGAGGTAGAACTAGAAGAGTTGAAAGTGGTAGATGACTACAAACTTCAAGATGAAACTCTTTTAGAAAACGCACCAATGCAGACTCAATTTTCAGTAGATGAAGCTCTAAATTTTGCAGGAACAAATGGAGACCCATTAAAAGCAATTCAGACTCTTGCTGGTGTTACAACAACTTCAAATGATGGTGGTGAACTTATCATTCATGGCTCAAAACCTCGAGAGACAATTGTTACAATTGACCATCTTCCAATTGGATATATCTTCCATTTAGGCGGACTCTACTCTGTAATCGCCCCCGAAGCTACTCGACAAATAGATGCTTATCTTGGGGGTTTTGACACTACCTATTATGGAATGGGTGCGGTAATTGATGTGAAGCCAAAATATCCTGTTGGTTCTGGAAATGGTAGGGTTCATATTGGAATGTATGACGCAGATTTTGCATTAGATGTTCCCCTTTCAGAAAAGTGGTCTCTTTTTTTAGGAGGGCGACGAAGCTATTTCGACCTCATCGCCGAAGATTTGATAGATGAATTAGAGAAGAACGATGATGATGAAGAGGAGAAACTAACATTTACACTCTTTCCACGATTTTGGGATTTTCAACTTCTCTCCTATTATGAAATAGACTCAAGAAACTCACTCTCTTTTGAAGCTATCTTTTCTAAAGATGAGTTGAAATTGCACTCAACTATGCAGAAAGACAAAGACCCCGTGGCAAATGGAAAGATAAATCAGAGTCGAGGTTTTGAGACTTACGGTTTTCGATGGAAATATGGCGATGAGGTTCAGAAATCTCATACTCTACTCTACTATCTTCACAACTATCTTGATATGGAACTTTTCGACTCCGACTTCAAAATCGATGTAATCACAAAACAAACGGGACTTTTTCATGAAACAGTTTGGGATATTGGAAAACATAAATCTGTACTCGGTTTTGAATTGGTTCATGAAGACTCACCTATCGATGTGAACTCTCCAAAACACCCTGACGCTGATGACTTCGACTATTATATGACTGATGAAGAAATAATAAGAGTAGATAAAGATTTTGAAGCAAATACTAAAATTCTCTTTTTCCAAGATACTTGGGAGTTCGCTGACAATTGGAAAGCAAGATGTGGAATTCGAGGAACTCACACCGACTTTCAAGATTTTGGTGGAGTTGTAGATTTTCGACACGCTCTAATTTGGGAAGCATCTGAAGATAGAAGTTTCTCCTTTTCTGGTGGAACTTACTCTCAATTTCCAGAACCAAGTTATGTAATTGAGGGATTTGGAAACGACAAAATCGATACTTATGAAAAGTCTATCCATTACGCATTTAATTGGACGGAAAAGTTTGTAGAGGGTTCTCTTAAATTAGAACCTTACTATAAGAAATTTACAGATTTAGTAATAGAGGACAACGAAACTCTCTACAATGCCGATGGAGATGGCTACGCTTATGGAGTTGATATTACTTATGAGTATAAGAAAGAGGATTTTTCTCTAATTCTAGCTTACACATATATAAGAGCTGAACGGGAAATTCAAGGTGGAGAGCTTCACAGATTTTATGGTGAAATCCCTCACACTCTTCAAGCAAATGCACTCTACAAATTTAGTAACGGCTGGAATGTTTCAGGACTTTTAAAATACGCTTCGGGAACTCCATATACTGAAATTATAAAAACTGAAACTTACACTTATGAGGGAAAAGAGTATCACCGACCAATTTATGGAACACCTTTTGGAAAACGACTTCCTGAAACTATCGATTTAGATGTTCAGGTTGGAAAAGAGTTCGGTGATTTGGAATTTGCCGTAGAACTTCTAAATCTCTCGACCCTATTTCATGAAAATGTAAGTAGTGTGAAATATAATGATGAGTATAAAAAAGATGGATACTATTATCAGATGCCTTTCTTTCCAGCTTTTCATCTAACTTATAGATTTTAAAAGATGGGAACTGACAAAATAGAGTAGGATTTCCTCTCTGAGCCTAGTCGCAGAGTCTAAAAAGAAGACTCTTCGGTCAGTTCTGGAAGAACCTCTCTCAGAGTGTTTTTCCCCTGAAAAAACTATTTAGCTACTCCCGTTTTTCTTTTCTAACTTTTCTTGAAAGAACTTTTCTCTTTGCTCAAGGGGGAGAAGTTCAAGGAGTTGGATAAAGTTTGGAACCCAATTTGGAGTAGTTCCTTTATTTCTCCAATTTCCAGCAGAAACTGGATTTGTATTATTGATAAGCATAAACTCTTTGACATTTAACCCTATTCTTTTCAACTTTTTTCTAAATTCTATGTATTTCATTATTTTTCCTTTTTAAAAATTATAACATTTGTGTAAAGAGGTAATACAATTCTTTTTAAGATATTTACAAGAAACTCTACAATACAATTTCAGTGTCGAAAGAGAGACTGAAACGACAAAAAACAATTCAGGTAAGTCTCTTTTTCTGTTCTTTTAAAAATTTGAAATTCCTTGATTAGCTTATAAAAGTGTAAAAGGTAGTGAGATTATAAAGAGCTAGAAAGTCTAGCTATCCAAAATTTGACCATGGCGGATAGCTAGATTACCTGATAAAAAGGTAAAAGCATGTCAAATGCTAATATACAGAATTCTATCATAGAATTAGTAGAGAATGAACCAAGAGTTTCTCACCGAGTTATTGCAGAGCATACAAACAATCAAGAGGTTTCAGTTCGGAACTTAATCAATAAGTATCGAGAGAAATTTGAGAAGTTTGGAAACCTTCATTTTAAAAATGAGGGTTTAAAAAGAGCGACAAAAGACGGAAAGTCAAGAGGTGAAGTTAAAAATGTAACCTACTACTGTAATGAACCTCAATCAACTTTCTTGATGACTCTCTTAAAGAATTCGGAAACGGTTGTTGATTTCAAATTGCGACTTGTCGAAGAGTTCTTTACAATGAGAGAAATGATTTCTCAAGGGAAGCAAGAACCTCAAGCCGAAGTTTCCAAAATCTCTGAAAAAGAGAGATTGGAAAACAACTTATTGGCTCTCAAGTTTGCTCAGGACAATTTAGCTGTTTCTGATGAAGATAGAACAAGAATGGCAAGAAAGATGTTTGACACTTTCGGGCTTGATACTTCTTATTTCCCAGATTTCGTTGATGGAAAAGCCTCTTTTTCTCTGTCTCAGCTCCTTAGACAAAATGGAGTCAAAATGAGTGCGGTGAAAGTGAATGCACTTCTACAAGCTGATGGGTTGATTGAAAAGAAGTTCCGAGACTCTTCCAAAACAAAACTTATCAAAGATGAGAATGGTGAAGAGAAAGAGGTGAAAGTTCAAAAGCAATTCTGGTCTATCACTAAAGCTGGTGAAGAGTTTGGGAAGAATGTAGTTTCTACTCATGGTAGCTCTACTGAAACTCAAGTTAGATTTTTTGAAGAGAAATTCATGGAGCTTCTTGAAAAGTTGGAGATAGACTGTAATTGCCAAAAGTCATAAAGCCACACTCCCACCGTTCTGGTGGAAACAGAAAGCAGAGGGTTTTCCTCCGCTACAATATTATAAAGGATTTTACATGAAAAAGCTACCAACATTAGAAGAGCTTGAGGGAAAATATGAACCTGAAGAACTCAAAGACCTTACTGATGAAGAGGTTTTGAAAATCTTTGAGGGAGTTGAAACTGTTTGGGATTATGAACCAACAGATAGAGAAAAAAGACTTGTAAGTGTTTTAGAATTTAACAATAAAGCTGAATATTTTATAATAAATGGATATTGTAAAGATGAAATTCTAGGTAAATTAGCCTACTTATTTATTTTAAGAAAAGATAATGATAAATCTGATATTTATATAAATCAGATTACCAATGAATCTGTGGCAATCCGATTATTAAAACGACAAATTGGACATAATTAAAGAGCTATTTGTTCATCTAGCACCTTTTTAAAGTCAGATATATCTATTTCGTTAAGAACAGTTATTATTTTTTTCCTTCTATTAGTCAGCCCCCTCTTTTTTGAGATTTTTCGATAAATTTAGAATCTCTAGTTTCATAAGCTGAAAAAGAAACTTTAAAAATGAAAAAAAGAAATTGTTTTTGATTCCCATTTTTACGCTATTTTGAAAACAAGTTATAAAAAATATAAGATTAGAAAATCGCTAACCCTTTAGTTTTGATATAAACGAATCTCGTAAGATACTTTTTAAAATTTTGTTAGTAGAATGTCGGCAAGAAAAAAGATAATAAGGGAGTTGTTAATGGAAACAACAAAGTTAAAAGGTGGAGACGTAGCTCTAGCTGGTAAATTAGTAAGTGTTGGAGATAAGGCTCCAGTTGTAACAGTTGTAAATAGTGAAGACCTTTCTGATGTAACAGTTGGTGGTGCTAAAGGAAAAAAACAACTTATCGTTGCTGTTCCATCTCTTGATACTCCAGTATGTGCTACTGAAACAAGAACTTTTAACTCAAAAGTTGCTGAACTTGACAATGTAGAGACAATTACAGTTTCTATGGATTTACCATTCGCTTCTAAAAGATTTTGTTCTACTGAGGGAATTGATAAATTAACAGTAGCTTCTGACTTCCGAAATAAAGATTTCTCTTATAACTACGGAACTCTAATTGCCGATGGTGCTCTTGCTGGTGTTTCTGCTAGAGTTATCTTTGTAATTGATGAAGAGGGAACTGTAACTTATAAGCAAATTGTTCCTGAAATTACTGAAGAGCCTAACTATGATGAAGCTCTTGAGGCTTTAAAATAGTCTACGACTACATAGTTGTTGGTGGAGGCATTGCAGGTGCTTCCATCTCTTTCTTTCTAAAACAGAGAGGATTTAAAGTTCTAATTTTAGAGTCTCACTATTTAGGATATGGCGGTAGCGGTGCAGCTGGTGCTTTTCTAAATTGGAAATTTGAAAAAGATGACGAACTCTCTATTCTTACAAATCGCTCCATAGATTTCTCTCTAAACTTCTACCAAAAATATTTTCCAGAACAGTTTCATAAAACTCCTCTAAATTTATACAATTTGAGTAGTGATGTTATAAAAGTTATTTCAGGCGTTGTAGATGTTCTTGAGATACTTCATAAGCTAACAATAGGAATAAGAGTTGAAAGATTTGAAGTAAAAAACTTAAATCGTATAGCTGGAATTTGGGAAGTTGGGAAATATCGTACAGAAAACCTCATCTTCACAACAGGAGCTTTCTCTATACCATTTATAGAACCTTATCTTCAAACTAGACCAATTTGGGGAGAGAGGATAGATATTCGAACTTCAAATAAGATAGAACAGTCTCATCATCGAAAAATTTCTATTTCCCCAACAATTCGTAATACAGTTCGTATTGGTGCGACTCACCATAGAGGAGTTTTGGAAAAGAAGATAGAGAGAAAAGATTTAGAAAAACTTCTACAAGATGGTCAAAAGTTTGTAACTCTAAAAGATGCGAAAATTGTAAAACATTACGGTGGTGTTCGTTCAGGTTCTATCGACTACTTTCCAATTTTTGGAAGAGTTGTAAACTCTCTACAAACTGTAAAAAAATTCCCACAAATTCGACATGGTAGAGCTTATCCTCCAGAAGAATACGAGTATTATAAAAATCTATATATCTTTACAGGTTTAGGTGGGTATGGATTTTCACTAGCACCATATCTTGCATATATTTTTACAAGAAATTTAGAAACTGGAAAAGAGATGGGAAGATATATTGAGCCGTATCGACTTTTTCAGAGGTGGATAAAAAAGAGAAAATGAGAAAGAGCTTCTCAATAATTGAAACAGTTTTTGCAATTATCATTCTTTCTCTTGTAATAACTCCAATTCCAACTCTACTCAAAAGTATAGGAGAGTCAGCAGAATTTATCTCTTACAAAGAGGCGATGTTTGCTTCTATGTCGAGGTCAATGCAGATAACACTATATCGTTGGGACGAAAATAGTTGTGAAAAGAATAATACAAAAAATCCAGCTTTTGGAGTATGTATTTCTGACTCAAAAATAGTTGATACAAATAGTTCTAATTTCTTAAGAGATGATGGAATTGTTAGAACTGTTGGAACAGATTATAGAATTCTCTTTGATTATAATGACTCAAAAGTCTCCTACATTTCAGCAACAGAAGAGAGCAATTTCACAGAAGAGAGCAATTTTACTCAATATGATGATTTAGATGATTGGGACGGGAAATCCCTATATTACGACTCTGGTTCTATCGATTTTGATATGAGAGTTAAAGTTTTCTACATAGATGATGAGGTTGGAAGTTTTTCAGATACTACAAGTTCTGAAGTGAATTTAAAAATAGATAGAAGTGAAATTTCACAAACTTCAAATATCAAAGTTATTGAGATAAATGCCACGGGTAGAGATGGTTTCCAATTTTTCTTTCACTATATTTCAGCAAATGTTGGTGAATTTGATTATGAGTATAGAGTATTACAATAAAAACTTCCAATCTTTTAATTAGATATTAATTTTATTTTCCTTAAAATGGTAAAATTCCTATTTAAATTTAAAAAAAGGTAATCTTAACATGGCTGATAAAAGCAGAAGAGCCTTTATGGGTAAAGTGTTAGGGGCAACAGCAGGTGTTGGTGCCGTAGCTTCACTTTATGCCATGAAACGAACTTGGGACCCACTTCCAAGTGTTATCAGTGCAGGTTTCACAACAGTTGATTTGTCTCCATTAGAAGCTGGAAAACTTTCAGTTATCAAATGGCGAGGAAAACCTGTATTCCTACTCAAACACACTTCAGATATTACTACTGATGAAGCTAGAGATATTGTTATTGGAGAAGATAGATATACAGTTGTTATCGGTCTCTGTACACACTTAGGTTGTATTCCAGAGTGGAGAGAAAATGACAAAATATTTCACTGTGCTTGTCATGGTGGACAGTATGACCCTCATGCAAGACAGACTTTTGGACCACCTCCTAGACCTCTTGATATTCCACCATTCTCAATTTCTGGCAAAACTATTACTCTTGGCGATGAAGGTCCTGAGTATAAGAAAATGCTAACTATGGCATAAGGAGAGACTAGATGGCACATTTTCCAAAAGCTCACGGTGTAGGTGAGTGGTTAGACCACAGATTAAATATCACTGCTCTTAAAAAGGTGATGATGACAGAGTATTGGATACCAAAAGATATTAACTTCTTATGGGCGATGGGAATGATTTTAGCATTCACATTTAAAATACTTCTCATTTCAGGTATCTTTTTACTTATGTATTACAAGCCAGATGTAAATGCTGCATTTGACTCTGTAAACTATACAATCATGCAAGAAGTTGGTTACGGTTGGCTCTTTAGACATATCCACGCAGTTGGTGCTTCTGTAATTTTCCTTGTTATCTATATCCATATGTTTACTGGTATCTACTACGGTTCATATAAAAAGGGTAGAGAGATGATTTGGTTAAGCGGTATGCTTCTTCTAATTCTATTCTCTGCTGAGGCTTTCTCTGGATATATGTTACCTTGGGGACAGATGAGTTACTGGGCTGCTTATGTTATCACAAATATTTTTGGTGGAATTCCACTAATTGGTGATGAACTTGTTGTTTGGATTAGAGGTAACTTTTATGTTGCTGATGCAACTCTAACTCGGTTCTTTATGCTTCATGTTCTTCTTGTTCCATTAGCAATTATGGGTGGTATTGCTTTCCACTTCTATACTCTCCGAATTCCTCATGTTAATAACCAAACTGGTGAAGATATTGACTTTGGAAAAGAGGCTGAAAAATATAAAGAGAACCCAAAAAGAAGTAAAATTATTCCTTTCTGGCCTGTATTTATGGCAAAAGATGTATTTGTTCTAAGTGTATTTTTACTCTTCTTCTTTTACTTAGTCTTCTATAACTACGGTTTTGCAATGGATCCAGTAAACTTCGACCCTGCAAATGGTCTTAAAACTCCTGCTCATATCTATCCTGAGTGGTATTTCTTATGGAGTTACGAAGTTCTAAGAGGTTTCTTCTTTGATATTGGTCCTTTAAAAGCTGCTGATATTGGTCTTCTTGCATTCGGTTTTGCTCAAGCAATTCTTCTCTTTATGCCTTGGTTAGATAGAAGTCCAACTGTTGCTCCAGCAAATCAGAGACCATATTTCCGATACTGGTTCTGGATCATGATAGTTGTTCTAATTGTTCTTACAATTTATGGAAAACTTCCTCCAACTGGAACAAATGCTTGGATTGGATTTGCTTCTTCTATCGCATTTATTGTTATGTTTGCAATTCTTCCTGTTATTACAGAGAAAGAGGCTAGAACTGTTGCAGGAGGTAAAAAGTAATGAAAGAATTGAAAATTTTAGCTGTAATAGTTGTTTTTACAGGTATTACATATTGGGGAGTTGAACCATTGGCTCACTCAATTTTTCACCCTCATGTAGCTCCAGCTGATTTCAAATTTGCTGACTTAGATAGATTTGAAGCAGAGGGAACTGTTGCAAATGGAAAGTCTCAAGTTGAGATGAACTGTATCGCTTGTCACGGTATTGAGAGTGAAGGAATTGTAGCTCCAATGGATAAGCAGACTGCTAATATGAGTTATGGTGTTGTTCCTCCAGATTTATCTCTTGCTGGTGCAATTTATGATGAAACTTTCTTAGCAGGTTTCATTAAAAATCCTGCAAAAGCTACAAAAACAGAGCATAAATTTACAGGTGGAAAAATGCATCCAATGCCAGGTTATGACTGGATGAGTAATGAAGATATCGCTTCTATTATCGCTTACTTGAAAGAGGTTTCTACTAAGAAATTAGAGAAAGAGGCTTTAGAATTAAAAGCTGAAATGAACTCTACTCAAGACTCTACGGAGCAAGAAGCTATTAAAAAAGCTGCTGAAAAAGCTCATAGAAAAGAGGTGTTTGAAAACGCTTGTGGTCGATGTCACGATATGAAGTATGCAAAAATCGAAGCTACAAGTGATGTTTCAAATTATATGGGTTCAACTCCTCCTGACCTTTCAATGATGATAATTGCTAGAGGTGAAAAGTATCTTACAACTTTCATCAATGACCCTCAAAAACATCTTCATGGTACAGCAATGCCACGAGTTGGTTTAAATGAGAATGCTCAAAAAGCTGTTATCAAATATATGGAAGAGACTGGTGACTCTAAGAAAGAGGAGAGAGAAGCTCTAGCTCCTTGGGTTCTTGGTTTCTTAGGAATTATGGTAATTTTATCTTTCCTTTGGAAAAAAGAAGTTTGGTCTGAAGTAAAATAGTACTTCTCCATATTTCCCTCCCTCTCGGGAGGAGAACAATCTTATCTTTCGAAAATTTCTCTACCATTTTTATCTTGAATTGGTCGATAGTTGTGCGGGAAAATTTCTCGAAGTGCATCAATTTGCTCTTGAGAAATGTGAAGTTTATCTTTTAAAATAAACCATTTTACACCCTCTGTACATGGTGGAGTTGTTAAAGAACCTGTAAAAGTGTAGTAGCTATATTTGTTTGCAGGTAGAATGTGAGAGATATCCATTCCAGAAATTTCTGTCTCCTCTCCAGTATGTTTAGGCATAGAGTCCCAATAGTGAGTAACATCTTCATTTTTTTCACCCACATCAAAGAAGACACCAACAACAGCAAGTTCATTATGATTTGATTTATGAACTAGATGAACTACTAAATCTGAGCGAACCTCATCAATTGTACTTTCACTATGAGTGTGCATATGAAATTGAAGAAGTTTGAAAAACTCGCCATCAACAGTAATTCCTGCATAAATTCCTCTCGGAACAACCTTAATTGTGTGTCCATTGTTAATTACATGAGCATTAACATCTGTTACATAATTTTTGAACCCCAATATATCCTCTTCAAGATGTTTCACTTTAGAAGTCTCTATGTTGATTGGTGTTTGCAGTTTGCCAGTTTTACAAACTTCTGAGAAAATCCCCCAATTCTCTGGTCCATACTCTCCACTATAATCCCAATGTCTCTCTGTATGGTGAGTTGTTGAAGCAAGAAGTGTAGAAGTTAAAGATGCTAATAGTAATGATTTTGTTATTTTCATTTTTTATCCTTATAAAAAATATTTGTAAAAATTTTACCAAGAAAATATGGAATTTTCGAGATTTAACCTTTTAACAAATCTGTTACAATTCTTAAAACTTATAAAAGGAGATTGTAATGGAAATTGAGATAGATAGAAGTGGAACAGTAGATGGATTTAAAAACTTAGTAGCAAATATTAGAAATAGAGGTGCAAAAGGAGTTTTAGTTCTTTCAGCTGATAAAAATGGATACACCTCTGAAAATCTTGACTCTTTTCTTCAAAATTTAGAGATTCCAGTTTTTGGGGGAATCTTTCCAGAAATTATTTATAAAAATGAGAAATTAGATATTGGAAATGTGGCTGTTGGATTTATGAATAGTGTTCCAACTGTTCACACAATAGAAAATATAAGTGATGATGATGTTGATATAGCTGAAGAGATGGAAGAGATAGAGGAAGAGTTTGAAACAATGTTTGTATTTATAGATGCTTTCTCGACTTCTATTGAAACAGTTATAAATGAAATATATTTTAATTTTGGACTTGAAAGTAACTTTATTGGAGGAGGAGCTGGAAGTCTCTCTTTTGTACAGAAGCCAGTTCTCTACACAAATAGTGGTTTAGTTGAAGATGGAGTAACGCTAACTACAATTGAAGAGGTTTCTGGAATTGGAGTAAAACATGGTTGGGAGAGCATTGATGGAGCATTTCAAATTACAAAAGCCAATAAGAATGTAATAGAGGAACTGGACTATAAACCAGCTTTTGAAGTTTATAAAGAGGTTGTAGAGAAACATTCAAATATGGAGTTTAGAGAAGACAATTTCTTTGACATAGCAAAAGGGTATCCATTTGGAATTTCAAAAATTGGAACAGAGAAGATAGTTCGAGACCCAATTTCAGAAGAAGGTGGGAAACTTGTCTGTGTTGGAAATGTGAAAGATGGAGATTATGTTGATATTCTTCATGGAGAGAAAGATGGACTTGTTTCAGCAGTTAAAATCGCTTACAGTGAAGGAAGTGGAAAACTGGAAAGTGATGTGAAGTTTACTCTCTTTATAGACTGTATCTCAAGAGTTCTCTATCTCGAAGATAGTTTTCAAGAGGAGTTAGATGCTGTAGCAACAAAAGACTCTATTTTAGTTGGAGCTTTAACTCTTGGAGAGATAGCAAACACAGGTAGTGACTATCTTGAATTTTATAATAAAACAGCAGTTGTAGGAGTCTTTTAAAATGGTAGGACTTGAGAGAGAAAAAGTTTTATATGAAATATCTATGTCCATAGGTAACTCTCTTGATTTAAAAAAAATGACAAAAGAGGTTTTAGGAACTCTTTTGAGAAAACTTAGTTGCACATCTGGAGCTATATTTCAGAGTAGTGATGAAGTAATTGGTGTAGAGAAAGCTGTTCTCTCAATTCCAAAAAATATATCTAAAAATAAAGACTATATCTCTATTTTTGAGAGATATAGAACAGAGAGTAGTGGAGAGTTAGATGGAGGAAAACAGTTCTATCTTTTAAAACTTCCAAACTTTGGTTATCTAATTCTAATTCGAAATGAAGAGCTAGAAACCCTAATTTTGAAATCTCTAACTCCAATTCTTCAAAAAATAGCAAACTCATCAAATGCTTGTATTCAGAATAGTGAACTAATAGAGAAAACTGAACAGCTAAATCAGAGCCTTGTGGAGGTTCAAGCAGCAAATAAAGCAAAATCCCAATTTTTAGCAAATATGAGTCATGAGATACGAACACCATTAAATGGTATTGTTGGATTTTTAGAACTTCTGAAACGGACAGAGCCAACGGAACAGCAGAAGAGATATATTGATGTTATAAATTCGAGTTCTGAAACTTTACTTGAGATTATCAATGACATCTTAGACTTCTCAAAAATTGAGGCTGGAAAGATGGAAGTTGAGTATGTAGCTTTTGACTTTATCCATGAAGCAAAGATGGTTTTTGAACTTTTTAAAAGTAGAGCAAAAGATAAGAACTTGGATTTCTTCGCATCTATTGATGTTTTCATGCCTCAATATATTGTGATGGACAAAATCCGTCTTAAACAGATATTTGTAAATCTTATAAATAATGCCATAAAATTTACTCCAGATGGTAGTGTCTCTGTAAAGATAGAGGTACTTGAGAGTAATGATGAAAGCGTAACCTGGAAAGTGGGTGTTACAGATACAGGAATTGGAATTCCTGAAGACAAAATCCAGAAGATACTAGAGCCTTTCACTCAATCAAATAACTCTGATACTAGAAAATTTGGTGGAACAGGTTTAGGACTTAGTATTACAAAGAACCTCATCGAGCTTATGGGTGGAAAACTTGAGATTTCCAGCATACACGGGGAGGGAAGCACTTTTGCATTCACTCTGACTTCCAAATTTGTAGATGGTTCAGAAATAGAAGCCGATGAGGTCAGAACGGGTGGAAACATGAAGTTTCATGGAAGAATTCTTGTTGCTGAAGATAATATTGTAAACCAACTTCTAATTAGTGAAATTCTTTCTCAGATGGATATGGAGTTTGAGTTAGTTGGAAATGGAGAAGAGGCAGTTGAAGAATTTAGAGATGGTGGTTTCGATTTAGTTCTTATGGACCATAATATGCCAATACTTGATGGGGCTGGAGCTTTAAAACAGATACGAGAGTATGAAGAGAGTAAAAATTTGAAAAGAACTCCAAATATAATTCTTACAGCAAATGCTCTTAAAGGAGATAGAGAGAGATTTATTTCAGAATTAGGTTTTGATGAATATCTCTCTAAACCTCTTGACCGAATACAGCTCAATACCGTTTTCAAGAAATTTTTAAAAGAGAAATAAGATGAAATATGAATTGAATTTGAGAGAAGTAACCTCAGCTTTATCAACTTCACTTGATTATGTTGGAGTTGATGATAATCTACATGGAAAGAGAGTTGCTTATCTCTCTTTTCTAATTGGTATAGAACTAGGTTTTGCAGAAAATGAACTTTCTGATATTATCTTTGAGGGAATTCTTCACGACTGCGGAGTCTCTTCAACTTCAATTCATGAATATCTTGTTTCTGAAATGGATTGGGAACACTCTCAGGACCACTGTTTAAGAGGAGAAGAACTTTTAAATCAAGTCTCTTTCTATAAACAGTATGCTTCTGTAATTCGATATCACCATACTCATATAGATAGATTTCCAGAAAGTATAGATGCTTACATAAAACTACATTCAAATATCATCTATTTAACAGATAGAGTTGATGCTTTAAGAGCTCAAGGAAAAAACTTAGACGAGATTCTCAAAATTCTCAAAAGTGATAAAGGAGATTTTTTTGATACACAACTTGTCTCTAAATTTGAAACTATTCTCTCAAAATATGAGATAGAAGAGAAACTGCAAGAAAGTGAATTAGAAATATTTTTAGATGAGTGGATAGTAAAAGGAGAGAGAAAAGAGTTCTCTTATGTAGAGGTTCAAGAGATAGCTTTGATGTTTGGTTATATAGTTGATGCAAAAAGTGATTTTACAATTCAACACTCGATTGGAGTTGCTCACCTTTCAAAATTTTTAGCAGAAGTTATGAATTTAGATGGTGATAGTTGTGAAAAAGTGGAAATTGCTGGATTTCTTCACGATTTGGGAAAACTTAAAGTCCATGACAAAATTTTAAATAAACCTGCTCCTCTAAATAGTATAGAGAGAGAAATTATGAACAATCATAGTAAAGACTCATCTACAATTCTTTCAAAAATTAGAGGATTTGAAGAGATAGCTCTACTTTCTGAACTCCACCATGAGACTCTTGATGGAAAAGGGTATCCAAATAGTAGAAGTGCAATAGAGATACCGTTATTAGCAAGAGTTATAGCTGTTGCTGATATATTTCAAGCTCTTGTTCAAAACCGACCTTACCGACAAGGATTATCTAAAGAAAAAGCTCTAAATATAATTGAAGATATGTGTAAAGAGGGAAAACTTGATAGTATCGTAGTAAAAACTCTTCGAAAGAATTTAGATGTTGCTTACATAAAAGCTCTTCAACAGAGGAAGTTGAAAATATAGCAAATTTGCTAGAATTTCGAATTACAATTTTTAAGGTTTATAAATTTGAAAAAAACTTCCCTATTCCTGCTACTCATCTCATTTCTAAACGCCTACACTGTTTCGAAAATAGAGTTTGAAGGACTCTCATATCTTTCAGAAAATAGTGCTAAAGAGCTTCTCGATTTTTATAGTGATACTGTTACTGATAAACAGATAAATGACTCTATTAAGAAGTTATATAGCCAAGGATATTTTGATGATATTTTTGTAGAGTATAAAAATGAGACTCTAATTTTTCATTTTATAGAGAAATCTACAATTTCAAAAGTTACTTTAACAGGTTTTCTTGATACCGATGATGAGAGACAGAAAGAGTTTTTACAACTCTCAAAAGGAAATCTTTTTGATAAAGCGAAAGTTGAAGAGGTTAAAACTCGAATTAGTGAAGCTCTAAATTTTAAAGGTAGTGTTGATAACGCTATTGAGATAAGAGAGACAAAACTTGATAATGGAACTACTGAAATAGAATTCCTTGTAAGAGAGGGAGAAGAGATAATTATTAAAGATTTGGAACTCTCTGGTAGAGAGAAAGAGAGCTTTACAAAAATAGAGAACAATATGGGGAATAAGCATAAAGAGGGTTTTGGTTGGCTTATGGGTCGAAATAGTGGAGAGATGAAAATCAAAGAACTTGAAATAGACTCTGCTAGAATTAAAGATTACTATATGAGGCGGGGCTATATTGATGTAGTTGTATCAAAACCATTTGCTCAAATAGAGTTCAACAGATACACCTCATCACTAAAGTATGAGATTTCGGAAGGTGTTCCTTATGATGTTAGTGGTATTGAAATTGAGATAGATAGAGATATTGTAGATTTAGAGGAATTAAAGGAGAATTTTAAATTAGAAGCTGGAGACCGCTTCAACATAGATTGGGTTCGGAAAGATATCTCTAAAATCAAAACTGCTGTTGCTGATAAAGGTTACGCTTTTGTAAATATCTATCCAAATTTCGAACGAGATAGAGAGAAGCAAGAAGTCAAAGTTGTCTATAAAGTTAGAACAAAAAGTAGAGTAAAAATTAGAGATGTAATTATCTCTAACAACAGAGTTACACTTGATAGAGTTATTCGAAGAGAAGTCTTTGTTGCTCCTGGAGATTGGTACAACTTAACAGATATTAAAGACTCTAAAAATGCTCTTGGACGACTTGGATATTTTGATGAGGTAAATCTTGAAGAGATAAAAGTTTCAGATACAGAAATTGATATTGCCGTTTATGTAAAAGAGGGTAGAACAGGAAGTATTCAAGTTGGTGGTGGATACTCAACTTATTTAGGCTTCACTTTTGATACAAGTTTAACTGATAGAAATGTCTTTGGTAGTGGTATTGATATGTCTCTCGCTTTTCAATACTCTAAAATATCTAAAACTTACACTCTCTCTTTTTCCAATCCAAGACTCTTTGACTCACTATATAGTGGAACTTTCAATGTAACTCATAGTGAAATCGATAGAGACTATTATGATGTCGTTGATAGAGGATTTGGTTTCAATATTGGTCGAAGAATTGGTAGACACTTTACTGCAAATTTCGGCTACTCATATAGTGATACTCAATATACAAATGTAGATGACAATCTTACTGATGATGCTGAGTCATATATAAAAAGTGCTGTCTCTTTAGGATTGAAATATGATACAACTGATGACTATTTTGTTCCAAGAGAGGGTGTTACTATCTACAATGGAGTTGAGTATGCTGGAGTTGGTGGAACAGCAAAATTTGTTAAAAATACACTCTCCTTCAATGTCTATCAAGGTCTTCAAGACTATATTGATTACGATATGATTTTGAGATATAAATCTAAACTTAGATATATGAAAGATACAGGAATGATACCTCTTTATGAGTCTTTACATATGGGAGGAATTGGAACTGTAAGAGGATATGACCCGTTTTCTTTCCCAAATCGAGAACTTGATGAGTATCAAAATATGAAAGCACTCCGAAGTTTTACTCACTCTTTTGAGATTTCTCTACCAATTTCTGAACAGGCAAAACTTCGATGGACTCCATTTATAGATTACGGATATCTTGGAGATAACGATTTTGAAGACTTTAAAAGAGGTGGTTATGGTATCTCTCTTGAGTGGCAATCTCCAATGGCACCAATCCAATTTATCTTCTCAAGACCATTTGATGATAAACCTACTGATGACATCTCTAAATTTGAATTTACAATGGGACGAAGATTTTAGTGAAAATGACAAAGTAGAATTCCTACTTTGTCGTTGGATTTATATCATATCTAAAAGAGTTTGACGGTACTCAACATAGTTGAATTCTTCAACTCTAGCTACTCCACTTTCAAAAGCACTTTTTGCAACAGCTGAACTTACTTCAACAATAAGTCTTCTATCAAAAGGTTTTGGAATTATGTAATTTTCTCCAAACTCTAAAGCTGTATCATATTTTTCAGAAATCTCTTCTGGAACTGGCTCTTTTGCAAGTTTTGCAAGAGCAAATGAAGCTGCTTTTTTCATCTCCATATTTATTGCTTTTGCATGAACATCTAAAGCTCCTCTAAAAATAAAAGGAAAACCTAAAACATTATTTACTTGATTTGGAAAATCGCTTCGTCCTGTTGCAACAATTGCATCTGGTCTTATCTTTTTCACATCTTCTGGAAAAACTTCTGGAACTGGATTTGCAAGAGAGAATACAATTGGTCTTTTAGCCATAATTGCTATATGCTCAAGACCAAAAGATTTAGGTTTTGAGAGTCCAAGAACCATATCAGCATCTCTAAAGGTATCTTCTTTTGACACCTCATCATCTAAAGCAAACTCTAATTTATAAGAATTTAAATCTTTTCGCCCTTTATGAACTACACCTTTTGAGTCTATCATTACAATATTTGAAATTCCTAACTCTTTATACATTCTTCCAGAAGAGATTGCAGCCGCACCTGCTCCAACAATAACAACTTTAATATCTTCCAATTTCCTATCAGTAATTTCACATGCATTTATAATTCCAGCTGAAGTTATAATTGCTGTACCGTGCTGGTCATCATGCATAACTGGAATATCGAGAGAATTTACAAGCCTCTTTTCTATTTCAAAACACTCTGGAGCTTTAATATCTTCTAAATTTATTCCTCCAAAAGTTGGTGATATTGCCTCAACAACACTACAAAATTTATCAATATCTTTCTCATTCACTTCTATATCAAAAGAGTCCACAGCAGAAAAGTTTTTAAAGAGAATTGCCTTTCCCTCCATAACAGGTTTACTTGCTAAAGCTCCAATATCTCCTAATCCTAAAACAGCAGTACCATTACTAATTACGGCTACCAAATTTGCTTTAGATGTAAAGTGGTATGCTTCATTTGGATTTTTCTCAATCACCTTGCAAGGTTCAGCTACTCCTGGAGTATAAGCTAAAGATAGGTCTCTCTGACTCTCAAATTTGACAGTCGTTTCAACTCCAAGTTTTCCAGCTTTTGGAAACTGATGATAACAGAGTGCTTCTTCTCTGCTTATTGGAGCTTCTCTCTCAAAAATCTCTTTACACTCTACTACTCTTTCGCTATCTGATAACTCTTCAAAATCTCTCTTCTTCAACTCTCTCTCTAATGTTAAAATAATATAAATTATATCAAATTAAAAGAAATTTTTAAGGAAAGCTCTATCAAAACTGCTTTTTTTAGTGTTGTTATTTAGTTAGGAAATTTATGTAAATACTTTTTATAGAGAGGGAACTTTTCTAAAATCTTTTCAACTGTAATTATACAGAAAGATTTTTTTGAGTTTTAAAAGAAAAAGTTGGCGACGACCTACATTCCCACCCTCGTAGAGGGCAGTATTATCGGCGATGGTGGGCTTAACTTTCG
>JAMJTW010000036.1 GCA_024281175.1 Candidatus Thiovulum imperiosus
CAATAGAAGCGAGAGCAATTCCAGTATTACCACTTGTAGCTTCAATTATAGTTGTACTCTTATTTATCTCACCTCTCTCTAAAGCCTTCATTAAAATATTTACAGCAACTCTATCTTTAACTGAACCAATAGGGTTCATAAATTCACACTTTGCTAATATATTTGATGATATTGAATTTATTCTCATCATTGGAGTATTACCGATGAGGTCTCTTACACTTTCAACTATTTCCATCTTTTTTATCCTTATCAGAGAGGATTTCCTCCCCTTTTGCCCAGTTGTCTCGACTAACTTCATCAAAGACAATATAGCAACTAGCTTTTGGTTTTCCTGCTACCCTCTCCATAGTTTCACTAAAATCTTTGGAGATTTCTCGCTTCTGCTCCATAGATAGAGAACCAGCAACTCTTAATGAGATATAAGGCATTAAAGTTTTCCTTGAACAAACTGTTCCATCTCATCAACTATCTCTTCGATAGTTCTCTCTCCATTTATATTGTGTAAAATTCCCTGTTCTGTATAAAACTCTTGAATAGCTTTTAGAGGTTCTAAATATACTTTCATTCTATTGTTGAAAACTTCTACATTATCATCATCACCTCTAGCTCGTCCAAGAACTCTATCTTTTGCTACCTCTTCAGAAACATCAACTTCAATTACAGAAACAAGTTCAATTTCAGTTTCACTTTTTAATATCTCATCAAAAGAGTGCATCTGCTCTACACTTCGAGGAAAACCATCTATTAAAATTGCCTTTCTATTTGAACCTTTCACCGCTTTTACAACAGTGTCAAGTACTATATCCAATGGACATAAAAGACCATTGCTTACAAAAGAGTTTATCTTCTCTCCAAGTTCAGAACCACTTGCAATTTCATCTCTTAAAAGATTTCCAGTTGAGTAGTGTGCAATCTCCATATAGTGTCTTTCAGCTATAAGTTCTGCATCAGTAGTTTTTCCAGAACCTGGAGCTCCAATTATAAAAAAAAGTTTTTTCATCTTATATCCTTAAAAAGTGGATTATACTAAATTGTAATCACATCACTCAGAGAGGAAATTCTATATTAGAATTTATAACGAAATAGTAAAATGTTATAAAGATAATTAAAAAGGAAATATATGCTAGAGATAGGTACAGACGCTCCATCATTTTGTTTACCAAATAGTGATGAGGTAGATGTATGTTTAAATGAGTTTAGTGGAAACTGGATAGTTCTATATTTCTACCCTAAAGATAATACTCCTGGTTGCACAACAGAAGCGTGTGACTTTACAAATGAGTTTAAAGAGTTTTTGGAACTTGGGGCTACAATAATTGGAATTTCTCCAGACTCTCCAGCAAAACATAGAGATTTTATTGAAAAGCACAATTTGAAAATAGCTCTACTTTCTGATGAGAAGAGAGAAGTTCTAAATCTCTATAAAGCTTGGGGTTTAAAAAAGAATTTTGGAAAAGAGTATGAGGGAGTAATTCGTTCAACTTATATTATCTCTCCAGACAGGAAAATTGCTCACAGTTGGAAGAATGTTCGAGTAAAAGGGCATGTTGAAATTGTAAAAAAGAGATTGGAGAAGATACAGAATGGATAAGATAGTTTTAAAATCACCTCTTGATATGCACCTTCATTTGAGAGATGGTGAGATGTTGAAAAGAGTGGGAAAGTACTCATTTTCTCAATTTTCTGGTGGATTAGTTATGCCAAATATAGTACCTCCAGTTACGAGTAAAAAAGACCTTGAAGCATACAGAGGCAGAGTTTTAGCAGAAGTTGGAGATGAGAAATTTCTGCCCTACATGTCTCTCTTTTTTAAGAGTTCATACAGAAAAGAGTTTCTAAAAGATTTAGATATTTTAGTTGTTAAACTCTATCCAAGTGGTGTAACAACAAATAGTGATGGTGGAGTTGTTTCAGTAGATATTGATGAGGTTGGAGAGACTCTTCAAGCTATGCAAGATTTAGGAATTCCACTCTCAATTCATGGTGAAACTCTCGGAGACTCTTTTGAGAGAGAAGCGGAATTTATTCCAACTTTTGAACTTCTTGCAAAGAACTTTCCAAAATTGAAAGTAATTATGGAACATATCTCAGACCGTAGAACAGTAGAAATTTTAGACAAATATCCAAACCTTTTTGCAACTGTTACACTGCACCACCTTGCAAAAGACCGAGATGATTTGCTTGGTGGAGCTTTAAATCCACATCTCTTTTGTAAACCAATTTTGAAAACTTCAAAAGATAGGGAAGCAATTCAAGAACTTGTTTTTAGTGGACATGAGAAAGTTATGTTTGGTAGTGACTCAGCACCTCATCAGCGAGAGAAGAAAGAGAGTCGAAACGGTTCTGCTGGTATCTTTTCTGCTCCAATTCTTTTAGAGGGACTGGTTACACTTTTTGAAAACTTTGGGAAACTTGAACTTCTTCAAAACTTTGTCAGTGAAAATGCAAAGAAGATATATGAAATTTCTCCACCTCAAAAAGAGATAGTTTTGGAAAGAGTAGAGAAAATTGTAAAAGAGGAGTATGGTGGTGTTGTTCCTCTCTTTGCAAATGAGAAATTAAACTGGAGTATTTTATGAGAACAATTCTCGACATATCGATAAAATCCAAAATTATCATAAATGTTATTGTCTCATTTTTAGTAATTGGAACTACTATGATAGTTTTAAACTATCAAGAGGCTCAAAAAGAGATAATGTTAGATGCAGAAACAAGCTTTAAAAATTTTGAGAATATTTTTAATAGCTCTGTAAAATCAGAAACTGCTGGTCTGAAAATGGCTCTCGAAAATATCTTAAATGATAAAGAAGTTGTTTCACTTTTTGAAAAGAGAGATAGAGTCGAATTACAAAATCATCTTTTACCTCTATACAACTCCTCTCTAAAACCTGAATATAACATTAGACAATTTCAGTTTCATATAGACTCTGCTACATCTTTTTTAAGACTTCACAAACCATCAAAGTTTGGAGATGACTTATCCTCTTTTCGTTCAACAGTTATCGCTACAAATAGAGATAAGAAGACTTATACTGGAATAGAAGTTGGTCGAGGTGGTCCTGGACTTAGAATTGTTATACCTGTAAAAAGTAGTTCTGGTACACATCTTGGTAGTGTGGAGTTTGGTGGTGGTATTGAAAATATAGTTAAGAGTGGTGCTGAACTCTTTGAGATGGATTATACGATAGGTATTAAAGAAGGGGTTTTTAAAAAAGCTAGACGATTTACAGGAAAGACAACAGATGTAAGAAAAGACGATGTTATCTACTACACTTATAGTAGTGATTTGGCAAAAAAATATACTGGAGCTATGAGGAGAATTAGTATAGATAGAGTTGTTTTAAATGAACATTTAGCAACTTACTCTTTTCCAATATATGATTTTATGGATAATGTAGTTGGGTATTTAACCCTATTCAAAAATTTAGAAAATAGAGTTCATGAAGTGGAGAGTCGAATTTGGCAATTTATCTTTATGATATTTGGATTTATGACAGTTGCTTCTCTTCTTATGGTTTTTGTTTTAAATAAGACTCTACACCCTCTTAAAGATTTTATTGCTGTTTTAGATGGTTTAACAAAAGGTTCAACAGGTGGTGACTTAACTCAAAAACTCAGTGTCAAATATCATGATGAGGTTGGGGATGCAAGTAAAAGCATAAATAATTTCATAGAACTTATTAAAAATATTGTTCAAGAAATTAAAATTGAAGCTGGACATACTATTGAATTGAATAAGAGTGTCGAAGCTATGTCGAAAGTAGTTCACTCTAGTACAGCTGAACAGAGAAATTTAATGAGTATCGCATTTAACTTATCCACAAAAGTTAAGAGTAGAGCTGGAAGCTCAAAAGTTTCCATAGAAGAAACTTTGCAAACTATTCTTAGTGAAGCAAGAATGATAAATCATGTTATGACAGAGCTTACAGGAGTTAAAAACTCAATTAAAGATACAAGTGAAGAGGGAGAGGCTCTTTCAAAAACTATAGAAAAACTTGTCATAGAAGTTCGTGAAGTTAAAAACATTACGACAATGATTGATGATGTTGCTGAGCAGACAAACCTTTTAGCACTAAATGCTTCAATTGAAGCGGCAAGAGCTGGTGAGTATGGTAAGGGATTTATGGTTGTTGCTGAAGAGATACATAAACTTTCTGAAGAGACTCAAAATGCACTTAAGATGATAGATGACAAAATAGATGAATTGATAGTTTCTGTTTCAAACTCAAGTTCTAAAGCGTTAGAAAATTCAAAATCTGTCATAGAGATGAATAAAATCATTGAAAATCTTTTTGGAGAGATGACTGAACTTCTTCACAAATCAGAAGCAGCAGTAAGAGCTTCTGAAATTACTAAAGAGAGTTCAGAAATCATTATAAGTGTAATAACAGATTTAAATAATCATTTAGGCTCAGTTCTAAAAATTATAAATCAGACAGATGAGCGGTCAGAACAGTTGGAGAATATAACTATTGCTATGGATAAGAGTATGAGTAAGTTGAAAAGTAAAATGGATAAATTTAAAACAGAGGAAGAGAGTTGTGAGTAATCTTTTACAAAATTATGCCCGTTTTGATTTGGAGTTTGTAAAAGGAGAGGGGGCGACCCTCTTTTCAAAAGATGGCAGAGAGTTTATAGATTTTGCTTCTGGAATTGGAGTTGTAAGTCTTGGACATGGGAATTTGGAGTTTGGAAAAGCGATTTCAGAACAGGTTGGAAAGTTGGTTCATGTCTCAAATCTGTATCAAAACTCTTTACAAGAGAAATTGGCATCAGAGATTTCGAAACTTGCTGGATTTCCACTTTACTCATTTTTTGCAAATTCTGGAGCTGAAGCGAATGAGGGAGCGATAAAAATAGCAAGAAAATATGGAAAGGGAGAGAGATTTGAGATTATTTCTCTAAAAGACTCTTTTCATGGTCGAACTCTTGGTTCATTGTCAGCAACTGGACAAGAGTTTTTGCAAACTGATTTCAAGCCAATGCTTGAGGGTTTCAAATATGTGGAGAAGATTTCGGAAATAGCAGAAGCTGTTTCAGAAAATACAGTGGCTGTAATGATAGAACTTATTCGAGGTGAAGGTGGAGTTGAGGCTCTTCGAAAAGAGGAGGTTTTGGAACTTGCGAAATTTCTAAAATCGAGAGATATCTTACTTATAGTTGATGAGGTTCAGAGTGGAGTTTTCAGAACTGGGAAGTTTTTAGCATCTAACCATTTTGGTATCGAGCCTGATATCATAACTCTTGCAAAAGGTATTGGAAACGGTTTTCCAATTGGAGTTGTTGCAACAAAATTGGAAAATGGATTTTCAGCTGGAGACCATGGTAGCACTTTTGGAGGAAACTATCTTGCAACCTCATCAGCACTGAAAACTTTAGAGATACTTCAAAGAGAAGAGAAGAAGGTTTTGGAAAATATAGAACTATTCTCTAAAGAGTTAGAAAAGAGTTTTGGAAAAGAGAGACTTACAGGATTGGGTCTTATGAGAGGAGTAAAATTAGATAGTGATGTATTAGAGTTTGTAAAGAGATGTCATTCACAAAATCTACTCACTCTAAAATCTGGAAATAACACTCTACGATTTTTACCACCTCTATTAATTTCTGAAAAAGAGATAAAATCTGGATTTGAAAAAATTAAAAATTGTTTAAAAGGATAAGTATGAAAAAGAGTATTTTAATTACAGGTGGTGCTGGTTTTATTGGAAGTAGCCTTGCTCATCAAATACAGAGTAGATTTGGTGGATATCGAATTGTCGTATTTGACAAATTTAGAGATGGAACAAAGTTTAGAACATCTGGAAATCAGAGAGCCTTAGGACATTTCAAAAACCTCATCGGCTTTAGAGGTGATGTTATTGTAGGTGATTTGCAAAATCTTGAAGATTTAGAGAAGTTGGAAAAGAGATATAACTTTGATGTGATATTTCATCAGGGAGCAATTTCTGATACAACTGTAATAGACCAAAATATGGTTTTAGATGCAAACCTAAACTCATTTCACAAAATTTTAGATATCTCTAAAAGAATGGATGCAACTCTTGTTTATGCAAGTAGTGCTGGAGTTTATGGTAATTCTCCAGCTCCAAATAGAGTCGGTTTTGGTGAAATTCCTGAAAATGTTTATGGCTTTAGCAAACTTATGATGGATAGAGCAGTTGAGAATTTCGATTATGATAAAGTAGTTGGATTGCGATATTTCAATGTTTATGGAGAGAGAGAGGAGTTCAAAGAGTCTGCTGCATCTATGATTTTTCAACTCTCTCAACAGATACTGAAAGAGAGAAAAGTAAGACTTTTCAAACATGGTGAACAGAAGAGAGATTTCGTATATATCTCTGATGTTATAAAAGCAAATATTTTAGCTATGGAAAATCCAAATAGAGGTGTCTACAATATTGGTAGTGGTGAAGCTAGAACATTTAATGAAGTTGTTCGAATTCTCTCTGATAACTTTAGAGTTGAACCAGAGATAGAGTATATAGATAATCCCCACTCTTTCTACCAAAACTATACAGAAGCAGATATTCAAAGTGCAAAAGCAAATATAGGATATAGACCTCGATATAGTCTGGAAAAGGGAATTAAACAGTATGCCTTAAGATTGAGAGAAGTTTTTGAGAATAGATAAATTTATAAATGGTGTAAACATTACAAAACGAAGAGCTGTTGCCCAAGATATGATAAGTAGTGGTGTTGTATTTTTAAATGGAATTAAGGCGAAAGCCTCAAAAGAGGTGAAAGTTGGTGATGAGGTTGAGATACATTTTCTAAATGAGACTTCCCAAAAATGGAAAGTTTTAGAGATACCTAGATTTAAGACAACTCCAAAAAGTGAACAGGGAAAGTATGTCGAGTTACAGAAGTAAAATTCCAGTAGCTCCTCTGATGGTCTCTGGAGACAATGAGAAACATCTTTCAAAAATACCAAAATTGGAGACAGACTCTATCATTTTGAATTTAGAAGATGGAGTTGGAGATAAGAGATTAGCTCTTAAAAATGTGAAATCTTTTCTTGAAAAAGAGTGTCAAAAGATGGTGATAGTTCGAGTCAATGCCTTAGATGAGGGAGGTCTTTCTGAAATAGAGGAACTCTCTCCTCTCTCTCCAGATGCAATTCGAATTCCAAAAATACGAAGTAGAGAAGATGTTTTGAAAATTGGTGGAGAGTTTGATATACATCTCTCTATCGAAACAAAAGAGGCTTATCTAAATTTACAAAACTTGAAAACTCCAAGAGTTAAAGCATTCTATTTGGGAATTTTAGACCTCTATGCAGATTTAAAATTGAACCAGAAAAGCATTCTTCCAAAAAATCCAACAGCAGTCCAAATTCTTACAAACTTCTTTATAGTTTCCAAAGCGTTAGAAGTTACTCCAATCTCTTTTGTATTTCAAGACTATAAAAATGAAACTCTATTTAGAGAGTGGTTAGAGTTGGAAAAAGAGATAGGTTTCCAGAGTAAAGGAGCTTTATCACCAACTCAAGCAAAACTTATAAGAGAAACTTTCCAAATTTCAGAACTTGATATAGAAAAAGCAAAAGAGATAGTAAAACTTTTTGAAGAGAACTCAAAAAAAGGAGTTCATGGTTTTTCAAATGAAAAGTATGGATTTATTGATGAACCTATCTATAAAGGTGCATTAGCCATTTTATAAATTTTGGAATCAGAACTTTTAAGTTTTGATTCTAATATTCGATTCTATTTCTTCCATTTTGCTTTGCTTTATAAAGTAGTGAGTCAGCTCGTTTTAAAAGTTTTTCTGCTGTATCGCCTCTATTGAACTTAGAGACTCCGAAACTTGCAGTAATTCTCTTTACGAATTTGAATTCGTAAATTTCAATAGCTCTTCTAATTTTTTCAGCTATTCCAACTCCTCGAGCAATACCGCTATTTGGAAGTAAAATGACAAACTCTTCTCCGCCCCATCTTGCAAAAATATCCTCTTCTCGAAGTTTAGTTTTAACAATTTTTGGCAACTCTACTAAAACATAATCTCCAACATCGTGTCCAAAGTTATCATTTATACTTTTAAATCTGTCGATGTCAAAAAGTATAATTGTAAATGGAGAAAAGTGTGTTGTACTTTTATATATATTCTCTTCAAAAAGTAAATTGAACTTATATCTATTGTAGAGTTGAGTCAAACTATCTGTATTTGCGAGTTTCTCAATTTCAGCTTTCTGTTCAGAAATAGTTTTAATTCTCTCTTCAAGTTCAATAGTCTGTTCAAGAACCAACATATCTTTTCTAACTCTATTTATAAACTCTTCTTTAGAAAACGGTCTCTGTATGTAATCATTAGCACCATATTTTAGGAATTTTATAGCTTCCAGCTGATTTCTACTAGCGGTAAGTCCAACAATAATAAGAGGCCTTGAAACATTTTTACGCAAAATAGATGTAAGTTCAACTCCATTAAATCCAGAAACTTCAAGTTCAGTAATTACCAATCCTATTTGCTGGTTCTTTAGAATTATATTTAAAGCCTCTTTACCATTTGTAGCTTCATAAGTCTTAAATCCTAAAATAATCAATATAGCTTCTGAAACTTTCCTATTTAATCTTACATCTCCAACAATGATGGCTTCAATTGAGTTGTTTAGATTTTTATCTATCCATTTTGCCAGTTGTGTTACATATTGAATATTGGAAAGATTATCTTTTATAACATAATCTATTACATTTAGTTTATTTGTAATTTTATCTCTTAAAATGAGGCTTTCTGAACTTGTTAAAACAATAGTTCGCAATCTATACTTTCTAATAAAATCAATAATATCGCCAACTTCCACTGTATCGGGTAGATTTAAATCAGCAAAGACAATAAAAATATTTTTATAATTTAAATCTATAAAGTCTCTAGCATCTTTTTCTGTTTCAACAACAGTCACCTTAAAAGATGGCATCTCTTTTTGAACCATCGATTTAATTGCGTTACTTGTTGTTTTACTATCCTCAATTATAAGTATCATTTTTATCCTAATTAGAAAGATGTTTAAGAGATTAATTCCACAATAATAACAAAAAAGATATGAGTAATTACTACCTTTAAAGTATAATTTGAGATATAAATTAAAGGAAAAATATGAGATATTTTGCACTGCTATTTCTACTCATTTCTACGGTTTCTGCTAAAACATATTCTGCTTGTGGAAGTAGTGAAAAAGAGGCTAGAGAGAAATTAGCTCAAAGTATATACATTTCTGTTGTTTCCTCTTTTGAGAGAAATGAGTCTTTGGATAAAGATGGTGTTAACAAAGAGTTGCGACGAACATCTAAACAGACTACAAGTTTAGAGCTAATTGATGTGGAAACCTCATCAGTAAATGGTGAACTTTGTGCTTCGGTTTCTGAAAAGAGTTTAAAAAAGAGTCTTCTTGGAATAGAAGCTGAAGTTGAAGCATTCACATTCTCATCGCTACCTTCAAATCGTCGAGAGGCACACTCTAAACTTCAAGAGATGATTTCCTATTGTGATAGTGGTATCGCTCTTGCAAAAGTTTTAGGAAAAAGTGGTAGCATTGAACATCTTGGACAGAAAAGAGAAAAACTCCAAAATCGAGTTGAAACCGTACACCTCCAAAGTGTCTCTTTCAACTTACTTGACAACGGTCTAAAAATCTATATTGATGGTGATGATACAAAATACTCTATAAATGAGGAGATAGCTTTACCAGTTGGTTCACACTCTTATACAATTGAAAGTAGTAAATATTGTCAAATTGTTGGTGAGTTCTATCTTGAGGGTGGCGACAGTATGGTTATTGATGATATCAATCTTGAGAAACATAGATTTCCTAGAATTACATTGACAAGTAATAAAGAGAAGCAGTATATAACTGCTGAGATTAATGGTGAAAAGATTGCTATTGGAACTCAAAAAATTTATGAGCAGTGTGATGGTACGGTTTCATATAGAGCAGACTACAATGATGGTGAAACAGAAGATAGTGAAAGTGGAAAGATAAGATTGAGAGCTGGTCTTCAGAAAGATATCTATTTACATTTTCTCTCAATTGGAGATATTAAAAAACTGAAAAATGAAGCTAGTCCATATTTAAATGGAAATAGACTCGAGTTTCTATATAGTTATGGTGATGCCATGAAAAACAAAAAGTACAATAAAGATACTCACAATTTCCAATTTCACCAATTGACTCATACAAGATTTTTCCGATATGGATATGGTTTTTTATGGGGTGCTGATGACCTTTCTATTCCAGAGACAAAAGTTATGGAAGCCTACTATCTTTTTGCTGTTCAATTCACATCATTTGGTGCTTCTGAACTACCTTTAAGACTCTTTAACTCTTTAAGTTTTATACCTTATATTGGTGCAGAAGTTGGTCTTGGATATCACGAATTTAGAGATGAGAAAGGGGAAAAAGAGTATAAGTATTTCATAGATGATGAAGAGAGAGAGGAAGATGAGTGGAAATTCAAACGAGATACTCTTGTTGTAAAACCGATAGTTGGTATAGATTTTATTTTAAGTAAAGGTTTTGCTTTCAAAATATTTGCTGAAAGAGACCTCTTTATAGATGAACGATTTTTTGTTGGAACTGGTTTAAGTGTTCAGTTCTAAGTTTGATAGAATAGCGAATTATTAAATGGAGGTATTCTACTTTGGATAGCGACTCGACGGGCGAGTATAGGGCATGATAGAACTTTTTCTATATTTAGGATTGGCAGTAGGAGTCTCTTTTATCTGCTCAATTCTTGAAGCAGTTCTACTCTCAACAACTTTTTCTTACATAGAGACACAGGTTAAAAATGGAGTAAAAGGAGCTGAGAATTTAAAAAATATGAAAAGCCATATGGAAACATCGATAGGCTCTATACTCACTCTCAACACTGTAGCTCATACATTTGGAGCAGCTGGAGTTGGGGCAAAAGCTCAAGAAGTTTTTGGAGATGAATATATCACTCTCATCTCAATTATACTTACTCTTATCATTCTCTACTTTTCTGAAATTATTCCAAAAACTCTTGGAGCAACTTACTGGAAAAGTTTAGCAATTCCAAGTTCTTATGTAATAAAATGGCTTGTATTTTTAACAACACCATTCAATTTTATTGCTAGAGGACTTACAGGATTTATTTCAGGAAATTCAAATCATGATGAGATAACAAGAGATGAAATCTTAACAATGGTTGCAAAAGGTCATAAAGTTGGAGTTCTTTCAGAAAAAGAGGAGATAATTGTTCGAAATATTTTAAAACTTCAGAAGATAAAAGTTAGAGAAGTTTTAACTCCTAGAAAAGTTGTTTTTGCTTTAAATAGAGATTTAACTATTGATGAGGTTTTGGGAAATACGGAAAACTCAAAGAAGTTGAAGCAGTTTTCAAGAATTCCAATTTTTCATGGTAGTAAAGATTATATTGATGGTATTGTCTTTTCACAATCTCTTTTTGAAGAGAGTAGTGAAGAGAATGAGAAAAAGAAACTTTCTGAAATTTCAATTCCTGTTTTTGAAATTAATGAAAATATAAATTTATCCAAAACACTTGACCTATTTATTCAAAGAAAAGAGCATATGTTTATTGTGAAAGATAGTTACTCGCAAACTGCTGGAGTCGTTACCCTTGAAGATGTTATAGAGACTCTTTTAGGTATGGAAATTATGGACGAACTTGATACTATTGAAGATATGCAAAAATATGCAAAAAAGAGAGATTGAGTTGGACTTTAAAGTCCAACCTTTTATTTAAAACTGTTTTGAGAGATTGGAATTTCTCTCAGTGTTTCTAAAAACATTTTCAACTCATTAAAACATCTTTCTTTATCTGAACACTGTTTATTTACTCTATACTTCCCGTTTGAAAAGTTCATCATATATTTTCCAAAACTATCAATATCAACACTCATGTCAATATCTGGATTTCTATGAGAGAGTTGAGTATCTAACTTTAGTAAAAACTTCTTATCCATGTGAGATAGCTCTTCTCTTGGGTAGTATCTTAAAGTTGCTAATGACTCATTAAACTCTTTATTGTCTCTCTCTATTTCTCTCTTTCTTTCAGTTTCTCTCTCTTTGAAATCTTTTAAATTTGCCTCTTCCTTAATAAATTCTTCAATTCGTTTCATATAACTTATCCTAAATATATATATTATTTATCAGCATATCAAAAATAGATTGAAAAATTTATAAAAGTGAATAGACTGACCAAATAGAGTAAAGTTTCCACCCTGCAACTACACTTTTTATTGTTTTTAGAATATTACTTTACTTAAATTAATATAAATATATTTTTATTATATGGGTAAAAACAAGGTATTTATACAGAATTTAATTATAATTTAAGAAACTTTAAATAGAATTTTATAAAATAAATTAGGAGATTTCTATGGCTTATCTCTCACCAAATGAATTTGTAACAAAGATGGTGGACTCTGGAGAGTCTAAAGTCTATATGTCTACAAAGGACACTATAATTAGAGCATTTATGGCTGGTGCAATTCTTGCTCTTGCAGCAGCTTTTGCAATTACAGTAGCAATGAAAACTGGTTCACCACTTACAGGAGCAATACTATTTCCAGTTGGATTTATCATGCTCTATCTTATGGGCTTCGATTTGCTAACAGGAGTTTTTGTTCTTGTTCCTCTCGCTCTTATTGATAAGAGACCTGGTGTAACGGTAAATCAAGTTTTAAGAAATTGGGGACTTGTCTTTATTGGAAACTTTGGTGGAGCAATTACAGTAGCTTTTATGATTTCATTCATTTTAACTTATGGTTACCAGATAGACCCAGGTCCAATTGGTCAGAAGATTGCAACTATTGGTGAACTAAGAACTCTTGGATACCAAGAACATGGAATTTGGGGTTGGCTAACAGTTTTCATTCGAGGAATGCTTTGTAACTGGATGGTTTCAATGGGTGTTGTTGGTGCGATGGTTTCAACTTCTGTTAGTGGAAAGTTCCTAGCAATGTGGATGCCAATTATGCTTTTCTTCTTTATGGGATTTGAACACTCAATTGTAAATATGTTCCTCTTTCCTTTCTCAATGATAATGGGTGGAGATTTTACAATCATGGATTATATTCTTTGGAATGAACTTCCAGTTGTTCTTGGAAACCTTGTTGGTGGTCTTGCATTTACAGGACTCACTTTATATGCAACTCATATTAGAACAGGTGAGAAGAGAAAACTAGACTAAGGGGATTGTGTGAAAAAGATAGAGATGACAGAAGAGATAATTCTTGCAAAGAAAAAAGCTAATTTGAGTTGGGAAACGCTCTCTGAAAAGGTCTCTCTCGGTTCAGTTTTCCTAACATCTGCCTGTTTAGGAATGAATAGTCTCTCAAAAGAGAAAGCTGAAAAACTTTGCGAAGTTTTGGAACTATCTTCTGATGTTGCAGAAGCTCTTCAAGAGTATCCAAACAAAAAGTGGGAACAGAGAGTTCCTACTGACCCGCTTATCTATCGTCTCTATGAAGTTGTTGGTGTCTATGGAGAGACCATCAAAGAGATAGTTGGAGAGAAGTTTGGAGATGGAATTATGAGTGCTATCGACTTCTCAATGGATATTGATAAAGAGAAAAATGAAGCTGGTGATAGAGTTGTTATTACCATGAATGGCAAGTTTCTACCATATAAATCTTGGTAAATTCTAAGGAGGGAGTCCCAAAGCTCTCTCTTTAAAACTAGACTTTTTACAAAACTTGAAATAGCTTTCCAGTTTTGCAAGAGGTTTAAATATGAGAAAAAATATAGAAGTAACAGTAAGCCACTATACAACTGCGGGAAAGAAAGAGGAAAATCAAGATTTTCATGAAATCTCTATTCCGAAAGAGCCTTTACTAATTACAAAGGGAGTAGCTTTTGCAATTGCTGATGGAATTAGCAGTAGTCCTGTAAGTGGAGAGGCGAGTAAAGTAACAGTTCTCTCCTTTTTAGAAGATTACTTTTCAACTCCAGAAACTTGGAGTGTTGAAAAGTCTGGAAAACATATTTTAGAAGCTACAAATAGTTGGCTCTACTCTCAAACACGGAAGAGCCAATATGAGATAGATAGAGAAAAAGGGTTTGTTTGCACATTTAGTGGAGTCGTTCTCAATTCCAGAACAGCACACATTTTTCATATTGGGGATAGTAGGGTATATCGCTTTAGAAACTCAAAATTAGAACAGCTTACAGAAGACCACAGAGTTTATATTTCAAAGAATAGTAGTTATTTGAGTCGAGCAATGGGTTCTGACTCAAAAGTGAATATAGATTTCAGTTCTGTTGGAGTTGAAAAGGGTGATATCTTTCTTCTAATGAGTGATGGAGTTTATGAATTTTTAGATGATAAGTTTTTAAAAGAGAAATTGGAAAACTCTTTTGAAAGTAGTGCAAAAGAGATAGTTCAGAAATCTCTGGATTTAGGTAGTGATGACAATTTAACTCTTCAAATTGTGCGTGTTGATGAGGTTTCTGAA
Source organism: Candidatus Thiovulum imperiosus (assembly GCA_024281175.1). Lineage (GTDB taxonomy): Bacteria > Campylobacterota > Campylobacteria > Campylobacterales > Thiovulaceae > Thiovulum_A > Thiovulum_A imperiosus. The sequence continues at coordinate 14,431 of JAMJTW010000036.1, forward strand.
AAGAGTCTTGAAGAGTCTCTTAGAGAGGAGAAACCATTTCCAAAAATTCCAGAAGTTGGTGATGAATTTGATGGATTTAAAATTGTTCGGGATTTGAGCAGAACAAGTCGAAGTCATGTCTATTTAGCAACTTGCAAAGAAGAGAGAGTTGTAATTAAAGTTCCATCAATAGAGACTCAAAATGACTCTTTTGCAGTCGAAAGGTTTCTTTTAGAAGAGTGGATTGCAAAACGGGTAAACAGCAAACATGTTTTAAAACCATACCAGATGAAAAGAGAAAAGAGTTATATCTACAATGTTTCTGAATATATAGATGGAGTCTCTTTAGCTCAATGGATAGTTGATAATCCAAAACCGCAACTTGAAACTGTGAGAAAAATAGTTGAAGATATAGGAAAAGGTCTTCAAGCATTTCATCGAATGGAGATGATACACAAAGATATTCGATCTGAAAATATTCTTTTAGACAGAAATGGTGTTGTGAAAATTATAGATTTTGGCTCAACAAAAGTTCAGGGAGTTGGAGAAAATCATCACTCACTACTAGGAACTGCACTATACTCAGCTCCTGAATACTTTCTAAATGAGACTGGAACAAATCGTTCAGATATCTTCTCTCTAGCTGTTTTAACATATCATCTACTTTCAGGAAAATTTCCTTATGGAGTTGAAATTGCAAAAGCAACAACCTCATCAGCACAGAAAAAACTAAAGTATAGAACTCTTTATCCAAAACTACCTATCTGGATAGATGAGACTCTGAGAAAAGGTTTAGCTATAAATCCAAACGAGAGATATAGCGAACTTTCAGAATTTCTCTACGATTTAAGAAATCCAAACCAGAAATATCTCCAAACTGATAAACCACCTCTTTTAGAGAGAGAACCAGAAACTTTTTGGAAATATCTCTCTCTATTTTTTGGAGCTATATGTCTCTTTAGAATTATCACTTAAAATATCTTTTAAATATAGAGAGTTTTACAAAGTTTCGAGTTTCCATTTAAGTTGGTGGTAAGTTCCAGAAACTTCTATTCCAAATTCCTTTCCCGATGAGGTAAGTTTCCAAATTCCATTTTGCTTTTCCTGAAAGCCTAAAGCCTCTAGTTTTAGATTTGTTTCTCTTCCTGAAAGTCCATGTAACTTTCCAAGTTCTGTTGGGAGAAAATAGGTTTTGGAAAAGTCTATGCCGAAGAGAGAAGAAACACTTTTCTCACCTAAGAGTTTTTGGAGAAGCAAAAGGCGAAAAGGCTTTGTTTCCTCGAAAAGTTCCACGAGTTTTAGAGCTTCTTCATTTTTGGAAAGGAGTTCTGAAAAGTTTGGAGAACTTAAAGAGTAGCTTCCTGTTTTTCTGATACTTGGCAGAACTTCTTCCATAATCCACTCTTCAATTTTTTCCGCTTCTGGAAGTCGAGATTTTATGATAAGTCGCCAAACATCAGACTCTGGAATGAGTTTTGTTTGTTTCCAACTATTCCCTAAAATTGGTTGTAAATCCAAGGGTAGCGTTTCACGACCCTTGAAAATTTCTTCAAAAGATTTAGCATGTTTGCAATGTCTAATAATTGCATCTTTTGTATTGGAGTAGCCTAGTAGTTCTGCTGTATCTTTTGCTAAAAATAGCTCTTTATTATCAAAAATAAATATTCTAATTGAAGAGTCATGGAAATTTTTAGTTATAATATTTTGCATATGCAAATGACCTTTATTTGTATTGCAATAGGAATTATTGTGGCGATATTCCTGTTGCACACCAATTATAGAAGAAAAATCTATAAAAGTCAAAATATGTAAATTAAAAAACTATTTTATATTTTGTATAGAGTATTTTAAACTATCAATTAATTTGTTTTGATTGTGGTTTTCTAAAATTAGATTTATATGGTTTATAACATTTTTTGGTATATATTCGTTTGTAGCATATTTAGATAAAGTTCTATCTGTTACCCCTATTTTTTCAGCTAACTCTTTTTGTGTAATTCCCAATTCTCGGCAAGTCTTTTTTACTAAATTCTCTTCTTTTTCTACACTCTCCACAAAAATCCTTTTTTGAAATTTTACAAAATTCCACTCTGAACGAATGTGAAGAGTCCAAAAAGACTCTCCGCTCCGCTTCAGTCGAGGTTACGACAAGAGGGGAAACATGTCATTTCGAACCCTTTAGGGTGAGAAATCCTTTTCAGGTTTTTAAGATTTCTCACATTCGTTTGAAATGACAAAATGGGGGAAAGTCGAAATGATGAAATGGGAAACATCTTATTTCAAACCCTTTCACTCACCTGTCATTTCGAACCCTTTAGGGTGAGAAATCCTTTCCGTGTTTTTAAGATTTCTCAATCGCTTCGCTCATTTCGAAATGACAAGGGCGAAAAAAGAGTGAAAGACCAGCCCCGAAAGGGGGCTGGAATAAGTTGAAGATTTCTCACATTCGCTCGAAATGACAAAATAAAATTATTAAAAACAAAAAATCACAAGTCACGAACACAGACGACGAAATCGCCATTAGTCTGGTAACTCCAGTCGTCAAACCCATCCTCGAAACCGACAATCCACGAAAGGGAACTATTTTTGTTATATTTTATTGAAATCCATGTGCAAGATGGCAAAAATTGTGAAATTTCATTTTTGACATACCAACCTTGGCTTTGCATTGTATTTGTAAGCAAACTATTTGTTTCATCTAGGCTTGGAAGTCTCCAATTTGAATATCCAGAGAGTTCTAAATTTTCGCAATATTTCATAGCATTTTGCCAAGTAAAACTATTTCCTCTCTCTTTCTCCCACATCAAATTTGTCTTCTTATCAACAAAAACATCTTTGTAAATTCGATAAGAGTCTGTCTCTTTTTGAAGTGTTCCTGCTCTCTTTTCTCTCGCATTTTGCCCGTCATTTCGACCGACCGCAGGGAGTGGAGAAATCTTTGCTTTTGCCTCCGCTTCTTTTCTTTTCCTTTCGGCTTCTCTCTTTTCAGCTTCCGCCTCTTTTCGCTTTCTTTCGGCTTCTCTCTTTTCAGCTTCCGCCTCTTTTCGCTTTCTTTCGGCTTCTCTCTTTTCAGCTTCCGCCTCTTCCCGTTTCCGCTTTTCTTCCGCAAGTTGCTTTTGAAGTCTCTCTATTTCGGCGGTATCTTCTACTTTTACAACTTTCTCGACAACTTTCACAACTTCCTTTTCCACTACTTTAGTTTCAGGTTTTGTTCCATCACCTCTCAAATAGAAGTTTCCAGAAATCGAAGAGTTTCGCCAAGGATTTTGAGTTCCCTTGCTCTCTTTCGAGACATCAGTTCCAACATCTTTAAACATCTGTTCGAGTTCAACATCGCTTCTATCGATATGGTTCAGTAGATGTTTTGTAAAAAGTCCATTTTCGCCAGTTCCATCTTCAGCAGTTTCCCCTGAAGCAGTTGCATAAGCGATAAGAGTTCCCGTAGCTCCAGCCGTAGCAAGACCTTTTCCCGTATTTCTCAAATTCCGAAAAGGGTTATCTCGACAAGCATCAAGAATTGCCACATTTAGCTTGTTTTCAGAAACATTAAAACCCTCTAAAAGTCGATTGAGTCGAAAAGTTCTATATTTCAAATCAGCTTTGTTATTTACAACAGAGTCTTTTGCAATTAGGAAATTTTCTCCACTATTTTCAACTCCATGACCAGCATAGTAGAAAAGAGCAACTGTATCTTTACTAAAACTCTTTTCAAATTCGTAGAGTTTCGCTTCCATCTCTTCAAGAGTTCCATTTTCAAGATAGAAGACTTGAAAGCCTAAAGATGTAAGTTTCTTTCTTGTCGCCCTACTATCATTCGTTGGATTGTCTAAATCCCCTATTGAGTCGTAATCTCCATTTCCAAAAACTAAAGCTACTCGATTTGAAGCAATTATCGTCTGCTTTTCAGACTTTTCTGGAACTAAAATCCGCTCCTCTTTTCCACACCCCGCAAAAAGCAGAAAACTAAAATTAGATACCTCATCATTTGTATTCCTATAAGGGGACTTTTATCCCCTTTTTTAATCTCCGTCGTCTGGATTGAGCGAAAGTTTCTTCATATTTTTTGGTTGAACAAGCCAGAACTCTCGAATTTCAACTCGGAAGTTGTCTAAGATTTCTTTCGCTTTTTCAGAACCAGTTTCATTGTAGTAGTCTTTAAGAAGTCGTTTTAGATAGTGTCGAGCCTCGTTAGTTTCGTCAGTATCTATTCTGATAGCTTGAATTAGCTCTTGGTTCATATTTTCGATAAATCGTTTCTTTGTATCGTAGATGAAAGCGACTCCGCCAGTCATTCCAGCACCAAAGTTTAGACCTGTTTTTCCAAGGATACAGACAATTCCACCAGTCATATATTCACAAGCGTGGTCACCAGTTCCCTCGACTACCGCAGTAGCTCCAGAGTTTCTAACTCCAAATCTCTCTCCAGCTGAACCAGAAGCGTAAAGTTTTCCACCAGTTGCACCATAAAGACAAGTGTTTCCAACTGCTGAGTAGGTTTCACCTTGAAGTTCAGAAGAGATGATGATTTTTCCTCCACTCATACCTTTTCCAACATAGTCATTAGCTACACCTTTGAGATATATGGAGACACCTTGAATTAGGAATGCACCAAGAGATTGTCCAGCAGTTCCTGAAAGTTTCACTTTTACTGTATCCTCTTTAAGACCAGCATCACCATAATACTTTGCAATTTCACCAGAAATTCTAGCTCCAAAACTTCGATTTAGATTTGTTATATCTCTCTGAAGAACAACATTGTCGTTTGGATTTTTGATTGTATTGGAGATTTGAGAAACAAGAGCTTTTTCGAACTCATTTCCATCAAAAGGTTCATTATGTCTCTGTTGGCAAGTATCTATTCCATCGAGTCGAAGCAGGATAGAAGAGAAATCAAATTTCTTAGCAAACTCATCATCTATCACTTCTAATAGGTCGCTTCTACCTACAACTTCTCCTAAACTCTTATACCCAAGTTTCGCAAGTATCTTTCTCACATCTTCAGCAACAAAGTTGAAGTAAGAAATCACCTTTTCTACTGTTCCGATGTAATACTCACTTCTCAAAGTTTCATCTTGAGTTGCGATACCAACAGAACATCGATTTAGATGACAAACTCTGAGAAGTTTACACCCTAAAATAGTTAAAACAGGAGTTCCAAAAGCGTAACTTTCAGCACCAAGCATCGCCGCTTTTACAACATCAAGTCCAGTTTTGAGACCACCATCAGTTTGAACCTCTACAAGTTCTCGAAGTCCATTCGCTTTTAGAGAGTTGTGAGCTTCAGCAAGACCAATTTCCCAAGGATTTCCTGCAAATTTGATAGAAGTTAATGGAGCAGCACCAGTTCCACCATCTCCACCAGAAATGATGATTTTATCAGCATACGCTTTTGCTACACCAGATGCAATTGTTCCAACTCCAGAAGTAGAAACAAGTTTTACAGCAATTCGAGCTTCTGGATTTACCTGTTTTAAGTCGAAAATAAGTTGTGCCAAATCTTCAATAGAGTAGATGTCGTGATGAGGTGGTGGAGAAATTAGTGTTACACCCGGAACTGTATATCTCAATTCAGCGATGAGGTTTGTAACTTTGTGTCCAGGAAGCTGACCACCCTCGCCTGGTTTTGCACCTTGAGCTACCTTAATTTGTATCTCTTCAGCACTTCTTAAGTAGGCTGGTGTTACCCCAAATCTTCCTGATGCCACTTGTTTGATTTTAGAATTTCGTATTGTTCCAAATCTCTCTTTAGACTCTCCACCCTCTCCAGAGTTGGATTGTCCGCCAATTGTGTTCATCGCTTCAGCAATCGCCTCATGAGCTTCTGGAGAGATTGAACCAAGACTCATTGCAGCAGAAGCGAATCTTTTGAAAATTTCCTCTTTCGATTCTACTTCTGAAAGTGAAATCTCTTTTCTATCAGAACGGAATTGGAAAAAGTCTCGAACAAATTTTAGACCTCGAGATTCGATGCTTTTCTGGAAATCTTCATATCCGTATCCATCAGCTCCTTTGTGAATTGCATGAATTACTGATGGAGAGAAGTCATGATACTCTTTTCCATGTTGGTATTTGTAGAAACCACCAATATCGAGAGGAAAGATAGTTCGGAAGCCTGAAACTTCAAAAGCCTCAGAGTGAGCTTTTCTAACTCTACTTTCTATATCTGCATATGAGAGACCACCTATCAGATTTGAAGAGTCTGGAAAACACTCTTTTGCTACCTCATCGCTCAAGCCGATAATATCGAAGAGTGCTGAATTTCGATAAGAAGCGATAGTTGAAATTCCCATTTTTGACATGATTTTGAGAAGACCACCATTTAGAGCTGTTTTTACAGATTTGAAATTATCTCGACACTCTGAAGCTCTAACATTTTTTCCAGCTCTATCATAAACAGTTGAAAAGAGAAGATATGGATATATCGCTGTTACGCCATAAGCGATAAGAGTTGCAGAAGAGTGTGAGTCAAAAACTTCTCCTGTAACAGCTACAAGTGAAACCCGATGGTGAAGTTTTGCAGAAAGCAATTTCTGGTGAAGTCGTCCAACAACAAGTAGCATTGGAATTGCAGGTAGTTTTCTGTTCACTTTTTTATCTGAAAGAACTACTACTCGAATTCCCTCTTTTTTAACATCTTCTAAAATCCCATCTGTAAGATTTTCCAGAGTCTCTTTGAGAGAGTTTTCAAAAGTTGTAAAATAGATACGGTTTTTATAAACCTCATCGTATCGAGGGTGTGAAGGAACTCCGAATGTGAGTAGAACATCAAGTTTCTCTTTTGTCATGATTGGTGAAGTTGATTTTATTCTCTTCGCATTTTTTGGGTTCTCTTCCAAAATATGAGATACCTCTCCAAAACCTATGTTTAAACTCATAACAACTTTTTCTCGAATTGGGTCAATTGGAGGATTTGTTACTTGTGCAAATTTTTGTCGAAAGAAATCTGAGAAGTTTCGGTTCTGGTCTGAAAAAGGTGCTAGTGGCGAGTCATCTCCCATTGAACCAACAGCTTCTTTTCCCTCTTCTATCATCGGTTCAACTACCTGTTCAATAACTTCATGAGTAAAGTTGAAGTATCTCTGCTTCTCTTCTAAATCCCCATTACACTCATTTGCTCCACAGCTTGGTTCTTCAACATGCTCTTGAATATAGACCATATTTTCATTAACCCAATCCATATAGTTTTTAGACTGTTTTAAGTATCTATTTATCTCACCATTTTTTAGAACTCTACCAAACTTCAAGTCAAGTCCAATCATCTGACCACTTTGAAGTCGTCCTCTCTCTAAAATCTCACTATCATCAAAATCTACAACACCATACTCTGAAGATACAAGGAGAGTTCCCTCTTTTGTTACAATATATTTTGCTGGTCGAAGTCCATTTCGGTCTAAAACAGTAGCAATATATCTACCATCTGTAAGACTTACTGCTGCTGGTCCATCCCACGCCTCCGAAGATACACTCTTATACTCATAATATGCTCTCATTTCAGCATCAATATATGGTGCATTTTGCCAAGGAGCTGGAATTACAGAACGGGCAGCTTTAAAGAAATCCATTCCATTTGCAATTAGAAATTCAAAATAGTTATCAAGAGAAGCAGAGTCAGAAGAGCCATTCTGCATTACAGGGAAAAGTTTTTGAAGTTCCTTGTCTGAAAAGACCTCACTCTCTATATTTTCAACTTTCACTTTTACATTGTTTCGATTTGCTGTAACAGAATTTATTTCTCCATTGTGTGCAATGTTTCGGAAAGGTTGAGCTAATCTCCACTCTGGTAAAGTGTTTGTTGAAAACCTCTGGTGAAATAGAGAGAAAGAGATTTTGAAATCTTTGTCATTTAAATCTGGGTAGAACTCTTTAATATGAGTTGGCATTACCAGACCTTTATAGGAGATAGTTGTATTAGAGAAACTTGCGATATAGAAATCTCTATCCCCCTCACCTTCAGCTTCACTCTCTTTTCTTACAAGATATTGGATAGCTTCAAATCTCTTAGTTGCCATTATAGAGTTTGGAACTACAAAAAGTTGTTCAATTTTTGGAAGAGACTCTATCGCCTGTTCTCCAAGTGCATTTTTATTTATTGGAACTTCTCTTTTATAAATAACTTTTAAATCATTCTCTTCACAAATCTCTTCAAATTTCTCTACTCTCTTTTCATTTTTACTAAATATCATTGCAACAGCGTATTGATGAGGTAAATCTATTCCAGCTTTATTAGTTATTTTCTCCATAAATTCTGTTGGCATTGAGAGAAGTAAACCACTACCATCACCACTTTTTCCGTCAGCAGCAACTGCTCCACGGTGCATCATTCTTTCAAGAGCAGTTATTGCATCTTCTAAAGTTTTGTGAGATGGTCGATTTTTTATATCGGCTATCAGTCCAAAACCACAGTTATCTTTAAACATTGATTGGATTGTTTTTTTCATATAAATTCCTATTACTTAAATTACTCACTCTATTTTATCAAAAGTAGTAGTTTCGGTATTTACTAATATTATGTATTCTATTTAAAGTTTAGTTAATTTTCTGTTAAGGTTTATTTTAGTCTAATTTCATATGCCCTAAAATATTGAGATGAATTGGCACTATTTTTATGGGGGTGAAGCACCGCTGAAAAGCGACGCTCTATTTAATAACAGCTATCTTCTATTACACTTTTTTCAAATTCAATGTAGCAGATATCTTCGGAGTTTACACTCCAATTTACAGTACCATCTTTTCCAACATACTGCTCTATTCCACTAATATAGACTGGATAGCATGAGTCATTCCAATACTCTAAAATTGTTGGATTTTCTGCATGACTGAAACTACTATCTACTGAAAAATAGCCATTTAAACTACTTATGTAGATATTTCCAGAGACTGGATAACTATAAACTATATTGCTATCTGTTTCCCAGTCAAAGTCATAATATTCAGTAAACTTATAATTTTCCAGAGTAACTGTTTCACCGTTAGAAACAATTTCACCATTTACAGTGTACTGAACCTCATCACCAATTAGGGCATAAAGAGTCGCACCACTTTTTATTGTTGTGCTTCCAATAGTTACATCTTCCAGAAAAGTAACACTGTTGCCATTGACTGACATTTTCTCATCTATCGATATATCAAAACAGTAATCAGTTCCACCTTGAGTCAAGTCAAATATTGTAGTGAAAAGTGAAAGGCTCTGAAGAGTTGCTCTTGGTGAACCATACTCTTCCAATATATCGCTGATATTTAAGAGAGTTTTGCTAGTTGAAATCTCCTGAATTTCGCTATCTGTTATTTCACTCTCTACATTTGTGGAGGTTGCAATATCCTCATCGCTATTGCAACCAACAAATAGGGGGTAGAGTATGAAAGGGTAAAGGAGTCTTTTCATCACTTTTGAGAAACCAGATGGTCTCTCTAAAAATTATTCAGTAGTATTATCTTCACTACTAGAGAGTGATGCTATCTTTTCAGCTTCATCTGCTTCAACTAAAGTTATTAGTTCTTCTAACTGTACAGTTGTTAAAGTAGCTAAAACTGCTTCAAGTGTATCAGCTTTTAAAGATGCAATTTCTTCATGGAAAGATGCTTCATTCTCTTCAAAACTATCTCTATCAAGACCATCTACTGAAAGTACAGCTGAAAGTGGTGCTGTTAGAATTCTATTCTCTCTTAAAGTTTTCATAGTTTCTCTCTCAGCTGTTAATAGAGCATAAATCTCTGTTTCTTGGTCTGTTGTTAAATCAGTTACTTCAAAAACTTGAGATAAAAATCCTCGATGTTTATGAACTCTAACTTCTGATGTAGTTTCAGAACTTGAAGAGAAACCTTTATGATGGTGTTTTCCGCCAAAACCTCTTGCATCTAATGATGCTGTTAATAGTGTTACCGTAGCTAATCCAATTGCAAGTTTTTTTGCATTTCTCATTTTGAAATCCTTCTTTTTTTCTTTCAACAGAATTATTCCCTCTAAGTGTGCTAAAAATGTGCCATTTCAGTTTTCTTCTCAAAATATTGAAAGATATCTATCTCGTTATAATTTTGTATATTTATAAGTTAGGAAAAAGTTTTTGAAAAAGTTGCTATTTGTTCTATATCTTTTAACTCAAACTCTATTTGGTGAAAAGGTAGTTTTACAGCTTGACTGGAAACACCAATTTGAGTATGCAGGTTACTATATGGCAAAAGAGAAAGGGTTTTATAAAGAGGCAGGTTTTAGTGTTGAGATAAATGAGTTTAGTGGAAAAGGTTCAATAGAAACTGTACTTTCTGGAGAGAGTCAGTTTGGAGTTTATAACTCAAAAGTTATTCTTAAAAAAATGAATGGAACTCCACTAGTTCTTCTCGGAAATTTTTTTAAGAAATCTGCTTTAGTTTTAGTTGCCCAGAAAGATATTAGAACACCTCACGATTTTGTTGGAAAGAAAATAATGTCAGCTCAAGGAGAGTTGGAAGCGAATGGATTGGGTGCATTGCTTCAGAGATTTGAACTTACAGAAGATAAATTTGAGTGGGTTCCTCATACATTTCATTCTGAAGATTTTGTTAATAAAAAAGTTGATGTTATGACAGCATTTATCTCTAACGAAACTTTTCGACTCAAAGAAGCTGGTGCTGAATTCAATATTATAGACCCAGCAAATTATGGAATTTATATGTATGGAGACAATCTTTTCTCTTCAAAAGAGTATGTTGAGAAAAATCCAGAAAGAGCAAAAAGATTTCTTGATGCAACAATTAGAGGATGGAAATACGCTTTAGCAAATGTAGATGAGACCATAGATATCATTCTTGAAAACTATAATTTATCTCTTCAAAAGAGTCGAGAAGCACTAGAGTTTGAAGCATCTTCTACAAAACAGATGATGATGCCAAATATTTTTCCAATTGGTTCAATTAAAAAAGAGACTCTACACCATATAACTTCAACATTTGTGGAGATGGGACTTTCTGGAACAAAGTTTTCAATGAATGGTTTTCTTTTAGAAGAGTATTTGAATAACTCTGTGGAACTTACAGAAGAAGAGAGAGTTTATTTAGAAGAGCATGGCAAAATAAGTATGTGTGTAGACCCAGACTGGATGCCTTATGAAAAGTTAGAAGATGGAAAACATATTGGAATGAGTGCGGACTATTTGACTCTAATTGAAGATATGTTGGAAATAGAGTTGGAACTTATTCCTACAAAAAATTGGAGTGAGTCGATGAGGTTTGCCATAGAGCGAAAATGCGATATTCTCTCTCTTGCTATGGAGACTGAAGAGAGGTTAAAACATTTCAGTTTTACAGATAGCTACTTCTCTTTTCCTCTTGTAATTGCAACAAAATATGATGAACTCTTTGTAGTGAAGATTGAAGATGTTATTCACAAAAAGATAGGTATTGTTAAAGATTATGCTTTTGTTGAGATTTTAAAAAAGAGATACTCTAATATAAATCTTGTTGAAGTAAATTCAGTAGAAGATGGTCTTGAAAAAGTTGATGATGGTGAACTTTTCGGTTTTATAGGAACTCTACCAACAATTGGTTATGCAATTAAAAATAGTTACTCTGGCAGTCTAAAAATAGGTGGAAAATTTAAAGATAATTGGAATTTGGGAATAGGAGTTAGAAATGATAGACCGCTACTTCTCTCTATTTTAAATAAGGGAATTCGAGCTATCTCTTCAAATCAGAACCAGAATATTGTAAATCGTTGGATTTCTATAAGATACGACAATGGATTTAGCAAAGATACAATTTTTGGTATTGTAATTGGATTTCTTGTTGTAATTCTTCTAATTCTTTTTAAATATTTTCTATCTCAAAGATATAACACAATTTTAAAAAAAGAGATTTTAGAGAAAGTTGAAGAGATACGGAAAAAAGATATCGCTCTTGTAAATCAGAATAAACTTGCTTCAATGGGTGAGATGGTTGGTTCAATTGCTCATCAGTGGAAACAGCCATTAAATGTTCTTCATCTAAATATAGAGATGTTGCCAGATGATTATGCTGATGGTTTGATAGATGAAAATTTTATAGAGAATTTTCGAGAACAGAACATCGATACAATCAGATTTATGATAAGAACAATAGATGACTTTAGAAACTTTTTTAGAGTTGAAAAAGAGAAGAGTGTTTTTGATGTGAAAGAGGCAATTGAGAAGATAATTAGTATGCAAAAAGTCTATTTAAGAAATAGAAATGTTGAAATTAGAATAGAGGGAAATAGTTTTAAAACTTTAGGATTTAAAACAGAATTTCAACAGGTAATTTTAAACCTCATCAACAACTCAAAAGATGAGATAGTGAAAAGAGAGATAAAAGATGGTCTAATTAAAATTATTTTAGAAAAGTACTCTGTTCGAGTTCAAGATAATGGTGGCGGAATTCCTGATGAGGTTCTTCCAAGAATTTTTGAAGCTTATTTCACTACAAAAGGAGTTGGAGAAGGAACTGGAATTGGATTACATATGAGCAAAACAATTGTTGAAGAACATCTCAACGGAAAAATTTGGGCTAGAAATATAGAGAGTGGTGCAGAATTTATAATTGAACTTTATGAATAAAAGAATCAAAACTTTAGTTTTGATTCTAAAATTTAATTACAAATTTCTACTCGATTTTATCCAAGCAATTCCAAAATTATCTATGGAGAAATGCTCTCCAACTTTTTTATTTGAAAATAGCTCAAAACCATCTCGAAACTCTTTTGGTATTTCTAGTTTTAGAGTTTCAGAAGTTAGATTGTGAATTGTAAGAATGGACTCTTTATCATAACTTCTTGAGATTACAAATAGTTTACTTCCAAACTGTTTAAATTGAAAATCTCCAAAAGGGTGAAAAGACTTTTCACTTTTTCGAACAGAGAGAAGTTGTTTCATAGATTTGAAAATTCTACTTTTCAATGTATTGCCTTCTAAATCCTCTTCTAACTTATTTATATAATACCGTTCCCTATTTATTGCCCTTTTACTTCCACTCTTTTCAACACCATGATAGTAATTTTCTCCACCAACAAGAGTTTGAAAATAGATAGAGGGAACACCTGGCATAGCAAAAGTTATGGCTTGAGCTAAAACCATTTTTTTAAGTTTATCCGTTTCACTCTCATTTTGACTTGAGAGAAGATTTAAATAGCTACAATTTATTTCATAAGGAGATTTTGAGCCATTTAAAGTTCTATGTGAGATAAAAGCACCATTCTTTTTAGCTTCTTCAATTAGGAAATTGACATCTTTCTCTTTTAAAATGGAACTAACAGCACGAACTCCGACTCCATCATGACTTGCATTGAAGTTGAAAAAGCTGACTTCTTTACTTGGAAACTCTAAACTCTCTGCCCATTTTTGAAGCTCTCTGCTATTTCCTTTAAGAATTGAAAAAGCTAAAAGAGGTGGTAGAGCAAAATTGTAGACAAGATGAGCCTCATCACTACCATCTCCAAAATATGAGATATTTTCTATGTGTGGAACATTTGTTTCTGAAACAATGATAGTATCTGGAGCGATGAGGTCTATAACAGCTCTAATAAGTTTTATTATCTCATGAGTTTCTGGAAGATGGATAGAGCTTGTATCTTCATCTTTCCAGAGAAAAGCTATGGCGTCCAATCTTAAAATTTTTGCTCCATGGTGAATGTAAAATAGAAGAACATCTATCATCTTTGCGAGAACTTTTGGATTTTGATAATTTAAATCTATCTGGTCTCTACTAAAAGTTGTCCAGAGATACCGAAGTTCATCTTTTGTATCTTTAAATTCACTTAAAAGAGGAGAAGTTCTTGGTCTTACAACTTTACTTATGTCGGTATGAGGAGGCTTTTCAATAAAGAAATCTTGGTACTCACTATCTCCTTTTAGAAAATGTTCAAACCACTTTGAATGGCTAGAGATGTGATTTATCACTCCATCAAACATAAGTCGATATTCTGCTCCAAAACTATTTATATCTTTCCATGAACCGAAATTTGGAGCAACTTCATAATAGTTAGAAACTGAAAAACCATCATCAGATGAGTAGGGATAGAAAGGTAAAAGATGAACAGAATTTATATATCCATCAAGATTTCTATCCAGAAACTTTTTTAAAGTTGAAATTGAGGCTTCAGATGGCTCTACAACTTGGTCAGGATAGGAAATCAGAACTATATCTTCATGAGATAACTCATAACTTCTGTTCTGCCTCTTATAATGACTTAAAACTCTATCAACTTCAAAAACTGCTTCTTGAAATTTATCATCATCTCTGTAAATTTTTCTTAATCTTTTTCTAGTTTCGCTCATAACTTCTCTTTTCTAATTTCTAAAAATTTTATCACATGAACTTAAGTTAAAGGGGGGTGATCAAACAGGTTTCTACCTCTCTTGTCATTTCGAAATGAACATAGCAATTGAGAAATCTTGAAAAAGGGTTCAAAATAACGAGTTTATCATCTTTTTTGTCATTTCGAAATGAGCATAGCGATTGAGAAATCTTGAAAACTTATCGTTTTAATATAAAAGATTTCTCACCCGAAAGGGTTCGAAATGACATATAAATTGTTGAAATATAAAAATACTCTATTTGGTTAGTTCCAAGTTAAAAAGTTTTAGAATACTAAATTCCAGAAATATGTGAGAGTTTGACGAGAGATAAAATCACCATTGTAAATGAAGCCACCTTTTCTATGTAGAGTTTTTCCAACTCTATCTTCAACTTCATAAAATAGAGAACTCTCTTCACCTTTTTTCAATTTCTCAAGCTCTTCTCTATTCTGATTTAAAAATTGGAGAAATTGGAGACTCTCTAAATAGTGAACATTAGAGATGTGAATGGAGTTTATGGCTCTTGTAATAGCTACATAAAGTATATTGAACTCCTCTCTAATATCTATTTTTGGATTTAAGATAAGTTCATGAGCAACTTTTTGGGGAAAATGGCTTTCATCAAAATCTAAAAGGTCATCATCAAAGCCTCTATCAACACTTTTGAAAATTCTTGAGAGTCCTATATTTGAGAATATATCATCATCTCCTTTTAAACTCTTTCTCTCCATTCCTAAAATCATACCATTACTTGTTTCATGAGTTATCCATTTTCCAATACTATTTTGTATCAGAGACAACGAACGGAGTATAGTTACAGTTTCAAACTCAAGACCTTTACTTTTATGAACTGTTGAGAGAATATTTTTACTATTTTCATTTGAACGACTATCAATATCATTAAAAAAGCTATAGACAACATCATCTTTATTGGAGACCATATCTCGTTTTGTGTAGATAAATAGTGCCGTATTTACATTATCTTCAAGTTCAAAAATAGCTTTTTCTAATGCAAAATTATGAAGTTCATTAAATGAAGCGAATGGTTTTAGAGATTTTGTCTTGATTTCAGGAAAACCTATCTCTTGCTTAGAGTAGATAAATAGGTTGTAGATATCTCGAACCTCATCAATATTGAAATTGTTAATTCCACCATAAAGATAGAAATCTTGACCACTATTTATTTGATGCATCGCCATTGCTAAAAGTGGGAAATTTGCTCTTGAGAGATAGGCATTTCTACTCTCTTTTCCAAGCTCTTTTCTAGCACCAACTATCTTTTCTCCCCTCAAATTTAGTAACAAATTTGAAAGTACTTCTATATTTGAACCACTTTGAAAACGGAAACTTTGAGTTAGATTTTCTGAAACTATTCTGTCTGGCAAAGCCTTTTTAAGAGAACCTGATAAGTTTGTATTTCCCAGAAAACCGTATATCTTCTGATGTTCATCTCCAACAACAACTATCTTGTATCTCTTTGAACGAGCAAGTGAAAAGATGAATTTTGCTAAAAGTTTTGAAACATCTTGTGACTCATCAAGTAAAATATACTCATATTTAAAACTTCTATTATGAGCTGTATCAACAAAATCTTTTAAAAATGTATCAAATGTTGAAAAATCAGAATTTAAAATATGGTTGTGTATCGTTTCAATATTATTTACTCCATCAATTCTCTGTTGAATTAGCCATTCACCATTTCTATTCTCTTTTTGATGTTGGTCTCTCATCTCTTCTCGAATATCTGTTTTTAGTGCATCAAGTTCATGCATCTCATATTCAGAAATACAGTATCTCTGATACGCTTTTAATGAGTTGAAAACTTCAAAATATTCATCTTTATTTTTTATCTCTTTCTCTAAAATTGAGGCGATGAGGTCTAAATTTAGCATCTCCAACTTTTTCCGTCCGCTATATCCTCTTGCAAAAGCGTGTAGTGTTGAAGATTTTGTATTTGATGGTAATCTCTTTTTCCCCTCTTCAACTATTTTTCTATTGAATGCAAGATAGAGAAATTTTGAGTTAAGATGTTTTTTGGTAATCATCTCAATTGTAGTTGTTTTTGCACAACCTGCAAGAGCATTTACAACTAAGATGTCTCCAATATTCATATTTTTTACACTCTCTAAAATTTTTTTCTGCTCTTCTGTTGGGGTGTATTTCATAAAATATATTCCTTCTCTATTTAAATATATTTTATACTAAATAGTAACTAAAATAGAGAATTTTCTGTTTTGAATTTCAGAACTTCATAACTTTTTCTAGTGGCAACTCGACCTCGAGAAGTTCTTTCGATATATCCATTTGCTAAAAGATACGGTTCTATAACTTCTTCAACAGTTCCAGCATCTTCATTTAGAATTGCAGAAAGAGTTTTCAAACCGACAGCTTTTCCTCTTGCTTCAACAAGTCTTTCTAAAATTTTGATATCCATCTCATCAAAACCAAACTCATTTATTCCAAGAGCATCAAGTGCTTCAAGAGTTCTATCTAAATTTATCTCAACCTCATCGGCAAAATCTGAAAAGTCTCGAACTCTTTTAAGAAATCGTAGTGCAATTCTTGGTGTTCCTCTCGACCTTTTTCCAATCTGTATTGAAGCATCTCCATCAATCTCTTTTTGTAGTTTCTTACTCGCAATAGTTACTATTTCTGAAAGTTCCTCAACTGTATAGAACTCCATTCGAAAGTGAATTCCAAACCGTTCTCGAAGTGGAGTTGAAAGCATTCCAGCTCTTGTTGTAGCTCCAATTAGAGTAAAACTTGGAAGTTCAATCTGAACTGTTTGAGCAGAAGGTCCAGAACCAATGATAATATCTAATCTGAAATCTTCCATTGCTGAGTAGAGTATCTCTTCAATTGCTGGAGATAGCCGATGAATTTCATCAATAAAAAGGATATCACCCTCTTGTAAATTTGTGAGAAGAGCTGCTAAATCACCACTCTTTTCTATCATCGGTGCTGAGGTGATTTTCAAATTCTTCTCCATCTCATTTGAGATGATAAAAGCTAGAGTTGTCTTTCCAAGTCCTGGAGGTCCAAAAAGAAGTGTGTGGTCTAAACTTTCACCTCTTTTTTTAGAAGCTGAAATAAAAACTTCTAAATTTTTTTTGATTTTACTCTGTCCAATATACTCTACTAATTTTTTTGGACGAAGAGATTTTTCATACTCCTCTTCTCTATTTTCTAAATCTAATACTTTCCGTTTTGCCATTACTTTCCAAACTTTATAGGTCCTTTTGAAGAACCACTTAAAAACTGTTTTATTATCGGATTTGATGAGGTTTGGAAAAAGTACTCATTACCATAATCAACTATTTTTCCATTAAAAAGCATTGCAAAATAGTCTCCACTTTTAAAACTCTCTTTTATATCGTGACTAATAAGAACTGAAGTTACACCAAGTTCATCTTGAAGATGTCGTATCATTTGAGTAATTAGGTCACTACTTACTGGGTCGAGTCCACTTGTTGGTTCATCATAAAGAATTATTTTCGGCTTCATAACAATCGTTCTTGCTAATCCAACTCTCTTTCTCATACCACCACTAAGTTCATGAGGAAAAAGTTTTAAAATATCTTTTTTCAAACCGACAAGAGAGAGACTCTCATGAATTGAGAAATCTAACTCTTTCTGTGTTATATCTTTTCTATGTTCTCGTAGTGGGAAAGCGATATTTTCAAAAACATTCATAGAGTCGAACAAAGCACCACTTTGAAAAAGAAATCCTATCTTTTGTCGAACTCTTCTCATATTTCTCTCATCTAGCTCTGTAATATCTTCACCATCAACAATTATAGAGCCACTATCAGCTTTTAAAAGTCCAACAATATGTTTAATAATTGTCGATTTCCCGCCTCCAGAGACTCCAAAAATTACAGTAGTTTTCGAGGGAAGAATGTGTAAATCAACACCTTTTAAAATCTCTCTCTCTCCAAATCTCTTTTTAACATTGTGAAATCTAATCATTTTCTCAAATAAGGTATTTTGTCCTCAACTCCAGCAATTTTAAAACCTTTGAGTCGCAATCGACAAGAGTCACAAACTCCACACGCTTTATCTTCTCTCTGGTAGCAACTCCAAGTTAAATTTAGAGGTACAGCTAGAGAAATTGCCTCTTTCACAATCTCCTCTTTTTTCAAATTTACAAGAGGACGAAAGATTTTCAAATTTCCCTCTTTTGTTCCAAGATTGATGCTCTTTTCAAAAGTGGAGATGAAATCTTCTCGACAATCTGGATATCCAGAACTATCCTCTTCTACAACTCCAATTGCTATTCCAATAGCACCCTCTTTTTCAGCAATTGCCGTAGCAATACTCAACATAATTCCATTTCGAAATGGAACATAACTACTTGGAATTTCAGTTTCTGAAACTCCACCCTCTTCAACCACCATATTTCTATCTATCAAAGAAGAAGTTCCAACTCCAATTTCTGAAAAGAAAGGCAATTCAAAGTGGTAGCGATTTGAAACTGGAATAGAGTCTGAAATATCTGAAAAAGCCTGAAATTCCCTACTCTCTGTCTTCTGTCCATAAGAGAAGTGAAGTGAAATAACATCAAATCCCATCTCCACCATCTTGTAAGCGGAAAGAGTGCTATCCATTCCACCACTCAAAATCACAACAACTTTATCTGTACCAGTGGTGTGCAACTTTTTTACCATCTTTAAAAATATCTACTAAAACTTTTTGAGGATTATCATCTGTAATTGAAATTTTTATAGTTCTACCACTATCTATAATTTCAAGAGCTTTTGGAGAGTTCGAAGTTACCTGGTATTTGTTCAAAACAAGATTTCTAAAAATTACAGAGAGAATATGATTTGTATCTGGAACTCGAAGATACCCTAACTCTATATCATCAAGCATAAATTGATAAAAGAGCTTCTTTTGAAGAATTAGAGTCGCAAAATAGGAAGCATTGTTTCTCCCCGTCTTTGTTGAACGAAGCACTCTTTGAAGTTTCGCTAAAGGATTTATATAATCCACTTCAGCACACGCAACTCCAACCATTCCTAAAAAATCTTCGTCCCTATTTCCCTTACTGAATTTTGCCATTCCCTCTTGACATACCAACTTAAACTCTCTGTTCTGAAAAGCATCAATCAACTCATCTATGTTTTTTGAGTAGAGAGAAGTGAAGAGAAACAGAAGCAAAACAATATTTTTCATATCTACGCCTTTTTAAATTTATTATAAAGAAATCTCAAATTAGAATCCAAATTTAAAATTCCAGAATCTCGAATTCGATTCCCAAATTTAAAATTTCAAAAAAGAATCTCAAATTAGAATCCAAATTTAAAATTCCAGAATCTCAAATTAGAATCCAAAAGAATTTCTATTTTCCAGTTATCTCTTTAATATCTGAGATTTGTAGAAATTGTGAGTAGATGGAATTCATAAGAGCTTTTCGGTTTCTACGGATTTCTAAATCTTCAGCATTTACCATTACAGAATCGAAGAAAGAGTCTAGTTCAGGTTTTAAAGAGAAGAGAGCTTCTAACTTTTTGGAGTAATTTTGGAACTCCATTTGTGAAATTTCTAAACTTTTTTCCCAAAGTCTCTTTTCGGCTTCTTCAGAAAGGAGTTCTTCTTTAACTTCGTCAAATTGACCATCTAAGATATTTGCGACTCTTTTGAAAGTTGAGAGAACTTCGGAGAAATCATCTCTAGCGACAAGATTTTTAGTAGCGATAACTTTCTTGTCAATTTCTAAAATCTCCTTTTCAACAGAGAGAACAGATTTTACAATTGAGGGGTTTGTATCTTTGTAGTGGTGGATAACTCTTTCAAAGAAGAAGTTTTCAAGTTTTTGAAAATCAAACTCTTTGTAGAGGTGAGAAACTTTTGAGAAGAGTTGTGATATATCTATTTGGAAGTTGTGTTCAAGAGAAATTCTAACAATACCATTTACAGCTCTACGAAGTCCAAACGGGTCTCTTGAACCTGTTGGATTTTCTCCAATTGAGAAGAGAGCAAAGAGAGTATCTAATTTGTTGGAGATTGCAACAATTGCTGATAGTTTTGAACTTGGAAGAGAACCGCCCTCACTATTTGGAAGATACTGTTCTCGAATTGCTATTGAGACCTCATCAGCTTCTCCAAGTTTTTCAGAGTAGTATCCTCCCATAGTTCCTTGAAGTTCTGTAAACTCATAAACCATTTCAGAAAGTAAATCAGCTTTTGCAATAGAGACTGCTCTATTTAGTGATGAGGTCTTTTCACAAGGAAAAAGTTTTGAAATCTCTTTCTCTCTCTCTACCTTTTCAGCAAGATTTCCTAAACCCTTTACAAAAGTTATCTTCTCAAGACCCAAAGTTTGCAGACCATTCTTTAAATCGTTTCTGTAAAAGAAGAGTGCATCTGAAAGTCTCGCTCTTAAAACTCTCTCATTTCCAGAAATTACCGTAGAGAAATCATCTGTCAGTGCATTTGAAACAACTACAAATCTATTTGTAAGTTCTCCATTTCTGTACACTGGAAAGTATCTCTGATGTTCTCTCATTGAAGTCACAATCACTTCATCAGGTAGTTCTAAAAACTCTTCTGAAAACTCTCCTAAAAGTGGAGTCGGTTCTTCTGTAATCGCTATTATCTCTTGTAAAAGTTCACTCTCAACTTCTACTTTCACTCCTTCCGCTCTCTCTATCTTCTCAATCTCCTGACGAATTGCAATCTCTCTATCTCCCTGCTGAACTAAAACTCCCTGTTTTGGCAAATTACAGAAGTAATCTCCAACATGAGTTAAAAATATTTGAGGCTCTTTTGAATTTCTATGTCCAAAAGTTTCTGGTCTGCTTTTCACTCCAAAAACTTCCAAATCTATACTCTCTTTTCCAGACATCGCTACAATTGAGTGAATTGGTCGAATAAATGAGAACTCTCCATTCCCCCACCTCATTGACTTTCCAAAATTTAAAGATTTTAAAAATCTCTCTAACATCTCTTCCAAAACTACGGAAATATCTTTTCCCTCTTCTACTCTTGAGTAGTAGAGAACTTCTTTCCCATCTTTTGAAATCTCTCCAACTTCTGAAACTGCAATTCCACACTTTCTTGCAAATCCCTCTAACGCTTTTGGATTTTTCTTTGCAATTGCAACTGGTGCTCCAAAAAACTCTAGCTTCTCCTCTTTCTGGACTCTCTCAAAATCTTTATGCCAAAATACAAAACGGCGAGGTGTGTAAAAAAATTTGAATTCACTATCAAATCTATTCTCTTCTAACTCTTTTCTCCACTTTTTCTCTATGTTCGGTAACTCTTTTAAAAATGGCTCTGCTGGTAACTCTTCAACACCTATCTCTATTAGAAAGTTCTCTCTCAAATTCTTCTCTTTTCTCAAAATTGTAACATTCAATCAAAAAATAAAAAATCCACTCTGTACTATCTCTTCGAAAAAAATTTATAAGAAAGGTAAACAATGAAAAAGTTAAACCACTTTTTTACAATTGGCATTACAGGACATCGAGATTTACTTCAAAGCGAATTAGGTAAGTATAAAGATGAGTTACGAAACTATTTTTCTGGAATTAAAGCAGAAAAAGAGATAGTTCTTCTTTCACCTCTTGCAGATGGTGCTGACCGACTCTTTATAGAAGTTGGCATAGAGTTAGGACTTCGCTATAAAACCGTTCTTCCTATGCCTATTGAAGAGTATTCTCAAGATTTTTCTAAAGAGTCTTTACAAGAGTTCTACTCTCTCTATTTGGGTGCAAGTGGAAAAGAAATCTTACCTTGGAGTGGTAATAGAAATGAGCAGTATAGAGCAGTTGGAGAGTATATCGCAAAAGAGAGTGATGTTTTAGTAGCGATGTGGGACGGCGAAAGTGGAAAGTATGCTGGAACTGGAGATATTGTGAAATTTAGAACTCAAAATTTACATGCTCCTTACTATCACATTCCAGTTCATAGAAGCGTTTCGTAAAAAAATAAAAAAAGTTGAAAGTAGTATTTCAATACTTAAAAAAGAAAGGGTAAAAGATGAGTTTTAAGTTAAGTTTAGCAACAGCAGTAGCTATCTCTCTTGTAGGTTGTGGTTCTGATAGTGGAGATGATACTCCTGAAGTTGTAACACCTGAAGTTGTAACACCTGAAGTGGTAGAAGAAATAAAAGAGGAAGTAACTAGCGACCCTATGAAAAGCTTAGTTGAACCATCACAAAATAGGGGTGGAGTAGTTGATGCAGAAAGAGCTGCTGATAAAAATGAAACAGTTGATATAAATTTTTCTATTGGAAGAACTGTAAAGTTGAGAGAAACAAAAGCTACTCTTAACCCTGTGGTTAAATATGAGATGACTATTAAAAATATTGATGGTAATGAACATACTTTTTTCCCTGTGTCCAGACAGTTTGACTTTTATGATATGGATGGCGACTTTGTTTTAGAAAATGTAAATGCGATTTATGGTGAGCAACTTCGAATTAGTGTTTATGGAAAAGATGCTGAAGGCAATATTGTATCGGCTTTAAGAAATGCTGAATTTACAGTTGGAGATAACTTTGAAATTGAACTTCACTTGGCTATTAAACAAGGACAGTTATACTCTTTGGATATTATATCATTCAATCTTCACATTGAAAATGGCTTATACTCCCTAAAACCAAATATTGCTTATCCATATACAAATGATTTAGTAAACTGGAACTATAAGTTTCTCCAAATTAATGGGACTGAAGAGGGTGAAAATTACCAACAGCAAAGAGCAGGTACAATGGAGGCTAGCACACTTGAAAATTGGTTCGAATTTACTAGCAGTAATATTTATAAGTTAGAGATAGAAAGCCAAGCTCAAGTAGAAGCTCTTGTAAATCTTCAAACTGAACGCAACTTTTTTTGCTTATACTTAGAGGCAAATGAAAGCACGGATATTCTTAATTATACAGAATGTTTCAGCATTTTTTCTGAGGGGAATGGAGAATTTACTCATCAAGAACACAATTTGATTAGAGGCGATGAGAAGTTTAGTGGTTGTAATGTAGAAGTTACTCTTGAACCAATTGAACTTGATAACTTTGATGTTTCTGTTGTTGGTGTTAGCCGAACAATTGAACCTGCTGGAGATATAAATCTTTCTGTAAATGAAGAAGGATATACAGTTGTTTATATGCCTTTCATTAATACTCCTGAAGACGGAAATAACTCAAATGATAGATTTAGCGAAAGTCTAAAAGTTGAGTTAGAAGTTTCTGTTGAGAATGGTGATGACTTCAACAGCACATATTTTGTTGATGTTTACTCTTCTGATAGCACACGATACTGTCCAGCTACTAATTAATTTCTAGGAGACTATTGAGTCTCCCTCTTAGAAAATCATGAAATTAAAATCATTTATACACATACTTCTTTTGCTTCTATTTTCTGCTTGTCAAACTGAAACAATTTCTGCAAAAGATAAAATGCTTGGAAAAGAAAAAGATTTCTCCATTGTAGTTAAATCAATGCTAAGAACCTCAAAAAGTCTTGTTCAGCCAATAGCAACTCAATATAAAATAAAAATTTGGGAAAAACAATTAGATGGAAATTGGGTAATTAAATATGGGGCTTCTAAGTTTAGAGATATGGATTTTTTAGATGACTATTTTCAAATATCACTACCATTAGTTTATGGCAATTATTATAAAGCGTCAATAATTGGTTTTGATAAATATGGAAAAGAAGTATCTGCAAATCCAAATATATATTTTAGAGCTGATGTCTCAAATAAAATAGAAGTTTCCCTTTATAGACTTAATGGAAGAATTTATTCTCTCGACATTATGAATTTCAACCCTATACTATTTGGTGAAAGTTTCACAATGAAACCTAAAATTATTTTTCCATTTTCTGATATTGAAAAAGATTTTTCCATTTCTCTGACACGAGTTTATTCTAATACAGAAGAATTTTTTGTAAATATTAATAAATATAATTTAGATGTATATACAGCTGATGTTGAATTTGACAAATATTTTTCTATAAATAGTAATAGCGAAGAAAATGTTTTTTTATTTGAAGCTTTATCGCCATACGATGATATTTCAAGTTATGGTGAACTTTTCTCTGTTCAAAAGCAAATCGATGAAAATGGAACTGCTACACTTCAAATTCAGCCAATAGATTTAATGAAAGATTACTCTATCAAACAGACTCCTGAAGAGATAGAAATCACTATCTTCTTTCAAAATTTAGAGGGTGTAGATATTTTTGTAGATGGAAGTAGAGTTGAGGCAGTAGAAGAGAGTGAAGAAAAAGCTATTTTCAGATTTTCACCTTTAGAATTTCCAGACAAACAGTTTGATTTTAGACTTCGAGGAGAACTTCAGAGTGGAAAGAGCTATTTAAGTTACTACTCGATTTATCTCGATACAAAAATTTCAAAATATAATTTAGTTGAGGAGTAAAAAATGAGATTTATTTTAGGTTTAGCAATACTTTCAAGTATTTTTGTAGGTTGTAGTAGTAGTGTTGGAGGTGATGAAAATAGCTCCATAAAAGTTGCAGGAGCAGATTGGAGAGTTGGAACAAATGTTACAACAAATATCCAATTCAAAATAGCTAAAACAGAGAGAAGCACAAAATTTATTGGACTTCCAGCAGATGAGTATTTAGTAAAAATTTCACATTTAGAAGTGAATGGTAGTTGGAGTAGTATAAAATTACCACCTCACAATGCTGAAACTATTTCACTCCAAACTTTGAACCAAATTCATAAAGATAGAAGTCTAACTTATATCTTTGCAGACACCTACAAAATAGATGTTTATGGATATAGAGATGGTTTTTTAGTTTCTCAAAAAGAGAATACTCGTTTTATAATAAATGATGAGTTGAGAGATATAGTATCTATCACCCTCTATACAGTAAACAGCAATATCTTTCAGCCAGTAGTATCAGATATAGATGTAATGGAATATAGTTTTGGTGATGAGGTCTCTTATAAATTCCATTTCAACTTAGAATTGCCATATGTTGAGGACAATCTCTCTTTCAATTATGCAATTTATAGAGAAGATAGTTCAACTTCTATTTTCAAAGGAGATATTTCAAACCCAACCAATAGTGTAAAAGTAATTTCTGGTTATGTAGATGATATATTTGGTGAAAAAAACTCAACTATTTTTTCCCTAAAACTCTTTTCAAATCGAGATGATTATGTTCAATTTACAGAATTTTTCGGAGTTGAGAAAAATGAATTGGATAGCTCAAGAGTTGAAATTCTGGAGTCTATTGATTTAAATTGCAATACAGAAATAGTTCTAAATTTAAATAGTAACTTTGATATTACAAATATCACTTGGGAAAGTGAAAACGGTATCTACTTTGAAGTTTCAGAAAACCAAAGAAGTATAGTAATAGATGAAAATATATTTTCAGAAAACTTCTCTGTTAGCATAGATTACTCTCTGAATGGAGTTGATTACCAGAAAGTCTATTACATAACTTCCGCGGAAATATCATGTACAGAATAGCTTTCTTAGGAAATATCATGTACAGAATAGCTTTCTTACTTGTTCCCCTCTCTCTCTTCTCTCTCGATACCTCATCACCAAAAGGTATTTATGGAGGAGTTTCAGGTGGAGCTTCGCAAATTTTCAACTACAACAGAGATACAGAGGAAGAGGATTTCTTTGAGTTTTCTGGAACTCTCTTTTTAGGATATGAAGTTGAGAAAGTTCGACACCAACTTTTCTATATGTTTCAAACAGATGGAGAGTATGAAGAACCTATTCACTCTTTTGGATATGAGAAACTTTGGGTTTGGAACTTTGAGAAGTTTTCTCCTTTTCTAAAAGCTGGAGGGGAGTATGGTTTTCAAGAATTTTCAGAAGAAGATAAGGAGAAGTTTGAATTAGAAAAGAGTAAAATAGAGTTTCTTGGAGCTTCTCTTGGTATTGGAAGCTACTATGAAATTAAAGAGAACTTTGAAATCTCTCTCTCTTATCAATACAATTTTAGATTTCATGAGAAAGTAGAGTATAAAAGTATCACAAATAGTGAAACAGATGATAAAAGCGAATTTGGAACTTTCCAAATCGGAGCGATATATAAATTTTAAGGATAGAAATGGGAAAAATTACAAATGCTCAAAAGGCTACAAAGCTATTTGAGTTAGAAAGTGATAAGGTTGGTGTTACGCCTGAAGAGATAGCAAAATATTTCGGAAATGTGTTTGAAGCCAATATAGTTGATAAGTGGATTGCAAATGAAGTTGATGTTTCAGCACCTGCTAAAAAAGTCATAGCTTCAAAATTGGAATATACACAGAAAATTTGGAGTGAAGATTTTAAAACGGTAGAAGATTTTGAAAAGAGAATTCATGGCTTTAAAAGAGACAAAGAAAAGTCTAAAACCTGTTATGAAGTTGATAAGAAGATAACAGAAACTACCTGTAATTCAATTCGATTTAGAATTATTGTAGAGGAGAAAGCTGATGAGGTTGGTCAGACTCCAAAGCAAATAGCTAATTATATAAATGGTGTTATGGAAAAGAGCTTTGAACTTCGAGATATTTTTGGAAAAGAGAAAAAGAGCTATGTTACTTCAGTAACAGTTGGTAATTGGCTTAAAAGCAATACAGATTTGAAAGATACTAAACAAATTCTTATAAATCTTGCATTAAATTTAGAGCCAACTATTTGGACAGATACATTTTCGTCTGAAGTTGATATGAGAGAACAGTTACCAAACTACTTTAAAGATTGGGCAGGTGGAGTTACAGTTGTTAAAGATGGAGTGCACCAACTAAATGATTTAGATAAAGAGAACTCACTAAAAAATTTTAAAGAGAAAAAAAAAATTGATATTTCCAAATTAGATTTAGAGAAAGAGGGAATGAAATTTCGTCTCTTTTTAGCTCAAATGCTTTATGAGAAGAGACAGCTTAAAGAGGGTTTTGAAGTTTTAGAGAGCATAGAAGATAGTGAGTCTGAATTTTCGATCAAAAATGAGAATGAAGTCGATTTCATCAAAGCCCTGATTTTTGATAAGTTAGGAAAGAGAACAAAAGCAAAAATTATTTTCAAGAAGTTGTCAAATAGAGGCTACAATGTATATAATCCAGAAGTTGATTTTCTTATTGGAAGTCAAATCAAAAGAGAAGCATTCTATGGAAAAGATGGAAAAGAGTTACTTGAAGAACTTGATGTAAAAACTCTCAATATTGCTCTAACTTACTATATGAAGTATTTTTCCGAAATTACTAAAATGGGAGAAAAGAGTAAAAAATATTCAGAAAGATACTACTACGCTATAAATGTAGCTTATCTTTTTGAGATGCTAAATCGAATTGAAGATGAAAATCGAGAGAGTGCTTCAGCTATTTTCAGAAAAATAGGTTGGAGATACAATCCAGACTGTTTTTGGGAAACGATGACTCAAGCCGAATTTCTTGTTCTTCAAAATAGAGTTGAAGAGGCAGAAAAAGTCTTTGAAGATTATGCTAAAAGAAAAAACATAGATGAGGGTAGTCTTCAGAGTAGCTTAGACCAACTCAAAGCCTTTGCTCACTTTACAGAAGATGAGAGTGCAATCGAGTTCCTTG
The DNA here is from genome assembly GCA_024281175.1 of Candidatus Thiovulum imperiosus. Taxonomy (GTDB): domain Bacteria; phylum Campylobacterota; class Campylobacteria; order Campylobacterales; family Thiovulaceae; genus Thiovulum_A; species Thiovulum_A imperiosus. The sequence continues at coordinate 42,213 of JAMJTW010000036.1, forward strand.
AATTTTTAAAAGAGTTTGCAAAATCTGAACTCTAATTTTGTAACCACAATTTATATGTCATTTCGAACCCTTTAGAGTGAGAAATCTTTTACATCACTTCGATTAAAACGATAAGTTTCCAAGATTTCTGTATTGCTAAGCTCATATCGAAATGACAAAGAGAGAAACAAGTCTATTTGGTCAGCCCCAAAAATTCTTGCTGTAATTCCAAATCTTGAACTTTAAATCAAAGTTTAATTTAAGTTTATTTCCCTATACTTCCACTCACGAAAACAAAGTTCGTGTTCTTTTTGAAATTTGTTGTTGAATTAT